>JAZRQU010000069.1:0-2177 GCA_045650045.1 Candidatus Egerieisoma sp. | reverse complement strand
CCGCTGTTGTCATCCACAACCAGTATTTTCGCTTTGTTTTTTGCCATAGATTATTCTGCGTAGTTTATCTTCCAGAGAGCCATAGGGTGTTCCTTGATTCTTTCAATGATTTCACCATCATCAAATAGAAGTTCCGGCTTGTATTCACCTTGATTAAACGAATCAATAAATTTCTTCTCCGCGTCTCCTAAGATGAGGAGTGTTGTTAAGAAGGAGATAACGTTTGATTTAGCCTCCTCAAAGTCAAATTTCTCAGTCTTTTTCAGAACCGGAATTAAGGCTGACCTAATCTGAGGGAACCTGATGTTCTGGATCCTTTCAAAAGAATACTCCTTTATTGGTTTGTTCTTTCCTCCGACAGCAAGATAGAATACAACTATTTTTCGCAGCATATCCACCTGGTCATCCTTGAAGATATTCTCTCTAATCATACGATTGACATCATACATATCTCTTGGAGCTGCTCTTTCAATCAAGGCCTTTATCTTGCTGCCGAACAGCTCAAGAGGTGACAATGCATAGACATCAACCTCATCAATAAATGGAATAGACGTCTTTCTTGTCCGAGGCTCAAGAATATGAGTCCTCATCATATAATTGATCTCAATCTTGATGTTATCCTTGTTGCCTCCGGCATTCAAGTAACTGAATACCCACGAATCAAGAGCGTGCGTATTCTTGCTTGAAGGGTGAAGAGTATATCCGTTGGACTGCATATACCCGAGAATCTCCTGTCCTATGACAGCCCTGTCCGCCATCATTGTATCCTTGTCTGAATTGCAGCAATAATCAAGGTCAATATCAACCGACAAACGAGGCATATCAAACACAGTAAGATTGATAGCCGTACCTCCCTTCAGGACAACCTTTCCTTTCAAGCTATCATCTGACACGAGAAGTTCCAGGATATTGCTTAGGCGGATCACCTTCTCAAGATTATCCCTTATGAAGCCGGTCTCTCTAGCCACCTTTTCCAGTTCTATCCGATTATATGCCCTCATACTCTTTAATAGTCAAATGAATTAAACGTGTCAGGATATGAAATATTCCATTCCCTGTCATACTCAGTACAATCTTCGCATGATGTAAGCACTTTAGAGCCTACATTTGCCCTTTCCCTGCACGTCTGGAAGAACGCATCACTTAGGTTGAATCGGCTCCTGAACCTGCTCAGAACAAATCCAGCCTTCTTATAAAGGGTTGCTTTGTCATAACTTGCAAGAACTTCTAACAATTTCGCTTCACTGATATGCATTATCATTCCAAAGCACTGAAGAATCTCTTCAGAACCTCCGCACCTATCAATTCTGTCAATGCAGTCGATTACGGTTCTTTCCAAACTTGTAATCCTTATTCCGTATGACATTACAGGAGTTTCAACTCCAACGTTTGTCTGACTTTTAGCGTACATGTATGACAGTCCGTCGAACTCAAAGCTGTTGAATATGCTCTCGCTTGCGACATACATGGTGTTGAAGACCTGATTGGCCATACCATAGAACTCCAGGGCGGAATGGTATGCGACATATGCAGTTGGGGTCAAAGCCGATGCAACCTCGTAACGATTGGCCTCTATATGTTTAGTGGCAAGATTTGTTACCGCATATAGGTTCCTACGGATCTTAACCACCAGAGCATCCTCTATATACCCCCTCAGTATTGTCATTGCATAAGTTTTACTCTTGACGATACGTGCAGCATCCTCAAGAGTAAATATCTTCAATTCATGAAATTTATCTAAAAATCCTTTCATTTTGCCAAATCTTGCACAAAAGTACTAAAATATAGATAAGTTTCAATAAAAATTTGGCAAAACTAAGTCACTCTTTCTTCAGAGCTCCTGCCGGATCTGCATTTGCGCCGCTCCAGTATTGGAAACCAGCAACGGCAATTGTCAAGGTCATGATCACTACAAATGTCAATATGAATGTCCATGCTGACATGCCGTTGTGCTCCACAAAGCTCTCGAGCCATCTGTTGACTGCGTAATATGCTGTCGGAACTGCTATGATATATGATATAGTACCTATGACCATGTATCTCTTCAGTCCGTCCAGTACAAGTCTCGGGGTTTCTGCTCCATATACCTTCTTTACAGCCAGATCGCGTCTTCTGTACTGCACATCAATAAGTACCTGTCCGAAGACTCCGATCAGAGAGAGTGCCGCTGCCAGCAG
>JAZRQU010000068.1:0-4443 GCA_045650045.1 Candidatus Egerieisoma sp. | reverse complement strand
ACAAGAGCAGAGGCTTTGCTCCCTCTTGTGTCTGATGAGATCAGGGTCCTGGGCAGAAATGCTGGCAAGGACATTGATGCTGAGATAGAGAGTGACAGCACTTATGGCAGTGTTGTCAAGATTGTGACTGTTGATGTTGTGGCAAGAATACTCAGACAGAGCACTCAGGGAGATGCAATGACCCAGGAGGCACAGTCAGCTTTGGGATATTCTTGGAGCGGATCATATGCTGTGCCTGGTGGTGGTATTGCAAATTCTATCCTGAGAAATGATCTCAAAAAGCTTGGACTTTTAAAGCAGCAGATAGGGAGTGAGTTTTTATGGCAAGGTTGTCAGGAATCACAGTGATTTTATATGAACAGGTCCAGACAGGGACTGATCCTTATGGAGCACCCATCTATGAGGAGAATCCTGTTGAGGTTAACAATGTGCTTGTTGGTGAGCCAACAACGGATGACATCACAACATCCACACAGTTGTTTGGTAAGACAATCAGGTACATGTTAGGAATCCCAAAGGGTGACACTCATGACTGGACAGATAAAAAGGTCTCCTGGACAGATGCCTATGGACACACACAGACAGTCATGACATTTGGATTTCCGATCGTAGGGATTGAGGAGAACATTCCACCTCAGCTCCCATGGCATATGAAAGTAAGGTGTGAGGCTTATGGCTAAGGTTAGATTTGAGCTCAACAGACAAGGTGTCAGCGAATTATTAAGGTCACAGGAAATGCTGGACATCTGCACTGAGTATGCAAACAATGCTCTTGCACGTTTGGGAGATGGTTATGAGGTGAACACCATGACCGGAGCTGTCAGGGTAAATGCAGAGGTTTATGCTCAGTCTTTTGCTGCAAAGAGAGAAAATCGCAAGTCCAACACCATATTAAAGGCGGTATTTGGAAAATGATTGAAAATGTAATCAAGGGATTCCTTGAGTCAAAGCTGACTGTCCCTGTGCTCATGGAAGTGCCTAAAAGTCCAGCCTCACAATTTGTTGTTATAGAGAAAACAGGTGGCGGTCAAGAAAATTATATTAGCTCATCCATCCTGGCTGTGCAGAGCTATGCTCCATCATTATATGAGGCAGCACAGCTCAATGAACAGGTTAAGGAGTGGATGCTTGATGGTGTCTATGGTGCAATCACTTTGAGCGAAATTGCAAGAATCACGCTTGACAGTGACTACAACTACACAGACACAACATCCAAGAAATACAGATATCAGGCTGTTTTTGATATCAAACACTATTAGGAGGAAAATGCTATGAATAAAGCTGCAAATGTTAGTGCTGGCAAGCCAAAAGTTGGCGGTGCCATTTTCACTGCACCTGTTGGCACAGCGCTCCCAACAACAGCGCTTGAGTCTCTTGATCCAGCATTTGTTGGTCTTGGCTATGTCTCAGATGATGGCCTGACAAATAGCACAGCAATGGAAACAGAGAAAATCAAGGCTTGGGGTGGAGACACTGTCCTTGTTATCCAGAAATCCAAGGATGACACATTCAAGTACACTCTCATTGAGGCAAAGTCCAAGGAGGTCCTTGGCTATGTTTACGGAGAGAGCAATGTGTCCGGTGATCTTGACACAGGTCTTGTTGTTAAGGTCAACAACAAGGATGTGCCTGAGAGATCAATTGTTATTGACATGCTCCTCAGGGGAGATGTTGCAAAGAGGATTGTGATCCCATCTTGCAAGATTTCTGATGTGGGTGACATCACCTATGGTGATGAGGATGCCATTGGCTATGAGACAACAGTTGACTGCACACCAAATGATGAGGGTGACACTCATTATGAGTATCTCCAGAAAGTTGGAGCAACTCCCTCAGCTTGATAAGGAGTAGAACATGGTAAAAATCAAGACAAAGAGCGGATTTGTCATTGAGATTGATGAGAAAAAGGGCGCTGATTGGCGGTTTACCAAAGCCCTGGCACAATGGGAAAATGATGAGACAGTCCTCCAGGGGCTGTCTTTTTGTGTTCCCTTTTTGCTGGGAGATGCTGGTGAAAAGGCCCTCATGGAGCATGTGAAACAAGAAGATGGCTCCATCCCAGCAGAGATGATGATTAATGAGTTTAGAGAAATTTTGAATCTGCTAGGTGATAAGGTAAAAAAATTAGCCTCCTCTCAAAAATGATTGCGGTTGATGAGGATGCACTGATCTGTGACTTGGCTGAGACCTATCAAATTTATGATATGTATCAGCTCCCTTGTGACTACATTGCTATTTTGGCATGTGGCCTGAGGGCAGATTCCAGGATCATGATGGCAATGAGTGGGCGCAAAGTAGAATTTAGATATCTGCTTTGGGCCCATATTGCTGATAATACAGCAATCACTGCATGGCTCAACTCTGAGAATGCAGCAAAAGGAAAAGACAAGCCTCCATCATTTGTGGCGGCTTTACTAAACAAAGTTGACGAGTCAGAAAAGGTGAAAGAGTTTGAGACTGGAGCCGATTTTGACAGTGCATGGGAGAAAATAAGAAATGGCTGAATTAGGAAAAGCGTATATCCAAATAGTCCCATCTGCAAAAGGGATTAGTGGCTCCATCTCCAGAGAGCTTGGAGGAGAGTCAGCGAGCGCTGGAAAGTCAGCCGGTCTGAATATAGCCGGAGCCATCAAAAAGACAATTGCAGCAGCCGGAATTGGCACAGCAATAAAGTCTGCACTTGAGGCCGGAGGCAATTTGCAGCAGTCTTATGGAGGTCTTGACACTCTCTATGGAGATGCAGCGAAAGCAGCCAAGGAATATGCTGTTCAGGCAGCAGAGGCCGGAATCTCTGCAAATAGCTATGCTGAGCAAGCAGTTTCATTTGGTGCAGCATTAAAACAGGCATTCAGTGGAGACACTGTCAAGGCAGCAGAGGCAGCCAACACAGCAATCCTTGACATGGCTGACAACAGCGCCAAGATGGGCACTGATATCACATCAATCCAGACTGCATATCAGGGATTTGCAAAGCAAAATTACACCATGCTTGATAATTTGAAACTTGGCTATGGTGGTACAAAGTCAGAGATGGAGAGACTCCTTGCAGATGCTGAGAAGTTATCCGGTGTTGAGTACAACCTGGACAATCTTGGAGATGTTTATGAGGCAATCCATGTCATCCAGAAAGACCTTGGACTGACAGGTGTTGCTGCTGATGAGGCAAAATCAACATTCACAGGATCACTTGGAGCAATGAAAGCAGCCGGAGAAAATCTCCTTGCAAATCTCACTCTGGGTGAGGACATAGGTCCAGCTCTTGACACATTGAGCAAGACTGTGCAGTCATTCCTGTTTAACAATCTGCTCCCTATGGTGGGCAACATTTTCAAGTCTTTGCCACAGCTGTTGAGTGGTGTTGGCTCCATGCTCATTGGCATCCTGAATCAGGTCAGCGCCAATTCTGATGAGCTGGTGCAGACAGGAATCCAGATTGCCACAGCACTTGCCACAGCAATTGTTGAGGCTGCTCCATATCTCCTTGAGGCTGCCTGGAATCTTGCATCATCCCTTGGAAAAGCTCTCATTGAGACTGACTGGGCCACAATTGGCACTGATCTCATCAATAATCTCAAAGACTCCATTGATTTGGCTGCTGGAGAAATCCTTGGAATGGACTCAGCAACAATTGATGGATTCCTGGAGGGAATCACCAATGCATTGCCAGGTCTTTTGGACACAGGAATTTCTTTTATCACAACCATTGCAGATGGAATCTTGCAGAATCTCCCTAATCTTATTACAACAGCCGGAGAGCTCATCACAACATTTGCATCATTCCTGTTGGAAAATGCACCAACAATCATGGAAAAGGGTGCAGAGCTGATCCTGAATCTGGTCAATGGAATTGTCAACAATCTCCCTCAGATCATGACAGCAGCTGTGACAACAATTGCAAAATTCCTTGCAACCATTGCCAGCAATCTGCCTCAGATTGTCACAAAGGGAATTGAGATCATTGGGAAATTAGTTGTTGGTCTTATTCAGGCCATCCCAAAGGTTGTGGCAGCAATCCCTCAGATCATATCAGCAATCAAGGAAACATTTGGAAATTATGACTGGGCAAGTATAGGCAAGAATCTCCTTGAGGGCATCAAGAATGGTATTTTGAATGCAGTCAGCTCAGTTGTTGAGGCAGCAAAAGAGGCAGCCGGAGCAATCTGGAATACAGTCAAGAGCTTTTTTGACATTGGCTCTCCATCAAGACTCATGGAGTGGGGAGGCAAAATGATTGATGAGGGTCTTGCCGGAGGTATCTCCAAGAATCAGGACCTTGTTGATGATGCCATGAGCTCACTCAATGAAACTGCAATGTCACAATTCCAGACAGAAATGAATGTGACTCCAAAATACAAGCCTGTTGCTGGTCAGAACACTGACAGCAAGGTGGATTCTCTTTTGTCAATGCTTGAGGCATATCTGCCACTGATTGCAGATGGCATG
>JAZRQU010000067.1:0-2298 GCA_045650045.1 Candidatus Egerieisoma sp. | reverse complement strand
AGAATGCAAATACATTCAAGAAATACTCTGAACTGCAGAAAGTTCCATAAGTTTCTGCGGTCCAGCCCTTGCTTGTTTCAAGTAGAGTTGACAGCGGTGAAAGCACGTCAACAAACATATAGGCAAAGAACATCATCAGTGCAATCAGAACCAAAGCGGTCCAACGGACGGCACCGTAATCATTTAACAGTTTTTTAGTGTTGGTCATTGTTATATTGTTTTTATATTTTGCGCTTAATTCAAATAATTAAGCAAGTTAGCAAATTTGTGGGATATGGCCAAAAAAATTAAATTTTACCATAATGCAAATAAATTGTAACTTGGCACAGTTTTTACAGAGATATTTTTGTGGATATACTAGGCAACATAAATTCACCGGCAGACCTTCGGAAACTCAATATGGAGGAACTTGCCCGCCTTTGCGGGGAGATAAGGGAGTACATGGTTGGGTGCTGCTCCACCAATCCCGGACATCTGGGATCGAGTCTTGGAGCGGTTGAGCTTGCCGTGGCATTGCATTACGTGTTTGACACTCCAGAAGACAAGCTTGTGTGGGATGTGGGACATCAGGCCTATGCGCATAAGATAATTACCGGCAGAAGGGAGGCTTTTGTAGGGAACAGGAAGAAGGACGGTATCAGCGGTTTTCCTAAAATGGCAGAGAGTGAGTACGATGCTTTTGGCGCAGGACACACATCCGTTTCAATTTCGGCGGCTCTGGGTATTGCTGAGGCTGCCCGGATGAGAGGGGAGAAGACCAATGTGGTTGCAGTGATTGGAGACGGGGCCATGACAGGCGGTCTTGCTTTTGAAGGTTTGAACAATGCGGGTGCGCTAAAGTCAAACATCCTGGTAATCCTTAATGACAACCAGATCTCAATTGACAAGAATGTGGGTGCGCTTCACAATTATCTTGTGAAGATTGCAGTTTCACCTATATATAATAAGGTAAAGAAGAATATGTGGCGTGTGCTGGGTACCGGCAAGGTGCGCAGGCTGGCACAGAAGTTCATGCTCAGTACAAAGCTTGCGTTCATGAAGAACGGATCGGTTTTCCAGGGTTTGGGCTTCAGGTATTTTGGAACCATTGATGGAAATGATGTAGGTGAGCTGGTAAATACACTTGCCCATCTTAAGGAGATAGACGGTCCAAAGCTGCTCCACATCAGTACTGTAAAAGGAAAAGGTTACGGACCGGCCGAGGCGAATCCAAGCGTATGGCATGCTCCAGGCAAGTTTGATGTGGCAACCGGAGAGAGGAAGGTCTCTTGCGGAGGCCCTTTGAGATATCAGGACATTTTTGGCAAGACACTTGTGGAGCTGGCCGGGAAAAATGAAAAGATTGTCGGGATTACTCCGGCAATGGCTTCAGGCTGCTCCCTTACATATATGATGGAGGCATTCCCTCAAAGAACCTATGATGTGGGCATTGCCGAACAGCATGCGGTTACATTCTCTGCAGGTTTGGCGGCAAACGGGATGCTCCCTTTCTGCAACATTTATTCAACTTTCATGCAGAGGGCTTATGACAGCATTATCCATGACGTTGCTCTCCAGAAACTGAAGGTGATCTTTTGTCTCGACAGGGGAGGTATTGTAGGAGAGGACGGGGCAACCCATCACGGGGCATTTGATCTTGCTTACTTGAGACCTGTACCAAATATTACAATAGCTGCTCCTATGAATGAGATTGAGCTCCGTAATATGATGTATTCAGCAACTCTTCCGGAGTATGGCATTACTGCCATCAGGTATCCAAGAGGAATTTGTGAGGGTTTGGATTGGGAGAAGGAGTTTGAATTTGTCGGGCCTGGCAAGGGGGTTGTGGTTTCAGAAGGGGCAGGGGTAGCTGTGCTTTCTTTGGGAACTGTCGGGAACAGGGCAGCAAAGGCGGTTGAAAAGGCAAGACAGGAGGGGATGGAACCGCTCCATATAAATATGAGATTCCTCAAACCTCTGGATTTTGACATTGTGAAGTATGCTTGTGAAAGGTGCAAAACCCTAATTACAGTGGAGGATGGTGCAATTTCTGGTGGTCTTGGCAGTGCAGTTTCTGAGTATGTGTCATCATTGGGAATGGAAGTTAAAGTAATATCTTTAGGTATTCCCGACAAATTTGTTGAACAGGGCACTGTAGAGGAATTAATTTCTGAATGTGGCTATAATGTTGATAATATTTACGATAGCATTATTTCAGAAAAATAATCGAAAATTTTTTTGAAAAAAATTGCAAAAAAGTTTGGAGGATTAAAAAAGAGTACATATCTTTGCAATCCCAAACGAAAAGAAAACCTCTTC
>JAZRQU010000066.1:0-51988 GCA_045650045.1 Candidatus Egerieisoma sp. | reverse complement strand
GGGCCCGCGACGAAGTCGTGGGAGGGATGAAGTCGGAACTCGTTCCGACGGAACCAAGCCAAACTTACCCTACTGCCACTGTCGTCATATCCATATAAACACGAAAGGAGGTGACTAAATCACTTATTAGTCACCTCCTTTTTTTGTTAACTTGTAACAATTTAACTGTTTTCATATTTATAATTTTATGTTATCACGAGAAATAAATCCTACAATCTACATAGGTCTTGGTGGATCGGGTATAAGGTCAATGGCTTTTACCAAGAAGATGTATGAAGATGAGTTTGGAGTTGGGAAAATACCGCCTCATATAGCGTTTCTTGCTATAGATTCAGATTATGCAATGGAGAATAGCCCGTTATTGTCAACTGATATCTCTCAGGATTTTGTGAAGTTGCATTTGAATGATAAACTTCAAGATGATAAAGGGGATAAAGTGGCAGAAGGTGTTGGTGCGGGGGGCTCTCCCAGGAAAGGCAGGATACTTGCCGAGCATTCTTATAAAGTTATTATGTCTGAGTTGATACACCGCTATAAGAGAGTGTTAAATACGTCTTATGGAAACAGATATGTGGATGTACGTATGGCTTTGTCTATTGCTGGAGGAACGGGAGCTGGAGCAGTATTGGCTGTTGCACATATTGTGAAGGAAGCGTTGGGTGACAGTGTCAGGTTATATGGCTATGGTATGAATTATGGTGTGTACAGCAGTTCGGATACTGCAATTATTGGTGTACCATTTTCTTTTTTAAACGCATATTCCACTGTATTGGGTATAGATTATACCATGCATGCATCATCTGAGCAGCCAAAGGAGGTGTCATTCAATAATTTGAGCAAGGTTATATACCAACCTTACTTTGATCAGTTTTATATAGTTGACAATAATTCTGAGACTCTTGTTTTGGCGGGTGATATATCTCAATTATGTTTTGCTGTTGGTATGGCAATGTATTTGTCTTCCAATAATAGGGTGAACAATTATGATGCTTATGATTGGCGTAACGGTGCGTTTGATATAAACAACAAGAGAGGTTGGGTATATGGATTGGGATGTTGCCAGATTGTTTATAAAGGGGATGAACTGGCTGAAATCTATAAACTCAGGGCTATAAAATTTTTGGCCTCATCTTTTGGGTATAAATATGATGATATGGATTTTGACAAGTGTGCGCTAGAATGGACTATGCGCCATGATGTTCAGATAAGGGAGGACGGTGTTGATTATACCTTGTTGATGGACTCAATTTTCCCGGCAGATGAGATTAGGTCTATAAAATCACTGGCATGTTTAAGCGTAAAAGATTCCGATGAGACTACTTTTGACAAAGTTGGAAGATATGTTAATGATTTGAGCAGATTCCCAGGGCAACAGACAATTAATGAGCGGGAGAGGCTTTTGATTTCATTACTGAAAACAGAGGTTGAACATTATTTGAATGCCGGATATGGCGTTAGAAGTGTGAGATTGTTTCTTGATAAGTTGCAGAATTTGTGTGAGGAGGCTATATGTAATAGGAAGAATGAAATAACAGAGATATCACATAATATCCAATCAATGAATAATGCCTTGCATAGTTGTGAGTATATCAGAAAAAGAAATTCAATTTTGTGGCTTTTTAGTTCTAATGGAAATAAAGAGTCTTTGCTGGGAGAAATGGAACATCTTGCTTATTCCATCGTCAGACAAAAATATGAGCTGATGAGAAGGAATGTTGCAGTGAGAATTCTAGAAACATTAGTTGATAATATTAAATTGCTTGTTGATGGAGTTGAGCATACTGGACGAATGCTTTCCTATATAAAGAGCCATTGCGATAAACAGAGTGGTCTGTTGATTGAAAAATGCCTGTCACCATTACAGTTTGAGTGTAATTTGTCGCAAAGTGAGTGCAATAATATGATTGTAGATGAGGCTGATTCAAATAGTTTGCGCAGTTTTACTTTTGCATCAACTCTTTACAAGCCTATTTATGAGTATAGTGAAAGTGAATTGTTGGATGAGATGTTGCATTATGCTGATTCCTTGACTGGTGTCAAAAAATATAGGGAAGCTGATATTATGAGTGTCGTAGAGCGAATGGGGGAGAAAGAGCGCGCAGCTTTTGAAAAGGAGGTGGCCTATAAATCAGAAATTATGCTTAATCTGGATGGTAAGGGGCAAATTAAAGAAGGTGTATTGAAGAAAGGTATTCCGGTTTTGGATATGATGGTCTCAAAATTGAATGTGGTATATTATTATGAGGGGGAGAATCCTAATGGTGAGTTTGAATCAAGTTTTTTGCAACAGTTCAAATACAGACAATTTCATAGGAGGGAAACACCCTCACTAAAACAGAAAATTATGGTTTACAGGTCTGCTGGAGCCATTATTCCGTATTGTCTGAGGACTTTTTCAGATCATCTTGTGAAGTTGCAGTTTGGCGATACTGTCGGGAAGAAAAAGGCCTTTAATTTGAATATGAGCTGTGACCGTACAGCCTTTGAATGGATGCAGAAGAACAATTTTTCACTGAAGCCTATGTCGGAGATGGAGATGTATCCTCCGTTGCCTTGTCCGCCGCCAAAGTTGCCGTATTAGAGATGATGGAGGGGGGGAGATAATTGGAATGAGAGAGTGTTAAAAAACAAAGGATGTCACGCGTGACATCCTTTGTTTTTTATGTATCTGATTATGTCCGCAACTATCAGAACCGGGGAGGTTAGGAGCAGTAGCCATAGCCAGTCTGAGACTGATAGGGAGTCTACTCCAAACATCTGGCCGCCGAAGCTTACTATTATTACTTGCCCAACTATGATCAGCATTGCAATCCAGAAGAAGCCGGCGCTGAAGGATTCCTTTACTTTCTGGCGGTTGCCGTTGAAGGTGTCTTTTATATCCTGCAACAGGCTGCGGTTGGTTTTGAAGTATTTTGCGTTGAAGATGTTCCAGAACTGCAGCAGTACAAAGAATGAGAAGAATACGCCGTGGTCGTGAAGGCTCAGGTATGCTTTTGATTTTTCTATGTAGCTGTAGTTTGTGAGGAGCTCGTATACAGAGTCTGCCTCAGTGTGTGCAAGCAGATGCCATAGCACGGTAAGGATAAGGAAGAATATTGCTCCCACTCCAAATATCCTGTACATCATATCTTTGTTTATGATATGGCTGTTGGGGTTGCGCGGTTTCTCGTTCAGTACTCCCTTGTCTGCAGGGAGGGATGAGAGGGCCATGGCTGCAAATGTGTCCATGATGAGGTTTACCCAAAGCATCTGTGTTACTGATAGAGGGGTGTCGAGCCCTATGAATGACCCTACAAGTACAATCAGACAGGCACATACGTTGATGGTCATCTGGAAGATGATGAACCTGCGGATGTTCAGATATAGTGAACGTCCCCACATGATGGCTTTGTTTATACTTGAGAAGGAGTTGTCAATGATTGTGATGTCGCTCGCTTCTTTTGCACGGGCGGTGCCGTCTCCCATAGAGAGTCCTACCTGGGCCTTGCTTAGGGCAGGGGCGTCGTTGGTGCCGTCTCCGGTTACTGCAACAACCTGTCCCAGCTGTTGGAGCAGCATTACAAGGCGGGCTTTGTCGTCGGGACGTGCGCGGGAGATAATCTTGAACAATGGGTTCTTTATGAGTTCAAGGGCCTCAGGGTCGCTCATTGCGGCAAATTCCGGGCCGGTGACATTCAATGGGGTGTCGTCGGGATTAAGGAGACCTATCTGACGGCCTATTTCATTGGCGGTGCCCGGGGTGTCTCCGGTTACTATGATAACCCTTACGCCGGCCTTGTGCATGCAGGTTTCAATGGCCTCACGCACGTCGTCCCTGATTGGGTCTGCTATGCCTACAATGCCCAGGAATATAGTCTCCTCCTTGCCGTCTTCCCTGTAGGCAAAACCCAAGGTGCGCATGGCTTTGTTCTGGTACTCCTGAAGTTTGGCTGTTATGTGCTCCCTGCTGGTGCCGCCTGCTATTGAACTGCTCATCTGGAGTACAATCTCAGGAGCTCCTTTTAAAAGGGTAATGGTCTGCTCTGTGCCATCAAGTCTGATGGTGGCAGTGGTTTCCATGTATTTGTTCTCGGTTGAGAACGGAATCTGTTTTATCACTGATGCCTCCTGACGGTATGTCTCGTAGTCTTTTCCCGCAGAGCGGAGCCATTTCAGAAGTGCAGATTCAGTTGGGTTGCCAATGGTTGTTATTTTGCCGTCTGCTTCCTGGAAAATCTCGGCAGTGGAGTTGATGGCCATGTTCTGCATTACCAGCTCCATCTCTTTTTCGCCGCCGTAGAAATCACTCTCCATAACAATCATCTGGTTCTTGGTAAGGGTACCGGTTTTATCGGTGCAGATTACAGTTGCGGCACCCATGGTCTCGCATGCATGAAGCTTGCGCACAAGGTTGTTCTCCTTAAGCATTTTTCTCATGCTCAGGGCAAGGCTTACTGTTACGCTCATTGGGAGTCCTTCAGGTACGGCTACCACAATGAGGGTAACTGCTATCATTATAGAAGCCAGTGCAAACTCTGCAAATTCTATAAAGTTGAGCCCGTCCAATGAATTGTTGTCAAAGAAGAAGAAATATATCATTCTTCCCACCACTATAAGGGATGCAATAATGAAGCTTATTACAGATATGGACTTGCCAAGCTGTGCAAGCTGTTGGTTGAGCGGCGTTTCAACATCGCTTCCTTCCTGGGTGCGCGCTACACCTTTTCCTTCCTCTGTCTCCATCCCGGTTGCTGTTACCCTGTAAAGGCCTTCGCCTTCAATCACAATTGAGCCTCTGAGAAGGAAATTTGATTTGTATGTGGCATCGTGGTCAAACTCGCTTTCTTCGCTGGTCTTGTTGGCGTAAAGTTCTCCGGTAAAATTGGATTCATCAATTCTCAAGTTGGTGGAATCCAACAGTATGCCGTCTGCAGGAATCTCGTCTCCAGACTCCAGCTTTACAATGTCACCAACAACCACATCCTGTTTCAACACCTTGTTCAGGCGTGGTTTGCCTGATGAGGTGGCCTTTCTGAATACCTTTACCGGTCTTGAGTCCTTAACTTTATTGAGGATGTCAAACTCCTTTTCCGCCTTCACCTCAAAGATGAATCCCACACCTGTAGCCAACAGTATGGCTGTCATTACTCCCGACGGTTCCAGGAGCACAGACCAGCTCTTGCCCATATAGATTATCTCATATGCGGCAACAATAATTGAGAATGCCAGTACTACCAGCAATACAATGATTATAGGATCCTTGAATTTTTCCAGATAAAGTTTCCATAGGGATTCTTTCTCCGGAGGGGGGATAATGTTTTTTCCTTTGCCTGATGAAACTTCTGCCGAATCATTAGCCAGGCACGATGATATGTGTAAATGTCGCTTTTTCATGTTGTGTAAAGTTTGCCTTAACTTTACAAAAGTAACCATGTAAGGTTATTCAAGCAACAATTACAACGTTGTATTTGTTTGGATAGAAATGAGTTTTTCTCCACCTTTTATCCTGTAAAAGGTCTTGTTTCCCTCTTTGTGGAGTTCGGGGATGAACATTACCGCATTGGCTATGTGTTTCATGGTGCGGATCCTGTTCTTTATATGATGCACCTGGGTGCGGTCCTTGAATTCTGTAACGGTGTTCGACTTGCCAATAACCTTGTAGATGGCATTGTATTCCTGCAGTATTGCATCTTTCTCTTCCTGAGGAATGTTTTCACGCCAGTCCAGCCCCTCTCCCGAAATTGATTTTGTCACTATCATGTAGTAGAGTGCCATCTCCTGAGGGTTGAGCTTAAGTACCTGTCTTTCGTTTTCATCAAATGACTCAAAATATACAGAAGGTTTCTGTTTGCGTATGTCAAATACAAGCTTGTATTCCTTTTCTTCGTATCCGTATGCAATGAGGTCGAAAAGTGAACGGTGGAATCCCGAGTAGATGAATTTTCCGGCTTTTGGCTTGTTCACCACTGTGATTGGGCTGTTGATTATTGAATAGTACGACTCAACAAATTTATGGATTGTTCCAATCATATCATCTCCAAGGGGAACCTGGATGTAGTTGCTGAATCTGGTCCTCTCTGCTCCGTCGGAGTCATATTTGTTGATTATGTCGGTGTCATTTATCTTAATCAGCAATGATGGGGTGGTATTGCTTAGATCAAGCCCCAACTTTTTGTAAAGCAAGTCTCTGCAGAAGCGGGATGTGGTCATATTCAGCAGATTGCTGCATATTGTAGATACTCTTTCTCCCGATATTGAAGGAATCATATACCTTACAACCTTCTCCAGGTATTCACTTTTCATTCGCTTGAAGTCATCCACTATTCCGGGGATGTATACAAAATCAAATCCTGCCATCCTCAGCTGGCTGTTGATGGAACTGTAGTTGCTCCTTATCACATTGTCGGCCTCTGTGGAGTCTTCACTTTCCACATACAGTATTTTGAGGTTTTCAACGGTTATGTCCCCGCATGGTACGGAGTGTATTGCAGCATTGCCGGTAAGGGCCTGCTCAATTGCAAAGATGAGTATTGCTTCAAGGGGAACGCATGTGCCGTCGGAGAGGGAGAGCTGTTTTAGAACCTGTATCAGCTCTCCACGTCTTTCCGGCTCAAGCTCTTTAAGTATTGAGACAGCTTTGGCAAAGTCAATCTTCTTTGCCTCAGCCAGCATTGTGTCTGATATGCCAAGCCTTTCCTTTGAAATAAGCTCTTCAAAGAAATTCATTTCATCGGGCTCAACTACAAAATCCGCCTCTATAAGGTCTGTAATGACCCTGGCAAATGCTGTTTTTTGCTCTTTACTTAAATAGTTCATCTTTAAAACTTTATACTATATTATTAAGTCTATGAATCCGTTGGCTATGGCCTCCTGAGGTTTCATCCAGTTGTCGCGGTCGCAAAGCTGCTCAATCTCCTCTTTGGTCTTGCCGCTGTTTTCTGCAAGTACCTCGTACAGGTCCCATTTAAGGCTTTCCATCTCTTTCAGATGTATCTGCTGGTCCCTGAATGTGGAGTAGCCTACACCCGAGCTGGGCTGGTGGATCATGAAACGTGAGTATTTGAGTGCCCTTCTGTGCCCTTTTTCTCCGCTTGATGCTATTACGGCACCCATAGATGCTGCGCATCCGAGTATTGTGGTGTATACCGGAGACTTGATGTGTCTCATTACTGATACAAGCTCAAGTCCCGAGTAGCATTCTCCGCCACCTGAGTTGATGTATAGGTTGATTGGATCGTTTGACTGGGCATCCAGGAACAGCATCTGGGCAACCAGTGTGTCCATTGTGTCGGCACATACTTCTCCGCTAAGGAACAGTATTCTGTCCATCATGAGTCTTGAGTATACATCCAGCTGTGTGATGTTCAGAGGACGCTCTTCAATTACATATGGGTTGAGGATTCTGCCGTATTTGTCTATATTCTTTTCCATAATTCTATAATCCGTTTACAATTGCTCTTACGTTGTTGGTGCGGTTTTTGTCTTCCATCCTGTCCCTTATCTGGGCATATGATGACAATACTTCACTTCTTAGTGATGGCCTTATGTTGTCAAGTGAGCTCTCAAGCAGCTGCTGGGAGATTTTTACTCTGGTGTATGCTGCAGTCATTGCAGCATCGTTTACAATGAATGCTATGTCGCTGGCTATGTAGCCTTCTGTCCTGTCTGCAAGGAGATCCAGATTGATTCCTTCCTCTACTGGCCTCTTTGCAAGGTAGAGTGAGAACATCTCACGGCGGGCTTCCCTGTCGGGAAGAGGAACGTAAACATTCTTGTCTATACGGCCGGTCCTAAGCACTGCAGGGTCTATCTTGTCCGGCCTGTTGCTGGTGGCTACAATGAATATTCCCCTCTTTGAGCAGTTGTTCATCTGTGAAAGGAATTCATTTACCTCGCCGGCCTGCGACTGGATGCCAAATGTTGAACGGTCCGGTACAAGTGCGTCAAACTCGTCAAAGCAGAGGACGATAGGGGCGTTCTGTTCGGCTATCCTGAACAGTTTGTTTATCTTGTCCTGAGAGCCGTGTACATAGCTGCTGCCAAGATCTGATGCCTTTATGAGGATGAAGTTGAATTTGGTCTCTTCTGCAAATTTTTCTGCAAAGAATGTCTTTCCGCAGCCTGGAGGGCCGTATAGGAGCATTCCGTTTGGAGGTGTGAGCTTGTATTCTGCTGCAAGTTCCTTGTCTTGCAGTATAAAGATCACCTGTTTGTAAAGGTATTCCTTAAGTTCATGCATTCCGGCAATGTCAAGGAAGCCGTTGCCGCCACCTCTTTTTATCTCAAAGTTTACAGCGTTGGGGTCTTGGGCAGATTCTGAATCACGTTTTCCACCTTGCCTGAACTTGTCTTTTTTCTCAGGTGTGTTCTCCTGCGGTGTTCCTTCGTCGGGAGCATTCAGGATTGCAATGATTTCAGAGATTTTTTCAATTCTGTCCTCGCTTTTTACTGCAAGTCCCTTTTCAAGGATGAATTGTACTTTTGGACTGGCTGGGACTTGTGAGAAATTTATCTTGTTCTTTTTGCGGAATGTGGCAAGCTCCTTGAATTTCTCCTTGTAGGTTCCCTCTGCAGGGATTTCCATATTCCATGGAGCGTTGCCTGTAAGCATTGCGAACAGTACGGCACATGCAGAGAAAATGTCGCCCTTCTCGTCAAAGATGTTTACCATTGTTTCATTTGCATGGTAGAGAGGGTTGAGGTCTGATGTGTTGAAATATACTGTGCCAAAGCTCCTTTTTGAGATGTGGCCAAGGTCTATAATCACAGGTTCTCCCTCTGGATTCTCCTGTATGATTATATTGCTGGTGTCAAGGTCGTTATGGCATAGGGAAGGGGTGAGGCCATGGAGATGGTCCAAACCGTTGAGAAGCCCTCTGAAGATTTTAAGGGCCTCCTCCTCGCCCAGTTTTCCGTTTGTTGCAATCTTGTCTGCAAGTATCTGTCCGTTGAAGTAGCTTGTAATGTAGTATTGGTATGAGCCCTGCTCGTTGTCAAACTTTCCGTCTGTAATGGTTTTTATTGTGTTGCGGTGGTTTGCCAATTTGCTGTATTCAATCTCGTATACTGTGCCTGTCTGTGGGTTTATGGTGTTTGCAGGCATCTCCTTTATGGAGAAAAGCTTCAGGAAATAGAGTTTCCCGTCCGTGTCTTCAACGCGGTATGTCTCTGTGTATGAATTGGATTTGATGAGGTTGAGAACGGTGTAACCGTTAATGTTGTCGTATCTGTCCAGTACTGCCATTACAATCAGTTTTAAATGAGAGAGTGACCCAAAAGCCTCCTTTTGAGTCACTCTGCCCAATATTTGTCAATTAGTCTTTGAAAATCTCCTCAGCAAGCATCTCCCTTCCTGTTTTAAGGATCTGCATGCAGCGAGGCATAAAGTCTTCAAGTTCCGGAGTGGAATCTGTAAACATCTCAATTGCAATCCACAAATAGTCCTCTACTAGAAATGCCTTGATGGCTTTCAAGTTCTTGCATACTTCGTTGATTGCCTCCAGAACCTTTATTCTGTTGTCTTCCAGCTGGTAGATGCAAGGCATCATGATTCTAAAGTAGTCTCTGTCCCTCTCCTGTAGGGAAACGATCATGTTCAAACCTTCATATTTGAAGCAGATGTCTCCATCATCGTCAACTTTGTATCTGTAGCCTTCCTGGCCCAAATACTCCATAACCATTTCATTAGTAATCATAGTGTGTAGTGTTTTTTGTGTTAGAAATGAGTAAATTTTACCCTTGTAAAATTATATAATATTTATGATAAAATCAAGTGCTGGCTTTAACAAATGGCATCCAGGCTTGGAACATAACAATGTTGGATAGCACCTGCAATAGCTATGGCTATTTCTATATCGCTGAATCCAATTCCATTACCGAATTTATAAATTAATTCAACCTCTTCCTTGGCAATGATTTTATCTGAAAGTACAATATGTATCATATACTTGAGCATGCCTTCCCTCATTCCTGGATTTATCTCAAGGATTTTACCTACAGATTCATTGAACGTTTCATATACATTGCCCTCAGCTATTTCATCAAGATATTTTCTTGGGAAAATTTTCAGTCCGGCCAAAGATTGGATGATGTTCTCTACTTCATCTTTACAAATTCCTTCATCTGAACCGGCAACAATCAATCCGGCCGAAGCAATGAATTTTGCTGTATGTTCGTCCAGTTCACTGCAACCGACTTTCAACAGTATTGAAATAAGTTCATCCATTCCCTTGTCCAAATCATCTTTGCTTTTTGCTGTTGCAAACAGATTGAGAGCTTGTACCCTTATAGGATTTACAGGGTGAGAAGCTCTACTGATTCCTTTGTCTTTCAAGAAATAGTTAAGGCGACGGTTGTTGTCCGCTATTAAAGCTTCTATACTCACATTCATCTTACAAAGATCCAAGCCGGATGCCAACTTGAAGAATGCCGTTACACATACGTCCAAATTCCCGGTTGCCATATAGCCATATCTGTCAGCAACCAATTCTGCCAACTGATTATGCAGGCGGATCTTGTATTGAAGAGTAATGGGAACTTCTGCATTGGGAGGGAATACGAAATGTATCAGCCTGGTAAGTGCTGTATCCTTGTTTATGAGATGTCCCAATTCATGGCCAATCACAAATCTGAGTTCTTCATTGCTCATCAATCCGAACAATGCTGAATTTATATTTACGATGTGTGGTTCACCTTCGTTTTCAGCAGCTACGGAAAATGCATTGACTGATGAATCTCCTGTGATGTAGAAATCAACATCTTCATTGAAATTGAGCTTTTTCTTTACATCATGGCATAATTCATAAAAATCATTGAGCAACTCTTTTTCAACCTTCAAACTGTGTCCTTCCATTGTGCTGCGCCAATATGAATCATTATTTGATGTCCTTGTTTTACGGAGCACCTCTTCAACAACACTTCCTTGCAGGGCATTGTATATCTGTTCTCCAATTTGTTTTTCCATCTCTATGGATGCACAATAGCGGTCAGCTTTATTGGAACTTTCATTTTCAGGTCCCTTAAACCAGTTCCATAGACTGTTTGATTTTTGTTCCATTATTCTCAACTTAAAGGGTTATTATACACGTCCGTAAATATACAAAATAGTTTGAAGCCATGAAATAGGAAGCGTTTGTTTCACCCTTTTTGGTGATAAATACCCCTTGCACGGCGCAAAACTTTTGTGTAGTTTTGCGCCCTCTTTTTTTTAATAGGTATATTATATGAAATTGTTAAAGTCAATTTTAGCGGGTGTAATTATTTTCTCGGCAGCTGTAAACGGGCACTCTCAGGAGCAGCCAAAGCAGCAGCAGAAGAAACCGCTCGACCATTCGGTTTATGACAAGTGGGAGACACTTGGCGGGTATGCAATCACTGATAACGGTGAGTGGATTTCCTACTATTCAAACAGAGAGGAGAATGACGGCAAGGTGGTTGTCATGAACCTCAAGAGCAATTCTACAATTGAGATTCCCAGAGGTTCAAAGACCAAGTTCAATCCGCAGGGAACACACCTGACTTTTACCATAAGGCCAACTTTTGCACAGCAGAAGGAGGCAAAGATAAAGAAACTTAAAGGCGACAAGGCCCCTAAAGACACTTTGGGAATCCTTGAGCTTGCAACCGGCAACATTACCAAGTTCCCGGCAGTTAAAGGAATTGAGGCACCTCGTGAGGGGGGCAATTTCATTGCATTTAAGGTTGAGCATACACCAGTTGTTCTTCCCGACAGCCCTGAAGCGGATGCAAAACCAGCAAAAAAGGCTGCAAAGCCAAAGACAGAGGTTATCACCCTTATCTACGATTTTGCAAAGAACGCGGTTGTGGATACTTTGAAAAATGTTGAGACCCTTTCGTTCACCAAGAAGGGTGACCGTCTGTTCTGTATAAGCAAGACCAAGAAGGGCAAGGAGCTGTTCTCTTACAATCCTGCAGCCTTGAGCAGTGATACCATCATCACAACCGGCAGCAAAGGTGATATTCTAAAGCCTTATTTGTCTGCAAATGAGAAGTTCATAGCTTTCTATGCAAATACAGACTCTACAAAGAAGTTTGACGAGAATGTCTCAATCTATACTTATGACATTTATGCACAGGGTGCAAAGGCACAGGTAGTTGTAGACAACAATACTGCAGGCATTCCGGAGGGGATGCTTCTTACCCGTTACCGTGCCATTACATTCAGCAAGGACGGCGGCCGCCTGTTCTTTGGAATTACCGTGCTCCCACCGCAGAAGGACACAACCGTTAAGGAGGAGCAGGCCAAACTTGATGTATGGCATTACAATGACAATTATATTTCCACACAGCAGCAGCACATGAAGAGTCAGATGCTCAGAAGAAGCTATATAAGCTATGTGGAACTTGATACAGTGTCCCACAAGGTTGTTTCTGATAAGATGATCCGTCTTGCACAGCCGGAGTATCCTATTGTTACAGTTCCTGCCGAGTGGAATGCAGATTATGCATACTGTTTCAGCAGCGTGAGATATGCAATCCGCAGCCAGTGGGATGCCAATCCGGTTTGTGACCTTTATCTTGTATCGCTAAAGGACGGTTCATCAAGAATGGTTGCGCAGGAGATTTATGCTACAAACATCAGCGCATCACCGGAGGGCAACTTCCTTGTATGGTACAATCCAGAGCACAAGCAGTTCTTCTCTTTGGACATGCGTGAGGCCAACAGGGATTTGGGTGTGAAGATTCATGAGGTTGCGCAGCCGCTTGAGATATCGGGAGGAATACATTTCCCTCTTTGGAAGGAGTCTCACGACAAGCCTGAGATGGCCCCTGCCTATGGAAATGGAGGGTGGAGTGCAGATGAGAAGACTTTCTACATTTACGACAAATATGATGTATGGGAGGTTGATCCTCTAGCCCAGAGGGCACCTCAGATGCTTACCCAGGGAATGGGTAGGGAGAAAGGTTACACCTTCAAGATGATGAGATGGGATGCAATGCAGCTTCCCGACGGTACTCCAGGTGTGAGGAAGACCCCTATCGGGAAGAAGGACAATGTGTACTTTACTGCATTTGACAACAAGTCAAAGGGTAACGGATATTTTATGAGGGAGAACAAAAGGGGCAAGCTTCAGCCTATGAAACAGCTGATTATGGAGCCTGATTTCTCTTTGGGTTACCTCAACAAGGCCAAGAAGGCAAATGTGATTACTTATACTAAAGGCAATTTTGTTGAGAGCAACAACCTTTGGGTTACCAAAGACATGTTCAAGAGCAGCAAGAAACTTACCGCTTCCAATCCTCAGCAGGCCGAGTACAATTGGGGTACTTGCGAGAGTGTGTACTGGACTGCCCACGACGGACGTGAGCTTGAGGGTCTGCTTTACAAGCCTGAGAATTTTGATGCTTCAAAGAAATATCCTATGGTAGTATATTTCTATGAGACTTCAAGCCAGTACAAGCATGCTTACAGAAAACCTGCAGTGAGCCGCTCTACAATCAACATTTCTTATTTTGTAAGTAACGGTTACCTTGTGTTTATGCCTGATATTCACTATACAGTGGGCCATCCTGGCAAGAGTGCTTATAACTGCATTGTTTCTGGTGTTGAGGCACTTTGCAAAAATTCTTGGGTAGACAAGGAGAACATTGCAATTCAGGGCCAGAGCTGGGGAGGTTATCAGGTGGCTTACCTTGTTACCCAGACAGATATGTTCAAATGTGCCGGTTCTGGTGCTCCTGTTGCCAATATGACCAGCGCATATGGCGGTATCAGATGGGGTAGCGGTGTTGTAAGGCATTTCCAGTATGAGCATACCCAGAGCCGTATTGGCAAGACCCTTTGGGATGAGGGAGGATTGGATCTTTATATTGAGAACTCGCCTCTGTTCTTTGCAGACAAGGTGAACACTCCGCTCCTTATTATGAATAATGATGCTGATGAGGCTGTTCCATGGTATCAGGGTATTGAGTACTTTACCGCTTTGCGCCGTTTGGGCAAGCAGGTTTGGATGCTCCAGTACAATGGTGAGAGCCACAATATAAGCAAGAGGGTGAATGCCCTTGATTATACAATCAGGCTTTCTCAGTTTATGGACCACTTCCTTAAGGGAGCACCTATGCCTGTGTGGATGAAATACGGTGTTCCTGTTACCAAGAAGGGTATTGATATGGGCCTTGAGCTTGTAGAAGAATAATTTTTATACTTATATATAATGAACAGATTTTTCAGATTTGCTATTGTTGCGCTGGCGCTGATGGTTTCAGTACAGGCAGCTGCAAAGAAAGGCACTACAACCGTAGCAGTAGTTGTAGATGAGAAAACCTACCAGCAGATTCCACAGGCTGTTGATGCTTTTGTGGCTTCTATGGACAACTCTTACAGAAAGGGTGTTCTTGTGGTAGACAAGTGGTTTAACCCCGATTCAATCAAGGCTGAGCTTTACAGAATGTATACCCAGCAGAATCTGGAGGGTGCTGTGTTTATTGGCGACATTCCAATTCCTATGCTAAGGGATGCACAGCATTTTACAACTGCATTCAAGATGAACCAGAAGATGAATATCCAGAGATCTTCTGTTCCGTCTGACCGTTTCTATGATGATTTTGACCTTAACTTCAAGTTCATCAAACAGGATGAGAAGAACAAGCTGTTCTTCTACTACTCTTTGTTGGCTGAGGGAGACCAGGAGATTGTATGTGACATTTATTCGTCGAGAATAAAGGCACCTGAGGGAGAGAACAAGTATGAGCTTGTTGCCGCTTATCTTCAGAAGGCTGTTGCTGCAAAGAAGAACAGTGCCCCTATGGACAAGCTTCTTCATTTTGGTGGCCACGGTTACAACTCTGAGAGTATGCAGGCACGTGTGGATGAGGCTGTTGCGTTTGCAGAGCATTTCCAGTTCCTTAATGGTAAGGGTGCAGACCTCAATTATATAGACCACACTTATGACAATTCTGTAAAGACCCGTCTAATGGCTGCTGTGGCAGACAAGGATCTTGATCTTGCAATGCTTCACCACCACGGTGCAGATGATACACAGTATCTTAACGGTTCTCCTTTTGTGGCTGATCCACAGGGCTGGATAAAACTTGCAAGAAACTATTTCCGTACCAAGATGCGTTCAGCAAAGGACAAGGAGAAGACAAGGGCACGCTTTATTGAGCAGTATGATATTCCGGCTTCATGGTGTGATGATGCCTTTACCCCAGAGAGGGAGAAGGAGGACAGCCTTTATGCTGCAGGTATGGACATTTTCTTGAGCGATTTGGACGGTTACTCAAGTGGCGCAAGAATGGTTATCCTTGATGCATGCTACAACGGAAGCTTCAATATGGATGATTATATTGCTGCACGCTATATTTTCAATCCTGGCAACACTGTAGTGGTTAAGGCTAACAGTGTGAACACTTTGCAGGATACCTGGACTACCGAGCTTATCGGACTTTTGAACTGGGGTGTGAATGCAGGTAACTGGGCTAAAGGCCAGCTTACTTTGGAGAGCCACCTGTTTGGCGACCCTACTTATGAGTTTGGTGCACAGAATATCCCTGCTTGTTTTGGCGGTGACAAGTTCAGTGTGAATGAGGTGATTGTTTCAAAGAAGAATGATGTGAAGTTCTGGAGAAAGGTGCTTGATGCAAAAGTTGCCGATGAGCTTGCTTGCGATTACAAGTCTCTTGCTATACAGATGCTTTACAACAACAAGGCAATTACTTCCGATGAGCTTTTGGAGATTATGGCCGGCAGCAGCAAGGTGTTGAGACTTGAGGCTTTCAATACTTGCAGAAAGATTGCTGATGCAAATTTTGCCAAGGCAATTATTCTTGGTTTGAACGATGATTATGAGCTTTTGCAGCGTCTTGCAGCAATGTATGTTGGAAAGAACTTCTCAAATGAGCTTCTTCCTGCAGTAGTGGAGACTTATATGGATCCTACAACTTCAGACAGGGTTGCCTTCCAGCTTAAGGGTAACCTTAAAGGTTTTGATGCTGAGCTTCTTAAAGCAGAGTTTGTTAAACAGAATGCCTCTGCCCCTTATTGGGAGGGTGAGGTTGCTTTTGGCAAGCTGCTTAAGATGATTGACAACTACGAGAAGGATTTTGTTGCTGAGACTTCTGCAATCAAGGACGGTTCAATGAGCCTTAAGGATCAGAAGAGCTTTGCCCGCGCACGCCGTAACGGTTGCGAGATCAAACTTATCCCGTCTTTGGTACATATGATTGAGACTACCAATGATGCGGAGTTGAAACTTACAGCAATTGAGGCTATTGGCTGGTATCTGTATTCAAGTGCCAAGGCCGATATCATTGCACAGTGCGAGGCATTGTATGCTAAAGAGAATGATGAGGCTGCTAAGGCTGAGCTTTTGAAGACCCTTAACAGATTGAAATAACTTAAACTTACATTATATGTTGAAATTCAGAACAACAGTGGCATTTCTCTTTATGATGTTGCCTCTTGCCCTTTTTGCCCAGAGCGGAAACGGCAAGTTTGCCCAGATTAAGGGAAAGGTTACTATGGAAAATGCACAGGGGGAGCCGGTGGGCTTTGCCACAGTGCACCTCCTTCCGCAGGATGTCTATACATCAACAGAGTTGGACGGTTCATATTTGATTAAAAATGTAGAGCCTGGAAAGACCTCCATCTCTGTACAGTTTGTGGGTATGGAGACAATTGATACATTGGTAAATCTTGCAGCAGGAGAGACTTACACCCTCAACTTTGTAATGAAAGAGACCAACTTCCGCCTTTCGGAGGTTACAGTGCTTGCAGAGCAGAGCAAGGCAGGTGAGGCAACTGCTTCAAACATTTCCCGACAGGCTATTGACCACCTTCAGGCAGCAACCATCAAGGATGTGATGCAGCTTCTTCCTGGTGCAAGCCTTCAGAACTCAAACATGTCTGTTGCAAATAACATTTACATCAGAACAATTGCCCCTACAGGAACTTCACGCAGTGCAACTACAGCAACTGACGATGCCCATGCCAACATGAACAGTTTGGGTACAGCAGTGATTATGGATGGTGCTGCACTTTCAAACAATGCAAACATGCAGTTGCTGTCGGGAACAATGAATGGAGCAAACTCCAATGTGGGTGTGGGTTCTACCCCTGCTGCAGGTGTGGATTTGCGTGGTATCTCTACAGACAACATTGAGAGTGTTGAGGTTATCCGCGGTATCCCTTCTGCACAGTATGGCGACCTTACTTCAGGTGCGGTTATCATCAAGACTAAAGCAGGTAAGGAGCCATTGAGGATCAAGGCCAACCTTAACCCTTATACCTACTCTGTTTCTGCTTCAAAAGGTATGCAGTTGGGTGAGAAGGGTGGTGCCCTTTCAATCAGCGGTGATTATGCATATGATGCACGCCAGCAGGAGATGGCCCATCAGTATTACCAGAGATTTACCCTTAGAGGTTTGTGGACAAAAACTTTCTTTGACCGTCTTACTACCAACACCTCTTTGGATCTCAAATACCGTAAGGATACACGTGAGAAGAACCCTGATGATGAGCGTTCGCAGATTGCATACGGTGCAGATGAGATAGGTTTCAGATTGAACAGCAACGGTTCGTTCACCACTCCTGATGCAGGCTGGTTGAAGAGATTGAGCTATACTTTGTCTTTCTCTTATTCAGACAAGCAGTCTTACCGCGAGAGCATGCTTTCAAATGCCTATGCTCCATACCTTATGTCTTCTACAGACGGTGCAGTGCTTTCAAACATTCCTGGTTTGAAGATCTATGGCACCGACGGCAAGGAGATTACAAATATCCCTGTAGGGGAGGAGGGTTACTATGGAACCTATCTTCCATACAGCTATTTCTCAAGATATGACATTTATGGAAAGGAGCTTAACTTCCAGGGTTCGTTGAAGGCTCACTTCAGCAAGAGATGGGAGAACAGCAACAACAATATCCTTGTAGGTTTTGATTACAAGCTGGACGGAAACTTGGGTAGAGGTACAGTGTACGATATCACTACTCCTCCTCAGAGCAACAGCAGCTCGTCTGCTTACCGCCCAAGGGCATTCAAGGATATTCCGTTCATCAACCAGGCCAGCCTTTATGTTGAGGATGTGTTTACACACTCATTCGGCAACCATGAGATGAAACTTACTGCAGGTGCACGTTTTGACCAGATAAACAGCAAGAGCATCCTTACCCCACGTTTCAACGCATCGTTTGAGGTGATTCCTCAGGCTTTGTTCATCCGCGGAGGTTGGGGAGTTTTGGCCAAGGCTCCTACATCTTTGTATTTGTATCCTCAGGATGCTTACTACGAGTTTGTCAACTACAATACTCTTGGCGACAGCAAGCTTCCACAGGATGAGCAGCTTCTCATTGGTACTACCAGAGTGTTCAGGACAGAGAACCCCGATCTTAAGATTGCAAAGAATACCAAATCCGAGATTGGATTTGACCTTAAAATAGGTCCTAAAAAAGTTGGCCTTTCAGTAACCGCTTTCTACGAGGAGCTTAAGGACGGTTATGCTATGGGTACAGATTTGTACAACGGCTACCATCTTATCCCTTATGTTACCTACAAGAACGTGAAGAAGGATGCCAATGGCCGCTATATTGCAGAGGTTGATGAGGTAAACAATGTATTTGTAGGCCACACTACCCCTATGAACTCACTTTCTACCATCAACAAGGGTATTGAGTATGAGCTTAACTTGGGCAAGATTGATGCTATCAGAACCAGTATCAACGTAAATGGTGCTTACATGCATGTTGAGAAGTTCAACAACAACCACTCATACAGCTCGGCTACAGGCGGAAACAACCTTGAGCACCATATTGGTGTTTACGAGAAAGGTGTACAGCACAGCTTCAACGAGGTGTTCAACACTACATTCCGTTTTACACACAACATTCCTCAGGTTGGTTTTGTAATCACTTTGGCTGCCCAGGCAAACTGGTTTACCAAAACCTGGACAGAGTACGGTAACGATGCAATGTTTGAGAAGTTCATCTCTTACAAGGATTTCTCATATGATGGCAAGAGCTACAAGGCCGGTGGAGTTTATGACTTCAACCCTGCACTTAAGGAGCTTCCTGAGTTTGCCAACTTGTTTGAGACCATCAACGAGAACAGATACATCAAGGAGAAATATACCCCTTATGTAATCTTCAACCTCAACGTTTCCAAAGAGATTGGAGACCTTCTTACAGCTTCGTTCTTTGCCAACAACATCTTCAATACAAGACCGTTGTATGAGAGAAAAATGTACCCTGGTTCATATATTGAGCTAGGAATCCCTACATTCTTTGGATTTGACCTTAAAATCAACATTAAATAGGAGGAGAGAAGATGAGAAAGATATATGCTTTTATGGCTGCTCTTGTGGCTTTGTGCGCATGCGAGCAGTATGATGAAATAAAGGATATCCAGCCTATTGAGAACATCTCTTTTGGTGTGGAGATCAACCTTAAAAAAGATGCAAATGTTCCTGCACCATCAACATATAAGGTGAAACTGAACAACTATTCAGAGAATATTGAGATGGTGAAAGAGGTTGCTGCCGGTGATGTAATCAGAATAGATGACATCATTCCGGGTGTATACACCGTTGCCATTTCCGGTGAGTCTCAGGCAAACGGATTTACCTATATGTTCAACGGAAACCTTTCAAATATCAATGTGATTGATGACGGCAAAGTAATGCAGCTTGATATTGCTGCTGCAAAATCCGGCAATATCATAATTAAGGAGATTTACTATTGCGGAAGCAAGATTGGCGGCAAGACATCTTACTTCAGAGACCAGTACTATGAGCTGTACAACAACAGCAATACAGTACAGTATCTTGATGGTCTTTGCATAGGCAACATCAACCCTGCAGGAACCTCTGCAATCAAATATGTATGGGACAGAGAGAACCAGGAGGACTACATCTATTTCCAGACCATCTGGCAGATTCCATTTGACCGCAATAATCCCAATAACAAACTTTATCCTTTGAAGCCGGGAGAGTCTGTAATCATTGCACAGATGGCACATGACCACAGAACTCCGGATTTGAATCCAGATTGTCCAGTAGACCTCTCAGAGGCAGAGTTTGAGTTCTATCTTAAAACTACTGCATACACTAAAGACAACTCTGCACACAACATGGTGGGTGCATTCTGGAAACTTACCACTTCATGGTGGCTGGTTACTGTAAACGGCGGTGCATATGCAATTTTCTATCCCGATGAGCAGATGCAGTCTGTTATGTACGAGCCAAACTATGAGGAGCTTTATGCTTCAACTTGGGTGGTTCCTGTTGGCTACACAACAAAAGGTAAAGATGTTCATATTGATTATGTTCTTGATGCAGTGGAGCTTATGCTTAACGAGACCAAGATTACCCAGAAACGTATGCCTGCAGTACTTGATGCAGGAGCAACTTGGGTAGGTGGTACCTATCTTGCCAAGAGTGTAACAAGAAAAATCAAGGAGACCACTGAGGATGGAAGGATTATTTATCAGGATACAAACAACTCCCTTGAGGATTTTGAGGTTGTTGATCCTGTGCTTAGAAGAAACGGTGCCGGAACACCTTCATGGAATACTTGGGCAAACTAATTGTTGGACTTTAATATGAGATTGATTATGAGAAAGATATATTTACTATTGAGTTTGATTGGTTTGTCTGTTGCATCTGTGGCTCATGCACAGGAGGGATCTGTGGTAAGGCAGCCTCAGATGGAGATGAACCTCAGCCGTTCTTTGTGGTTCAACAGCAGCAATGTGGCTGGAATGTCGGTTGCACCCCTAAGCAGATACAGCATTGTGGATTTCAGCTACAATGGTGCAGATGGTGATTTCAAGATGCAGCAGCAGGGTAAGGAGGAGAGTATTGTGGGATTCAATACCAATGGAGCTACAACTGTCGGGAAGACATACCTTTGGGGAAATTTTGATTATAAGAACATTGTGGAGGATGGTACAAAATACATTACCAACCTTTATGATCCTACAAGGGATATGCCTTATTATGTGGCTGACGGTGTGGAGAGCAAGTTCAAGAAGCAGTCGTATGATCTTGGTGTGAAGGTTGCTTTTCCTCAGTTGTGGGGTTTTGTAACACCGGGCTGTGAGCTTGAGTACAATACCAATACCGGTGCAAAGCAGCGCGATCCACGTTCAGTTACATACTATCTTAATGTAAAAGCGGTCCCTTCATTTGTGTTTGAGATTACAGAGAAGAACCATGTGGGTTTCTCGGTTAACTATGAGTACTTGTTTGAGAGAAGCACATTCAACAGAAGCGATACTGAGATTGATTACCCAGTATACATTATGAGAGGTTTGGGCAACTATACTGCAGGTGTTGTTTCAGGTTCTGTAGGTGTAGGTACTTTCTTCTACAAAGGCAATAAGATTGGCGGTGCCCTTCAGTACGGGTATACCGGAGAGGGATTCTCGGCTTTGGTGGATGCAGGTTATTCATACAAGGTTGAGGATGCGTTCCAGACTCCAACCAAGAAGCAGAACATGGGTTCTACTGAGCAGAAGGTGTGGAACGGTACAGTTCAGCTGATGTCGGAGGGTGATGAGACAATGCAGAAGGTTACTTTTACTTATCAGAACCGCAAGACCGACGGTATTGAGTATATTCAGGAGCTTGGTCAGGTAGGAGAGTTCTCTGATTGGGTTACCCTCGCAAAATTTTTGCGCAGCAAGTACTCTTACAAGTCACTTGATATGAACTATGAGGCTTATATTAAGGATGGTGCAGGTTACAGCTGGAAGTTTGGTGCCGATTACAGGTATTCAGACAAGTATGACAAGTATCTTCTTCCTGCAGCACATATGAAGGCTGAAAACCAGTATTTCAATGTGTATGCAAAGAAGAATATTGTGTTTGCCGGCGGCAGCTCGCTTCTTGCAGGACTTAATTTCGGCCTAAACGAGAATGTTGAGGGTGAGTACAGCTATTCAGGCGGCTATGCAGATACAGATCCGGTGATTGACATGTATGCAACCGATATCAAGTACATGTCTTCAGATTATGTGACATTTGGCGGAGAGGTTACTTATTCAACCCTTATCAACAAGGCTACATCACTGTTTGTGAAAGGTGCTTGCCAGTACTATTCTCCAAAAGACTCAACATTTGACAAGAGGGTTTACACTACACTTTCAGTAGGTATCACTTTCTAAAAATTTATGTGAAACAGCTTTAAAGAGGGTGACTCAACTTTTGGGTCACCCTCTTTATTTGATTATGAGGGGACTTAACCCCATCCTCTTCTACATGAGGAATTTCAAAAGGAAGAATGCTGCAAGGATCCACATTCCTACGGTTACTTTCTTGTGGTTGCCGCTGAGTGTGTTTACAAGTACGTAAGCCAACTGTCCAAGTACGATACCCTCTGAGATACTGTATGATAGAGGCATCATTATGATACATACAAATGCAGGGATAGCCTCGGTGTAGTCCATGAAATCAATTTTTGTTACTGAAGCCATCATCATAAGACCTACAAGGAACAATACAGGAGCTGTAGCGGCAGCCGGTATTGCAAGGAAGAACGGTGCAAAAAACATGGCTACAAGGAAACAAACACCTGTGGTGAATGCGGTAAGACCGCAACGGCCACCCTGCTCAACGCCGGCTGCGCTCTCTACAAATGTTGTAACTGTGCTGGTACCCATTGCTGCACCTGTGGTTGTTGCCACTGCATCTACAAGGAATGCCTTTTTGAGTCCCGGTATCTTGCCGTCCTTATCTGTCATGCCGGCTCTGGTGGTTACACCTATGATTGTTCCAATTGTATCAAACAAATCTACAAACAGGAAGGTGAATACAATTATGAACATGTCCTTGGTAAGGATCTGGTCCCACTGGAATTTGAAGAATATAGGTTCAATGGAAGGTGGGGTGCTTACCACGCCGTTGAACTGGGTAACCCCCATCGGGATGCCTATTATTGTTGTTGCAAGGATACCTATGAGCAGTCCTCCCTTCACATTCTTTATGAGCATTACAGATGTGAGGATGATGCCTATGATGCAAAGGAGTGGGGCGCCTGAGGTGATTTTGCCAAGGCTTACAAGGGTGGCGTCGTTGTTTACAATTACCCCTGCGCTCTTAAGGCCTATGAATGCTATGTAAAGTCCTATGCCGGCGCTGATTGAGTTCTTTAAGGTGTCGGGTATAAGATATACAAGTTTTTCCCTTATGTTGGTGAGGGTGAGGATTATGAATATGATACCCTCAATAAATACTGCTGTAAGGGCAAATTGCCAGCTGTATCCCAGTACAAGGCAAACTGTGTATGCAAAGAATGCGTTAAGACCCATTCCAGGAGCCAATGCAAACGGAAGTTTTGCATACAGACCCATAAAGATGGTGGCAAAGCCCGATATGATGACAGTTGTGGTGAACAGGGCACCTTTGTCCATTCCGGTGTCTCCAAGAATGTTGGGGTTTACAGCCAGAATGTAGGCCATTGTAAGGAAAGTTGTGATGCCGGCAAAGATCTCTGTACGGACATTCATCTCCCCTTTTTTGAATCCGAATAGTTTAGTTAACATTGTGTTGGTTGATTTTAGGTTATCTTTTCTACAAAAGTACGCTTTAAGTTATTAATAAAGCAATTTTTTCTACCTTTACTTAAAATTTATGTTTATGGCCGACAATTATCTTGAGAAAAAGTTTGAAGAGTTCCACTCCGGAAAAGGGGTTGCATCAAAACATAAGACATCATCCGGCAACGTTAGCCTTAACAGCCTGCTCCTCAAAAACCGCAGTCATAGGGGGTATGATTCTTCCCGACAGGTTCTGGTGGAAGAACTTAAGCAAATTGCAGAGGTATGCACCAAAATTCCGAGCGCAAAGAACCAGCAGGTCCTCAGATACAAACTTGTTGCGGGAGAAGATGCTCCAAGGCTGCAGCAGTATACCAAATGGGGAGGGGCCTTGCCTGAGCTCAATTTGCCGTTTCCCGGTACAGAACCATCTGCATTTATCATTATCTGCTCTACTGTACCCGAGAATAAATGGGTTGATATAGATCTTGGAATTGCAGCTCAGAGCATGCTTTTAAAAGCTGTGGAGATGGGGCTTAACGGTATTTGTATTGGTGCTTTCAACAAGAATGCAGTTGTAGAGGAGTTCTCTTTGCAGCACGAGCCTGTGCTTGTCCTTGCCATTGGAAAGGGGGCTGAGCATATTCAGCTTACCCGTGCAAAAGAAGGGGAAAGCCTCACATATTACCGTAAGGACGGGGTGCATTTTGTCCCTAAGTTGGGTTTGGACGACCTTCTACTTTAATCCAATGACAGTACCTGTTGAGAAATGGGTATATTTCCCCTTTAAGCTGTTCTGCAACACTTGTCTTGCATCATTGCCGGTGCAGTGCCCAGAGAATACTTTCAGATTGGGATAATGCTCATTAATATATTCAGCCGCCTGAACTATTTGGGTGGCTTCTTTTTTTGCATCCTCTGCATTCAGGTAGTCAACATAATGCAGTCCGCCTATAAAATAAATTGCCCCGTGGGACGACGTCCTAATGGGCGTTTTTTGTGAATCTGCCCCGTGGGACGACGTCCTAATGGGCGTTTTTTGTGAATCTGCCCCGTGGGACGACGTCCCAATGGGCAAAATGTTCAGTATTCCGCGGTGGCTGCAAGGGGAGATTACAGCATATTGCTCTGGGGCAAATTCTGCATAGACAGCTAATTCATGGGAAAAATCGTCTGGAAAATCATTTTTATACAGGTATTTGTTGCCAAGAGGCATTGGTTGGGACCCTGCTGATTCTCCAGTTGGGATAAGTGTTATTTTGCCGGATAAGGATAAGGGTTGTGATATCTGTACAAAACGGTGCCCGTATTCAGCAAAGAGGGATTGTTCCATTCCTATGCTGCGCGCTTCCATTATTCCTGGAGAGGTGGTTGAGGCCCCTCTGTTGCGGCAGGAGAAGTAAAGGTTCCCCTGTATGCTTGAATGCAGGTATACTTTGGCTGTGGTGTTGGCTTCAAGAAAACTGCGGAGTCCCCCGGTGTGGTCGTTGTGGCCGTGGGATATTATTACGGCGTCTATCTCTTCTGCTGAAGGGAGAGTGGAATCAGCCTGTCTCAAAGTTTCAAGGTTCTCAAGAAATTTTCCGCTTGCTCCAGTATCTATAAGGATGTTTTTACCTTCTGGAGCCTGAAGCAAAAGGCTCAATCCGTGCTCGTGGTGTAGTGCAGGATTATCTTGGCTAGCCAGATTGTCTATGAGGACATGAAGTTTCATCCTATCTTAACCTGTTTGCGTAGAAATGCTTGCGGATTACTGTAAGCAGATACGCAAGTCCTATTATTGTGAAGCCAAAACCCACTGCATAGGCTGTTGAGTAGTTGCTGTACTGTGCTATTATACCTCCGCAGAATACACCTGCACCAACCCCCAAGTCAAAGAAGGTGAGGTAGGTTGCATTGGCTGCACCGCGTTCGTAGTCTTTGCCAAGGTTGATAATCATTGTCTGTGCAGTAGGGGAGATAAGTCCGTATCCCCCTCCCATAAATATTGCTGAGCAGAAGAATGCCACCGGGTTGTGTATGAATGCCACTATGAAGAATCCGATTATAAGTGAACAGATTCCAAGTGCAAATACTGTTATGAATTTTCCTGTGCGGAGAATCATTGCAGAGCACAGACGGGCCGTTACAAGTCCGGCTGAGAAAATTGTGAAGTAATATCCGGTACCTTGCGTGATTCCAACCTCTTCTTTGGCGTAGATTGAAAGGTATACGGTTATGATTCCATAACCGAATGTGAGAAGTACCATTACTGCAGCCTCCGGTAGTCCGGCTTTGAGAAGGAGGTTTGAGATTCTGAATTTCTTTGTGGAGCGCTCAACGTCCTTCTTGGGTTTTATATTGGCAGTTGCCAGAAATCCTACAAGTCCAACACAGAATACGGTGAGAAATATATTGTTGAAATCTATGCCGTTCTCGTGCATGAAAAGGGATATCACCGGGCCGGTTGCCATTGCAAGACTGGTGGAGGATGTGTAGATACCGAGCCCTTCACCACGGCGTTCTTCGGGGATAATATCTACAGCCATGGTATTGATGCCAACGGTTGCAGATCCGAAGGCAATGCCATGAACAAATCTTATTATAAAGAACAGTCCTATTGTTGCAGCCAGAGTGTAACTGAGGCACATTGAGATGTAGAACAGATAGAAGCACATCATAAGGGGCTTGCGGCTGGCCTTGTCTAGCCAGAATCCGGCAATTGGCCTTGTTATAAGTGCCGCAATGGTGTACAGCGAGAGTATTGTTCCAATGAGAGCCTCGCTGGCACTCAATTCATTGGCCAGATATAGGGGCAATATGGGCAACAGCATGTAGAATGCGTTGTACATCAAAAAATTGCCCAGGTTTACCAGTATGAAGTTTCTGTTAAAGAGCATTATTACGCTTCTCAATCTCCTTGAGCATCTTGTTTGTCTCGCCCCAGGTATAGATTATTGTGAATATGAATGCAGCTATTGTTGCGTATCCGATTGCATTAACTAAAAATTCTCTCATAACACCTAGTATTTGATTTGTTTTATGATGCAAATCTACTCCGGTGTTTTGTCAACTTGTGACACAGAAAGAATTTGATTGATTTTTTTATAAAATAATTAAAAAAGGGGGACGACGCAGTCTCCTCTATGTTTACTGCTCACGCAGGGTGCGGCTCCCGGCCTTCCGTGTTACACGGCCTCCGCCGGGCATCTGATGATGCCTCTGCTTCGTCATTGCTACGCAATAACTCGCAACCGTCGAATGAGGTCCCCCTTTTTCAATCATCTTATAACTAATATCCCAGATTCTCTCCTCTCAACAGAGTCTGGAAGAAGTGGATGTGCTGCTCAAGAGCAAAGCCCCAATAAGGCCATGAGTGCTTTCCAGGGGTAAGAAGTACAAAGTGAGGGATACCCATGTAACGGCATTTCTCTGAGAAAAGATCTGTACACCTTACATAGAAATCATCGTAGCCGCAGCTGATGATGAACGGCTTGTTCATACCCTCAAGCTTGTGGACGCGGTTGATGGCGCTCTCCTGTGCCAGACGCTCAACTTTGTCGCCAATCACATCTGGAAGCCTGTTCTCTCCCTTGTTTTTCAATGGGGTAAGCTCAAGGTCAAGCACGCCGCTCATGCTGCCTGCAGACTTGAATTTGTGGGGATTGTCCAAGAAAAGGTTCATGGCTCCGTGGCCTCCCATGCTCAAACCTGTGATGAAGGTGTTCTCCGGTGTAAGGTTGAATCTTTTCTCCATCATAGGGAATAGCTCGCTCCAGAAGAAGGTTCTCCACTGCATCTTCTCAGGATCTGTGTTGTTGAGGTACCATCCGTTGTAGAAGCCGTCGGGACAAATGATTCTGAAGTTTGTTCTGTCACTGATTTCCTGGATGTTATGTTTGTTGCTCCAATCCTTGTAGCATCCGCTCCAGCCGTGAAGCAGGAACAGGGTTGAAGTGTTCTCGTTTACGTTTTTAGGGGTGAAGATTAGGATTGAATCGTTGCATTTGAGGTTTTTGCTCTCAATTACAACAAGTTCCTGTGAATTGGCATTGAATGCAAATAATATAAGTGCAATCAAAGCTGCTGTAAAACGGTTCATAATTTCAGATGTCATTTTTTTGGTTATAGTGTGCAAAATTACACTAAATTTGCGATATGGATATTATAAATGTAAATAAAAATAAGGCCATTCTAAGGAAGAGGTCTGTGTATGTGAGCCTTGCACTGGCTTTTGTAGTGATGGTTTTTTTCTTTCCAAAAGAGGGAAGGTTCAAATATGAGTATCATAAAGGTCGTCCATGGATGTATGAGACCCTCATTGCTCCAATAGATTTCCCAATCCTCAAGACAGAGGCGGAACTTTATGCAGAGAAGGATGAGGCGGCATCCAAGGTAATACCTTATTATATCTGTGAAGAGAATACCGGTCTGGCCCAGATTGAGGCCCTGGCCCACCTGCAGATCAAATACTCCATCCCGGCAGAGTGGGAGAGGGAGGTGTCGGATGCCCTCCAGCATGTGTATGGGAAGGGTATTATTCCCGACAATTCCGAGAATGCTGCCTCCCGCACAAGTTATGTGATGGTGCAGAGGGACAAGAGGGCAACAGAAGAGCTTGTGCAGTCTCTTTATACAGTATCTTCTGCAATCCAATATATCAGGAATGATCTTGTAATAAATATGCCACGCTACAACAATGATTCTCTGATGGCAGCGTACGGCATAGAGTCTCTGGTGCAGCCAAATCTCATCTTCAGCCAGCAGAACACCAATCTTCTTCACAAGGAGGCTGTGAATTACATTTCCCCTACCAAAGGTATGGTGTATTCGGGTCAGCTGATTGTTACGGAGGGAGAAACTGTTACGGCTGAGATTGAGCAGCTTTTGGATTCATATAAAGCTGAGTATGAGTTGAGTTATGGATATACCGGTAATATGTGGAAACTCCGTCTTTCACATGCCATATTCTCTATTGTAGTGCTGCTGATGGTGTACATCACAATCTATTTTGTAAACTTCAACATGCTCAAGGAGAGCAACCGGTTCAACTTTATACTCCTTGTTGTGCTTATGGCATTCCTTATAACAGTGTTTGCCAGAAGATTCCCTCCCCATTTTATGTATATGGTGCCGTATGCTGTGTTTGCACTTTATATGGAGGCATTCTTCCACAACAAGCTTGTATTCCCAATCTATATGATTTTGCTTCTTCCGTTACTTGTGATCTCTGAGAACGGAGTAGAGCTGTATATGCTCAACGCAACTGCAGGTGGAATTGCATTGGTTTCATTCTCATTCCTTTATAAGGGATGGCTGCAGTTCCTGAACTCTTTTATTATCCTTTTGGGAATGCTGGTTGTCCATTCTGCATTCAGACTGATGGAGGGGGCAATGTTTGCCCAGGGCGGATATACTGTTCTGGCAATGCTCTTTGCAAATGCTTTCCTTGTAATTGCAGCATATCCGTTGGTATTCCTGCTTGAGAAGATTTTCCTTTTGGTTTCGGTAGCTACTTTGAAGGACCTTTCAGATACAAACAACAGGCTGCTCCAGGAACTTGCACGTAAAGCTCCGGGCACTTTCCAGCACTCTTTGCAGGTTTCCAATCTGGCAGAGAGGGCTGTGCGTGCCATTGGCGGCAACTCCCGTCTGGTAAAGGTTGGAGCCATGTATCACGATATAGGTAAAATCAACAATCCGCAGTGTTTCATTGAGAATCAGGCTCCGGGTGTTGACTATCATAAAGGACTTTCACCTCAGGAGAGCGCAAGGGATATTATCAAGCATGTGGCTGATGGTGTTGAGTTAGCCAAGAAGAACAACTTGCCGCAGATTGTGATTGATTTCATCAACTCCCATCATGGCCGTTCCCAGACCGCGTATTTCTACATGCAGTATTGCAATAATGGTGGTAATCCCGACAATAGGGAAGACTTTACATATCAGGGAACCCTGCCTACTGCCAAGGAGCAGGTTGTTATGATGATGGCCGATGCTGTTGAGGCAGCATCCCGTACTCTCAAGGACTACTCTGCCGAGAGCATATCAAAACTTGTAGACAGCATTACCAGCCAGCGCATCTCAGATTCCCAACTTGCAATGGCAGATATCTCAATTAAGGAGATTAATGTTGTGAAGGCAGTTTTCAAGAAGCACCTTCAGGAGATATACCACGCACGTATAGCATATCCTCCCAAAAAGCAGGATGTGAAGCGGGATGTCCCTGTGAGCAATGAAACTGAATAAACAGGGGGACATCAATGAGTGAAATATAGCCATTATCTGCACATAACAGCCGGTTGTTGTGCAGATAATGGCCTTTTTTTGCATTTACTCTTCCAGTTCGTATGGCATAAAGTGGAAATCCTTCTCGGCTTTCTCCTTGGGGAAGCAGTAGAAGGTAGCTTCTGCTGTTGAACAGAGATTGCCGTTTGCAGTAAGGGTAATCTCCATGATTACAAAGTTCCTCTTCTGCTCTTTCTGTCTGGCCCTTATCTCCACTTTGCTTTCAATAGGTACGGGTGCCTTGTACTTGATGTTCAGATTGGTGGTCATGGCGGTTGTCTGGTACTTTCGGGAAATGAACCAGCCTCCTGTCTCGTCTATCAGTGTTGCCTGTATTCCTCCGTGCAGGGTATTGAGCCATCCCTGAAAATTAGGATTGGGCTCCCAGAAACATACCACTTCTTCACCATCTTCAAAAAATTCCATCTTAAGTCCGCACGGGTTCCCGGGAGCACATGCAAAACAGTTGTATCCCATATTTTCAGCCTTTCCGGCGTAAGGATTCTTTATCTTTTTCATAGCCTATAATTTCCCTCATTAAAAAATAGAGTGCAAAAATATAATAATTTCTACTTAATATATAGTGAATTACATAAATTTATTGTTGTAAAGTGTAAAAATATTACCATATTTGCAGATGTAAACCTACACAAATATGAGAAAATATATTTTTATGGCAATAGCTGCCATCTTCATGGCACTCCCTGCAGTTGCGCAGAATTTGAATTCCAATCCCGACAGCATCATTGGTGAGTATTCAACAGACCGTGGAGGCAAGAAAAGCAAAGTCCGTGTAACCAAGAACACCAATGGAACCTACAAAGCGCAGGTTTTCTGGGTTGAGAACCCTCTTGATGCAAACGGCAACAAGAGAAAAGATGTAAAGAATCCCGACAAGTCATTGCGCAATGTTGATATTGACAAGGTTATCCTTGTAGACGGATTGAAATATGATGCGTCAGACAAATCATGGGGAGGCACAAAAATCTACGACCCTTCAAAAGGAATTAAAGTTAATGTGGAGGCCCAGTTTGAAACTCCCGACAAACTCCGCCTGGAGGGAACTGTCTTTGGAATAGGTATTACCCTATACTGGACAAGAATCAAATAGTACCTAATTACAAAAAAATACCTACCTACAAAAAGTAAAGGGCTGCAGGAAATTTCTTGCAGCCCTTTCTTTTTCTGTCGGGAGAAAAATTATTTTCTTACAAAGTCTCCTATAGGGTCGTTGATATCAAATGTGAATGACTGTGCGCGGTTGCCTTTAACTGTGAAAGTCATCTCATATGTACCTGAACCAGGCTGGAAGAATTTGAATACGTTGCCGTTTTTGTGGTTCAATTTTGCATCAACATCTTTAAGTTTGAAATATAGGTCGCCCTCTTTTTCGTAGATGGTTGCGGTGCCGAATACATCAAGATAATAGGTTCCGGTGTAGGCTTTGTTGGCCAATGCTGCCACTGGAGTCTCCTCTGCAGCAGGTTTCTCCTCATCTTTGGCAAAAAGATCCTCTTTGTACTCAGCAAAATACTCGTCAAAGTATTTGGTGTTGCCGGTGCCTCTGTAAAGCTCAATAAGATCACGTCCAAGGGCAGACTGAGGGTCTGAAGAACTTCCGTTGTTTGTAAGGAAAACGAAACCAAGATCAAGATCAGGAACAAGACCTACGAGTGCAGTATAACCGTATGCCAAACCGGTGTGGCGGATGTAGCGTCCCTGCTCTCCAAACTCAACTGTCCAGCCCTGAGCGTAGTTGGTCAGGCGGGTAGAATCGCTGCCTGTGATGGTCTGGGGATAGAAGAGCATTTTGTGGTTTTTGCGCGAGATAACCTCTTTGCCGTTGAATGTACCGTTTGCAAGGTGCATTTTAACCCAGTTTGCCATATCCTCTGCAGTTGACATTACAAATCCTGCAGGAGCAACAGCTGAAAGCCATGCGAAAGCGTGGTCTTTATCTGTACGTGGAACAACTGTAATCTCATCTTTATCCTCGGCCTTTCTCATTCTGTAACCTTGTGCAAGGTTTTCAGCGGTGTAGAAAGATTTGTTTCCTGTAGTTGAGTTTTTCATCTCAAGCGGCTCAAAGATACGCTCAGCCATTGCATCATCCCAGCTCTTGCCGGTATATTTCTCAATGATTTTTGCCGCAATGGTGTACATGCTGTTGTTGTAGGCGTATTTTGTACGGAAACTGTAGGTAGGTCTTACAGTTGCGTAGATACGGTAAAGGTCGTCGCGGTTGTAGCCCCAGGTTGGAAGGTCGTCAAGGGCATAGCTGTTGAAACCGCTGTGATGGGACATGATCTCCCTTACCTGGAAGTTTTCAGTTACCCATGGGTCATAAAGTTTGAAATCGGGAAGATACTCCTTTACCGGTGCATCCCATTTGATTTCGGGATACTCGTCCATCACGTTTGCCAAAAGGCCTGAAGTGAAAGCTTTGGAAGTTGAAGCAATCACAAACTGGGTCTGGGGGGTTACCGGAACAGGAGCGGTAACAGAATCTCCAAGGTGTGCGTGGCCGAATCCTTTAAGGAAAACAACCTCTCCGTCTTTAACTACAGCTACTGCCATTCCAGGAACTTTCCACTCGTCAATAGCACGCTGGCACATTGCGTCAAACTCCTCAGGAATTGATTTGTAATACTTCTGGGAAGGGTTGCTGTTGCAGGCTGTAAGGGCCACAATAGCCATAAGCGCACCTGCTTTCAATAGATTTTTTAAGAAATTCATAGTTTTATTTGTTGTTTGTTTTTTTCGTAAAACAAAGTTATAAATTTTACTATATTTGTGGAATAACTTAAAACTACCTGATATGAAAAAAGTATTTCTATTTTGTGTTGCCGTAATGGCAATTTCAATTTTTGCCTGCAATAAAGCTGATGCGCAGAATGTTCAGCTGTTCTATGATACTGAAAGGGAGTGCAAGACCACTACAATTGAGATGTTCAAGCCGGATGCGTTTGGAAGCACTTTCTTCTTTGCGGATTTTGATTATTCACCAAAAGTGAACGGTGCATATTGGGAGATTGCAAGAGAACTTTGCTGGTGGCAGGAGAGCAATTTGAAATGGCTTTCTGTTCATGTTGAGTATAACGGCGGTATGAACTCCGCAGCAGGTTCATTCAACAATGCATGGCTTGCCGGTCTTACTTACTCGGGCCACTCGGCAGATTTCAGCAAAACATGGTCTTTGACAGCTTCATACAAGCATATTCCAGATACATACGGTCTTAACGGCAGCAAACAGGAGGCCAACTTCCAGATTACAGGAGTATGGGGCATCTCATTTGCAGATGGATGGTGCTCTTTCAGTGGCTTTGCTGATTTCTGGAAAGAGGCAAGACCTTGGCAGGGTACAGAATATATCTTTATGACAGAGCCTCAGTTCTGGGTAAACCTTAATAAGGCTAAAGGTTGGGAAAACATCAACTTGAGCGTTGGCGGTGAGCTTGAAATCTCTTCAAACTTTGTTGAGAAAGGTTTCAAGGTTATGCCTGCAATTGGTGCAAAATGGACATTCTAACAGTAAATATGAAATAAAATATGGCAAAAGTGGAAAAATATAAATGGGAGTTCCAGAATATTGGAGGCACTTCCAGAGTGAAGATAAGAAATGGGGCAGACATTGCTAACCTCGACAAACTGGATAAAAAACTTTGGACAGTGCTTTCATGTCCGGTGAATGGCCTGGAGATTGACAGTACAAGCCTTTCTTATATTGATGCCAACAGCGACGGCAAAATCCGCGTATGTGACATCATTGAAACATCAAAATGGATCACTTCTGCAATAAAGAACTGTGATCTTATTCTCGACGGTAAGGATTGTATTGATATAGAGGAGTTTGACAAGACTCAAGAGCTTGGTGCAAATCTTTATGGTTCGGCAAAACAGATTCTTGCCAACTTGGGCAAGGAGGGATCTGTAATTTCAATTGCAGATGCTGCCGACATGTCAAAGATTTTTGCTCAAACCCGTTTTAACGGTGATGGTGTAATTACGGAGAACAGCTCTGATGAAGCTGTGGACAAGGCAGCTGTTGCCGCAGCTGTTGCCACTTTTGGCGGTACAATGGACCGCAGCGGTGCAATGGGTGTGAATGCTGATATCATTGAAAAATTCTATGGAGCCCTTGCCGCTTATGATGCATGGCAGAAAGCAGAGGTTGAGGCACCGTTCGGAGCAGATACAGATGCTGTGATTGCAGCGTATAACGCATTGGATGCAAAAGTTAAGGACTTCTTTATGAGAAGCAAACTGGCTGCATACTCTCCTGCAAGTACAGAGAAACTTGATGTGCAGATGTCACAGATTGAGGCAATCAGTGCGGCAAATCTTTCCGAGAAGGGTGATGAGATTGCGCAGTATCCTATAGCAAGAGTAACCGGAAAGCCTGAAATCAATCTTTCTGAGCCTGTAAACCCTGTTTGGGCAGCACAGTTCAATACCGTTGTAAAGGTTGCCCTTCCCAACAATGCTACCCTTACCGAGGAGGATTGGGCAGCCGTAGGGGCGAAATTTGCAGCATACACCGGATGGAAAGGTGCAAAGGCAGGAGCAGAGGTTGAGTCTTTGGGATATGATGCAGTGAAACAGTTGCTTGCAGACAACAGGAAAGATGCCCTTATGGCACTTGTGGCTGAGGATCTTGCCCTTGCAACCGAGGCCGACAATATTGCCCAGGTGTTGAAGTTCCTTTATATTTTCAGGGATTTCTACAGACTTTTGAGAAACTTCATAACTTTTGACGATTTCTACGCAAAGGACAAATGTGCAATTTTCCAGAACGGACGTCTTATTGTAGACCAGAGGGAGTGCCGAATGTGTATGAATGTTCTTGATATGGGCAAACACAATGCTACAGCAGCATCCAGCGGAATGTGTCTGCTTTACTGCGATTGCACAACCAAATCAGGTGCTGCCAAACAGCAGATTGTTGCAGCAGTTACCGTTGGAGAGATTGGTAACCTTATAGTTGGAAAGAATGCCATCTACTATGATAACAAAGGTGTTGAGTGGGATGCTGTAATTACCAAGATTATTGACAATCCTATAAGTGTAAAACAGGCGTTCTGGAGCCCTTACCGCAGAATGGCCACTGTAGTTGAGAACCTTATAAACAAGAGTGCTGCAGATAAGGATGCCAAAATGATGGCAAATGCAACAGCCAAGATAAATGCGGCTCCTGCATCGCTCCCTGCAAAACCTGCTGAGGGTGATGGAAAAACTGCAGCGGCTGCACCTCCATTCGATATTGCCAAGTTTGCCGGTATCTTTGCTGCCATTGGTATGGCTCTAGGTATGATAGGTACAGCGGTTGCCTCTTTGGCAAAGGGTATTTTTGCCCTCAAGTGGTGGCAGCTTATACTTTCATTGGCCGGTATACTTGCAATCATTTCAGGACCTGCCATGATCATTGCATGGATGAAACTCCGCCGCAGGAACATTGCCCCTCTATTGAATGCAAATGGCTGGGCTGTGAATGCCGAGGCCAAGATAAGCATTCCGTTTGGCGAGACACTTACTGATATGGCCAAGTTCCCTCTTCTGAAACTTAAGGACCCATACAAGAAAAAAGGTATGAGTGCTTCTGCAAAGGTACTTTATACACTTTTGGCCCTTGCAATTGTTGCGGCTGCCGCATACATAGTATTTCTTCTTAAGGATTCAGTAGTGTTTGTTGATATCTTCAAGTTCTAGTATGAAGAGAGTCTTGCTTACCGGAGCAACCGGATACATAGGATCGCATGTGGCAGTTGAGCTTGTAAACGCCGGCTACAATGTGATTGGTGTAGACAACTTCTCAAATTCCACCCCTGCAGTCTTGGGTGGAATTGGGAAGATTATTGGCAAGGAAATTGATTTTATGGAGGTGGACTGTACAGATACCGCTGCATTTGCAAAGGTGTTTGAGCAGTATCCCGATATTGAGGCAGCCATACATTTTGCCGCTTATAAGGCAGTTGGAGAGAGTGTGGCGCAGCCGCTGAAATATTTCAGGAACAATCTGCATTCCTTTGAAAACCTTGTAGAACTTATGGTTACTAATGGTAAGGGTGCAAATATAGTATTTTCATCATCTGCAACAGTTTATGGTCAACCGGCGTTGGACGAGCTCCCCATTGTTGAGGAGCAACCTTTTCAGGAAGCCTCTTCACCATATGCACGAACCAAGCAGATTGCAGAGGGAATCCTCAAGGATTGTGTGAAGGCATATCCTAACCTCAATGCCACCGTGTTGAGGTATTTCAATCCTATAGGTGCTCACCCTTCTGCCCTCATTGGAGAGTTGCCGAATGGAGTTCCAAACAACCTTGTCCCTTTCATTACCCAAACAGCAGCAGGCATCCGTGAATGCCTGAGTGTCTTTGGCAATGACTATAATACTCCCGACGGATCATGCATAAGGGACTATATATATGTTGTGGACCTGGCCAAGGCACACGTGAAGGCAGTAGACAAGATGCTTTCCGATGGAGAAAGATGGAATGTATATAATCTTGGTACAGGAAAGGGACTGTCTGTTCTGGAACTGGTAAATGCCTTTATCCGTGCAACAGGTGTGGAACTAAAATACAGGATTTCAGAGCGACGTCCGGGAGATGTGGAACAGTATTGGGCAGATCCGTCCAAAGCAAACAGGGAGCTTGGCTGGAGTGCCGATACTCCAATAGAAGAGGTACTTCTTTCTGCCTGGAGATGGCAACAGGGGCTTAAAGGGTAAAAACAGAGTAAATTTTTTTAGGAAAAAGAAATTTCTTCAGTAGAAGGGGTTTCTTTTTCTTTTTTTGGCATACTTTTCCTTTTGGGGAATATACTTTTGCCCGTGGGAAAAGGGGCGGAACCGTTCTTCATTTTGCTTGTATATTCTAATTTACCTATCTCAAACTTCCGTCCCTTTCCTTTTAAAGCTATGGGAAGATTTTTGTTTTTTAAGATTGCAGCATCACTGCTGCTTGCAACAGCTGCCGCAGGTTGCAGCGCATGGGAAGAGGTTCCCGGAGCAGGAACCGGAAAAGTAAATGTGAAGTTTTCACTGGAAAGGATGAATTCTACAACAAGATCGGTTGATGAATCTCTTGTTGGGGATGTGAACATCTATGTTGTGAACTGGGAAGGGGATGTGGTATTCCACCACTATGTTGATGAAACCTCAAATGTAGATGTGGATATATGGCAGGGGCACTCCTTTACCATATATGCTGTGGCCAATGCAGGCCGTCCGTTGGCGGTTTATTGTCTGGATGATATCTTGCAGTTGGAGCTGGATGCTGCTGCGGTTGGTGGAAGGTCTCTTCCAATGTCGGGAAAATACGGTCCTGCAATTCTTTCAGACGGTGCTTCTGTTGTTGTTCCCCTTACAAGGGCGGTTGCCAAAATTGAGGTTAAAGGTGATATGAGTGGCCTGAATGATGATGTTTCCGTAAAAGTGAAGCAGGTGAGGTTGAGGAATGTCCCCAAAACCGGCACTTATTTCTGCACGGATAAGGTGAAGGATGTTTCTGAAGTTAAGGATGGAGATCCGATGCAGTTTGCAGACTGTGCAGGTTTTCCAGGAGGGGTGGAGTTCTATATGCTTGAAAACATGCAGGGTACTTTGTTGCCGGGTAATACTTCCCAGAAAGACAAGGTATGGCCGCAGGGGAGCCTTTATGCCGGTGTGTGCAGCTATGTGGAGATTGTTGCTCAATACGAGTCTGACCTGAAGGAGGGGGATGTTGTATACAGGTTCTATCTTGGCTCTGACGCCTGTTCAAATTATGATGTGCAGAGGAATGTGAAGTATGTGGTGTCGGTATTTTTCAAAGGGAATGGCGGTGTTGATGAGAACAGCTGGCGTGTTGATGTTGAGGATCTGGATGATGTCATTCCCCCAAAAGTGGAATTTGCCAGTGAGAATGCTGTGATGTATGATTTGGAGGAGACCACTGTTCCGTTTGCGGCGGCAGAAGGGAAATGGGAGTTGGAAGTTGAAAGTTCAGACCCTTCTGTGGTGCAGGTTGTAGGGTATGACAGGGGAGGTGTAAAGCTTAAGGCTCTGGCCCCCGGTACGGCAACACTTGTGGCAAAGATTGGTAAGGCCAGTGCTGTATGTACTGTTGATGTGGAGAAGCTCAGGATTGTTCCACGTTATAGTGAGATTGATTTGTACAACCATTTTTATGAAGATCTGCAATATGAGATTCTCCCTGCTCACGCGGCGGGATTGGGTGTTGAAGTGCTGAGTTCATCAGTATCTCTTGTTACCGGTTATAATGGCGTTGTAGAGAGGGTTATACCCCAGTATCCTACCGGGTTCAATCATCCCGTTACTGAGAGTATAACGCTTAAGGTAGAAGGTAGGGATGATGCTTGTGCAGTTATTGGGGCTGTTGTGAATCCAATGCTCAAAATCAATGGCTCACTGGTGGTGAATGCAAATCTGGGCAGTTCGGCTGTAGTAAAGGATCTGGGGCTTGAAACTGCTCCAAGGGCTAATGTCCATTTTTATTGGGAAGGGAACGACAGGGTCTCCATTTATGGCAATCCCGGTGATAATATTGTGCTGGACAGGAGAGCAGGAACTGCAACTTTCCCGGTGCCTAATGGAGCCAACGGTACATACAGGCTTGTAGCAAGGGCGACAGGGGATGACGGTTATGGTGCCACTTCTACAGTGGATACTGATGCGGCCCAGTATTGTGATATTACAGTATACGAAACGGTTTATCTTGTAGGTGTTTCAAAGACAATGGACAAGTACAGGATCTCTGCCAATCCGGAGGTGTGGAAATATACAAATGAGGTTGTGGCCAAGTGGCTGTCACATCCACGTTCCCAGTTGTTTCCAAATGGTGAGGTTGATGTGGATTATGGATTTGTATATAAGGGAGTCACCTATACAGATTCACATACCAATCTGCATGAGGAGTTTGAATTTACCTTTAAAAAAGGCGAGTATATAGAATATATGCTGGAAGGACCCATGGAGTACAAGGGAGAAGTTCCTGAATACTTTCTGGACTATTTCTATCTCCAACCTGCAGTATCCCCTTATATTAACGGAAATATGCGTGAAGGTACAAAGTTCCTGTACATTACATCGCTCCAGTTTGCAAACGGTTTCTCTGATGACAATCCAGGCTGGGAGAAGATCTTCAATTACATCTATAAGTAGCTTTATATGGGTTGCAGGCGCCTAAAATTTGCTATATTTGCAAGTTGACAGACAATTTACAGATATGAGTATAGTAAAGACAGAACTTGAAGGCGTCTATATTATTGAGCCTAAGGTTTTTGGAGATGCAAGAGGATACTTTTTTGAAAGTTACAGCAAGGAGAGGTTCAGTGCGGAAACAGGATATGACATTGATTTTGTGCAGGATAATGAGAGCATGTCTTCATATGGTGTCCTCAGGGGACTTCATTTCCAGAAAGGTGAACATGCCCAGAGCAAGCTGGTAAGGGTTGTGCAGGGAAAGGTTTTGGATGTGGCTGTTGATATAAGAAAAGGGTCTCCTACATTCGGCAAGCATGTAGCTGTTGAATTGAGCGGTGAAAATCACAGGCAGCTCTTCATCCCGCGCGGGTTTGCACACGGTTTTGTAGTGTTGAGCGAAACTGCCCTGTTCCAGTATAAATGTGATAACTATTATGCTCCTCAGAGCGAGGGGGCCGTTGCATGGAACGATCCTGAAATTGCCATAGACTGGGGCGTTCCTGCAGCGGATATCCTTTTGTCTGAAAAGGACAAGAATCATCCTATGCTCAAGGATGCACCTGAACTGTTTGACTATAACTCAAAACTTTACTAAGCCATGAATATCCTTGTTACCGGAGCAAATGGCCAGTTGGGCAATGAGATGAGACTTGTGGCCAGAGAGTCTGCCCATAATTTTCTTTTTTCTGATGTGGTTGAGGTGCCTGGAGTTGAGACACTTCTTCTTGACATTACAGATCTAGAGGCAGTGAGAGCTGTGGTTGCAGCCCATGAGGTTGATGCAATTGTCAACTGTGCTGCTTACACCAATGTGGATGCGGCAGAGACCAACGGTGAACTGGCTGAGAAACTGAATGCGCAGGCTCCGCAAAACCTTGCTGTTGCAATAAAAGAGGTAAGCGGACTTCTTGTGCATATTTCAACTGATTACGTTTTTGGCGCTGAACCTTACAATACCCCTTGTACAGAGGAGCAGACCGGTACCCCTACAGGTGTATACGGACTTACAAAACTTCACGGCGAGCAATATATCAATGACAGCGGCTGCAAGTACGTGATAATCCGTACTGCATGGCTTTACAGCGAGTTTGGCAAGAACTTCTGCAAGACCATGATGATGCTTACTGCTACCAAACCGGAACTTAAGGTTGTATTTGACCAGGTTGGTACACCAACTTATGCTTGGGATCTTGCAAAAGCAATTGCAGTTGTGCTGGAAGACTATGCGGCTGAAACTTCGGGAACAGGCGCAACAACAGGGGCTGAAGAATCTTACACAAAAAGCGGCATCTACCATTACAGCAACGAGGGTGTATGCAGCTGGTATGACTTTACCAAGATGATAGCACAGTATAACGGTACTACAGAGTGCAGGGTAAATCCTTGCCATAGCAATGAGTTTCCAAGTCCAGTGAAGAGGCCTTCGTATTCAGTACTGGACAAGACAAAGATAAAGGAGACTTTTGGTGTTGAGGTACCTTATTGGACAGACTCCTTGAAGGTTTGCATTTCTAATCTCAAACGATAATAATCTAATAACAATACTATGAAATTTTTTATTGATACAGCTAACTTGAGCCAGATTTCAAAGGCTCAGGAGATGGGAATCCTTGACGGTGTAACTACCAACCCAAGCCTTATGGCTAAAGAGGGAGTTAAAGGTACTGAGGCCATCCATGCACACTACAAGAAAATCTGTGAAATCGTTGACGGTCCTGTAAGTGCAGAGGTTTTCTCAAACGATTACGAGGGTATGATTGCCGAGGGGGAGATTCTTGCAGCTATCGATCCTAAAATTGCAGTTAAACTTCCTTGTACAGCAGACGGTATCCGCGCAGTGAAATACTTCTCAAAGAAAGGAATTGCTACCAACTGTACTCTAGTATTCTCAGTTGGCCAGGCTCTTTTGGCTGCTAAAGCAGGTGCTACTTTTGTGAGCCCATTCGTAGGCCGCCTTGATGATATCTGCGAGGACGGTATAGGTCTTGTATCCAAAATCGTTGATATGTACCGTTACTACGGTTACGGCACTGAGGTCCTTGCTGCTTCCATCCGCCACACCCAGCATATTGTTGCTTGTCTTGAGGCTGGCGCAGATGTGGCAACTTGTCCGCTTTCAGCAATTGAGGGCCTGTTGAAACATCCTCTTACTGATGCAGGTCTTGCTATTTTCAATAAGGCTGTTGAGACAATGAAATAAAAAAAAGCGCCCATTATGACAACGTCAAAAAGGGCACTTTTTACAGATTCCTGAATGAGCGGGGGATTCCAGTGTTGAACACCATCTCTTTTCCAGTTTCAGGATGGATGAAACTTAAAGCATAAGCGTGCAGGTAAAGCCTGTGCGCTTTTTTGTTTTCTGCAAGATGGGCCGGGTTCTCCCCAAAATATTTTTTGTCACCCCAGATTGGGCATCCTGCCTCTTGCATGTGCACCCTTATCTGGTTTTTTCTGCCGGTATGGAGCTCCAGTTGCAGCAAAGTCTTCCTGGAGCGGGGATTGCTCTCAAGAATCTTGAAATCTGTAACTGCCAGTTGCCCTCCGTTGTTGCGGGCAGATGAATATACCATCATGGCGCGGTTCTCCTTCAGCCAGCTGGTAATCCTTCCCTCCTGGAAATTGAGCCTTTCTACCCCTTTCTCATCCTCCTCAATCAGATACTCCACCATCACATTCCGCTCTCCCTCTATTCTTCCCGACGAATTCACTACAGCAACATATCCTCTGTGAGTAACTGCCTCCTCCCAATTGTCCTGAAGCTTCCTCTTTACCTCCTCACTCTTGGCAAATACCATAAGACCGCTGGTTTCCCTGTCAAGACGGTGCACAATGAATACACGGGGTCCATTCTCACGGCCGCCACTGTATCTTCCATTGCTGCCACCGTTGTGCCTGCCCCTTTCATGTCGTCCGCGGAATGTGCTGTTGCCGGCGGTGTTGCGCATATAGTTGTTCAGCAGTGAGTGGGCGGTAACTTCATTCATTCCCCGTGAGGTGCTCACTGAGAGCACTCCCTCTGCTTTTTCAACAACTATTATGTGGTCGTCTTCGTAGATTATTTTAATAGGGTCTTTTTTCATCGGATACATATGGGTAAGGTAAGTGGGTTATTTGTCGGGAAGAAGAATCATTTCTCCGGCATGTGTTCGTGGGATGAAATGAACAGCAGGGTGTCCCCTTCATGCAGTTCAAGCTGTCCGTTGGGTACCAGGTATTTGTTGCCCCGTTTTACCATCATTGCAAGGTGCCCTTGCGGGATATGCATCGTTGCAAGGGTGTTGCCGTGGGTGAGCATATCTGCGGTGAGGGTTACCTCGTTGAGGGATGAACTCATTTCGTCGGGAATATGGATGTCAAATGTACTCTCCGGCTCAGGCGGCAGGTCCAGGTGCAGTTTTTTTGCCAACCATGATATGCTCATTCCCTGCATTACAAGTGAGAGCAGGGTGATGAAGAACACTATGTTGAATATGATATCAGATCCGGTTACTCCAGCAAGTACAGGGTAGGTGGCAAAGATGATTGGCACTGCACCGCGGAGTCCTACCCAGGAGATGAATGCCTGTGCCTTGAACGGGATGTCCTTGAATGGAGCCAGGCAGGTATAGACACTGAGCGGTCTGGCTACAAAAGACATGAAAGCGCCAATGAGGAGTCCGGCAGGAGCAATCTTCATCATCTCGTGCGGGTTTACAAGGAGACCAAGTGAAAGGAACATGATCATCTGGAAGAGCCAGGTAAGGCTGTCCATGAACTTGCTCATCTCATTTTTAAGTTTTACTTTGCTGTTGCCTACAATCAGACCGGTTATGTATACGGCAAGATATCCGTTGCCTCCAACCATATCTGTAATTGCAAATACAATGAATACAATGCTCAGAAGGAGTACAGAGTACAGGGCTGTATTGGAAAGGTCGAGCCTGTTGATTAGCCATACAATGAACTTTCCTATAACCACGCTTATGATTATTGCGTATCCGAACTGCTGCAGCAGATCAAGGGCAATCCCCCAACCGCTTATCTGGGCAGGGTTCTGGATTATCTGTATTATTATGATTGTGAGCATGTAGGCCATAGGATCGTTACTTCCGCTCTCCAGCTCAAGCATAGGTTTGAGGTTATGTTTGAGCACCATCTTCTGGGAACGCAGTATGCTGAAGACAGATGCCGAGTCTGTTGATGACATTGTGGCGGCCAGCAGGAATGAGGCCATAAGGGATATCTCCATATTCATTCCGGCAAAGCGTGAAATGCCGTAGATGAAGGCTCCTGTAAACAGTGTGGTTATTGCCAGGGCAACTGTTGAGAGGAGAAGCCCCGGTGTAAGTACTGGCCTGATATCAGATATTTTTGTGTCCATTCCTCCAGTGAACAGGATGACGCTCAGGGCAATCATTCCTATGAACTGTGCACCTGTAGGGGAGTTGAACTCCAGGCCGAGTCCGTCGGTGCCAAAGAGCATTCCTACAAGGAGGAAAAGCAGCAGGGTAGGGACGCCAAAACGGAATCCGGTCTTGCTTATGAGGATTCCAATAAAGACCATCACAGAACCCAACAACAATATATTCCCAGTGGTAAATATCATTTTTTTTCTTTTATTTTATGCGAAAAACAAAGTTACGAATTTTTGGGTTCAATTTATATTGCTGTTTATCCCGACAGTTGCATATTTTGGTCCAGTAAATGGAGTTGGGATAATTTTCTTAATTTTGTGTATTCTCCCGGATTGGATATGAAAAGATTTATATTGCTTTTGGCAGCATTTCTTTTAATTGCAGCCCCTATATATTCCCAAAAACGTGGGACATATGAGTTTGATGCCAAATCTCTGGTACTCCCTGTTGCCCTGATAGGGGCAGGAGCCATTGGCGGACAGATAGATGCCGTTAAGGAACTGGATTTTGGATTGCGTGGAGACAGGCTCCATCCTTATCATGGTTTTGTGATGGAGGATGGCCTTCAGTATGCTCCGCTGGCTACCTTTTACGGATTGAACATGTGCGGGGTAAAGTCTGCGCACAGTGTGCTTGAAGGTACGGCTCTGGCTTTAACTTCATATTGCATTACAGCAGCCGCAACGCTGGCACTGAAAGAGGTTGTGGATGAGTGGAGGCCAAATGGCGTTGATGCTGATGCTTTCCCCAGCGGACATGCAGCCATTTCCTTTATGGGTGCCGAACTTCTCCGTCTGGAGTACAGGGATTCTGCCCCTTGGGTGGGATATGCCGGATATGCAGCTGCTCTCTGCACTTCAATGGCGAGAATCAAACACTCTGAGCATTGGTTCCACGATCTTGTTGCGGGTGCAGGTGTGGGAATCCTTGGCACAAGGGTAGCATATTGGGCATGTCCGCACATATATAATTGTCTTTTTGGCAAAAATTCTGTAAAACAGGATAATGGCTTTACTTTTGTAGGTATGCCATTCTATAACGGCTCCGTAAAAGGGGTGTCTCTGGCAATGGTTTTTTAATATGGAACTTAACAATCTTCTTATATCTGAAGGATGCCTGCTGTCTGAAGCCGATAAGGCCGGCTTGCCTCTGCTTTTTAATGACCCTTTTAGCTATTCTCCTCATCCTTTGGTAGTTGAGGCGGCTCATGATGTGCTCAGACACCTTAAGGAAGCTGATTTTGGCATGAAGCGGCAGCTCTCGATGGACGGCAAGATGTTCGGAGTTCTGGTTGCCCGGACCCCTTCTGGAAAGGTGGGTTTTCTGGCGGCCTATTCCGGCTCACATGAATATCTGCGCAAGGACGGGTATTTTGTACCCCCAGTTTATGATCTTCTTTCTCCCGACAGTTTCTTCCCTACAGAGGAGCATGAGATTGTAATGCTCAACGATCTGATAAGGGATCATGAGAATGACCGCTACAGGTTCATTCATATTGAGGTTACAGAAGAGATAAGGCAATGTCATCTTGAGGAGATTGCCAGACTGAAGGAAATATATGAGCAGGGAAAAGTGGCCCGCATCAAGAGGAGAGGGGAGATTCTTGAGTTGCTGCAAAGTGAAGGGGAGCCAGGAAAGAAGCAATCCTTGAGTGCAGAACTTGAGGCTATAACCCGTGAGAGCCAGTTCCAGAGAGGGGAGATAAGGAGGGCTGAGAAAAGGATGAAGGAGGAGATAGCTGTCAGGGATGCAGAGATGGCTGCCTCAGATGCCAGGATTGAGGAACTGAAGGAGAAGAGGAAACAGATGTCGGGAAGACTGCAACAGAAAATTTTTGAACATTTTTCTTTCTTGAATGCCTATGGGGAGAGGAAAGGATTGCTTGATATTTTTGGTGATACTGTTCCCCCTGCAGGTACCGGTGAGTGTGCTGCCCCACGATTGTTGCAGTATGCCTATCTTAATGGGTATAAACCAATTGCAATTGGGGAGTTTTGGTATGGATATGACAACAGTCATATTCAGGGGCAGTTCTATCCCTCATGCAAAGGGAAGTGCGGTCCGGTGTTGGGGTGGATGCTTCAGGGACTTAAGGTTGATCCTGCTGCCCGCCATTCCACTTACGGGTGCGATCCGTTGCCCGGTTCCCTCTCTTCACTTGTACTGTATGAGGATGATTCGGTGCTGGCTGTGAACAAACCGGCAGGCATATTGTCGGCTTCAGGGCGTTCCGGTGATGAGACCGATATTTTGCAGCTGCTGGCATCTTTAGGCTATCCATCTGAAGGACTGCGTGTTGTGCACCGGCTGGATATGCATACCTCAGGTGTTCTTCTGCTTGCAAAGAATGAAGCTGTTTATAAGGAACTTCAGAAACAGTTTGTGGAACGCAAGGTTCTTAAGGTTTATGAAGCGGTACTTGACGGAGAGGTCTCACCATTGTCTACCGGTAGTGGTGTAGTATGGAAATCTGATGTTGAGGGGCGTATCTCCCTGCCATTGGTTTCTGACTTTGAAAACCGCCCTCTTCAGAAAGTGGATTTCTCTTGCGGCAAGACAGCCATTACCGATTTCAGGATCCTCCAAATTAAAGACGGCCGTACCTACATAGAATTCTACCCGGTTACCGGCCGTACCCACCAGCTCCGTCTGCATGCCTCAAGTCCTCTTGGCCTCGGAGCCCCAATAGTGGGGGACTTCCTTTACGGGGCACTTGAGAAGCGCCTGATGCTCAATGCTCTCTCAGTTACGTCGTCTTTTTGTACAATTAGCTGTAAATCAATACTATAAAAATAAGGGATTCTGTAATTTCAGAATCCCTTATTTTTTAACTGTATGAGTATGAATATTTTGTACAAAAGGACGACGTAACTTTAAATGGTGGTGATTGTAAGCACCTGGCTGGTTGAGGATGTGATGCGCACATGGTTGGAGATCTGAAGGCCCGGGATGCAGATAATCTTGCCGGTTGAGTCGCAAACTACGTTTACTCCGTTTTTGTGCAGGTGCTCAAACTTGATGTCCGTAAGATAGTCGGTCACTTTTTTGCTTCCGCGCAGGCCAAGTGGCGAAAAGCGGTCTCCAGGGGCAACAGGGCGTACTTCAAGTGGCATCTTTATCTTGTCGGCATCAAGGTAAAGGGTAGGGCAGATCTCCTCAGAAGTGTCCTTTATGGTTCTCCAACTTTCACGTGGAACAACTTTAGTGTCTATCTGCAGAGGTTGCGTCTGAGCAATGTTCAAATAGAATTTCAACAGTCCGCGTTCCTTTACGGCAATGATTTCTCCGTTTGCAGAGAGGAATTTCTTTGGTCCGTCCTCCTCTTTAAGGGCCTGGCTTATGTTTTCAATTATAGCAGGGGAGAACCCCAATGGATAAGCAATCTGGTAAACCCAGAAATCCCACTCGGGCTCCTTCATAAGCTGGGCAAGTTCTACAATGCACATTAGCAGTGAAGCTCTCTCTTCAATCATGTTCATCCTCAGGTTAAGGCTGCACATTGAGGTTGCAAAAGGGCTCTCCATCAACTGGTCAATGGTCTCAAACCAGTTGCACAACTGGGAGCATTTCTCCTCTATATGTTTCTGCAGGATGTTTCCCGCCTGCTGGAAATGTCTGATATTGCGGTTGAAAGTTGCTATAACAGAAGGGTTTATCCTTGCCAATTGCGGAAATACCTCATTGCGGATGCGGTTGCGGGAAAAGTCGCTCTGCAGGTTGGTGCTGTCGGTGCGGAAAGGAACTTTCCACTTAAGGGCATATTTTTCAATCTGCTGTCGGGAATAGGCCATAAGTGGACGGATGATGTATTGTGGATTTTCTCCCTCCAGCAAAACCTTCTCCCTGATACCTCCGATGCCCTCTATTCCGCAGCCTCTTGTGAGATTGAGCAGCAGGGTTTCGGCGTTGTCATTGGCGTTGTGGGCAATGGCAAGGAAATCATATCCGTGGGTAGCCATCAGCTGGTAGAACCAGTTGTAGCGGAGTTCGCGGGCCGCCATCTCAATGGATATCTTATGTTCTGCAGCATACTCCTCTGTAGGGAAGCTTGCTGTATGAAGCTCAATGCCGTGCTCTGCGCACCATTGGGTAACCATTCGGGTATCGTCATCGCTCTCTTCTCCTCTAAGATTGAAGTTCACATGCGCTACGGAAACTTCAAGATCAAGCTGACAATGGATGAGGGCATCCAGCATGCACATGGAATCAACTCCGCCGCTTACAGCAGCCAGCACAGATGAACCGTAATCTGCACCCAATTCAACCAGATGTTTCTTAAATCCGTATCTGAACATATTCCAAGAGTGTTTATATGTACAAATTTATTAAATTTGTGGAAAATGACTTTAACGGATATGAAAAAATTATTGTTGAATATAATATTGCTCGTTATGGCTTTAGCATTGACAAACTGTTCCAAAGATTCTTATATTGAAGAACCTGAGGATACAGAGGCAGAGGAGGAGACTAAGCCTTACGTGCCTGCTCCGCTTGTGGAGGGGAGGGCTGTAATTGCATATGTTACCTATTATGGTTCAGGATTGCCCGATCCTAAAATAGTAACACATATAAATTATGCTTTTGCAGAGCTTTATGTTAAGGACGGCAAGTATAACGGTTTTAAGCTTCAGGGTTCACAAAGCAGGTTCAATAAAGTGCTTGATCTGAAAAAGAAGAATCCTAAGCTTAAGATATTGCTTTCATTTACCAACGGTGTTTCAAATTCGGACAATGCTCCCGGTGAGGGTTTTTCAGTTTTGAGTGCCAGTGCAGAAATGAGGAAGGCTTTTGCTGAGGACTGCCTGAAGTTCTGCAAGGAGAAAGGAATTGACGGTATTGACATTGACTGGGAGTATCCCGGTCTTGGATGGAGCAGTCAGGCCTGTGATCCAGCCAATGATACAAAGAACCATGTGCTTCTGATGAAACAGCTGAGGGAGACCCTCGGCAGCAAGTATCTTCTTACTTATGCCGGTTATGTTTCAGACAAACAGACCGTTGCTGGAGGATACAAGTTTATGGACATTGCAGCACTGGATCCGGTTGTGGACTATGTGAACATAATGACATATGATTTTGATTCGGGTAGCAGGCCTCATAACGGAATGCAGGCATCCCACGCATATTGGGACATCTACCGAACCTACAATGCCTATAGGGCTGCAGGTGCAACCGCTTCCAAACTCGTTTTGGGTATCCCATTCTATGGCAGAATCTCATTCTCCGGATCTCCAGGAGCTTGGACCTACAAGAAAATCATGACTCTGGGTTCTGACTATTCAATTGAGAACTGGGACAATACTGCAAAAGTTCCATATGTGATTTATAAAGGAGCAAAATATTGCTATTATGACAACCCACGCAGTATTGCCTACAAGGCAGAGTGGGCTCTCGACCGTGATTTCTATGGATTGTTCTATTGGGAGAATGACCAGGATGATGACAATTTTACATTGCGCAGAGCAACTTGGGACAGTGTTATGGGTTATTAAAGAGATTGATCATTAATTTTTTTAAGGTATATCATTTATGAAAAAAGTACTTTTGATTTTGGCTTCACTGTTTGTTTCATTGCAAATTTTTGCCCAGAATGACAAGCCTGCAAGGGCAGAGCTGGCTTTAGGCTCAATGATGCCATCTTTCACCATTGAATCTTCAGTATACGGTAAGCTGTCTTCCTCAGATTTGAAAGGTAAAGTTGTGCTGATTAACCTTTTTGCCACCTGGTGCCCTCCATGCCAGAAGGAACTTGCTGAGGTGCAGCAGGTATTGTGGCCAAAATATAAAGACAATGCCAACTTCAAAATGCTTGTTTTAGGCCGCGAGCATACAGATGCTGATCTTGAGAAATATAACCTGAAGAAAGGCTTCACCTTCCCTCTGTATCCCGATCCTGCAAGAGGTGTCTTCTCAAAATTTGCCGACCAGACTATCCCCCGCACTTATCTTTACGGCAAGGACGGCAAGCTGATCTATTCTGCAACCGGCTATTCTCCTGAGGAGTTTGCCCAACTGATGAAGGCTATTGAAGGGGCGCTGAAGTAGGGGATTTTCCGGGTAGGGAAGATTACAGCAACTGTAGCAGAAATTTCCTGCTGCCAAGATTTTCAATGATGTAAAAATCAGAAGGAAGGGCTCCTGCAAGGAGCTCTTTCTCATATAGACGCTCAGAAAGGCGCACGTATGTATGCCTGTTCACAAAATACTTAACAGGAGGACGGCTGCCGGCATACTTGAATCCAAGTTTCTCATATACCTCGCCGTTGCCCCACTCTGTATCTGAGTAGGTCATTACCTCCAGCGGAGTGCCGGGTTCAATGCGTGAATACCGCTCTTCAATAAAAGCCTTGAGCAGACGTCCCATACCGCCCACAACCCTCACACCAGGGAGTGAAGCATATCGGATCCACTCGTAGGAATCAAAAATAAGAATACTTGCATCTTCCTGCTCTTCCTTTGGGACATTCATCAGCGGCTCATCAATTTTCCTCACCATCGGACGCCCCTCTGAGAATGTAGCCACAGCAACAATTTGTCCTTCATACTCAAGGGCATACCTGTATCGGCACTTTGCGGTAGAATAGGTATGATGCTTGCGGAGGAAATCATTTACAATATCAGGCATTGCAGCATTTCCTCTTCCCGACAGCACTTTACATTTCCTTGCAAACACACTGGTAAAACGTTCAAGTCTGGCAAGAATCCTCTCCTGCACCATCTCCTTTGCTCCCCACCAGCGGTCTTCATAAAGGTAGACAATGTCGGGAAGAATCAATGCCCCGTCTGCTGTGGAATTTGTCCCATCCGCAGAAGATGTATTTATATTTGTGCAGACAGTTTGCCCTGCAGGAACAATTTGTACCTGAAACTCATAATCGGGGAAGACAAAAGTGTTCCCATACTCTACAAAATCTATATATGAAGTGTCCAGAAAACTTCTGAAACTGCTCTTGAACATGCTTTCCATATCTCAAAATTATGAAATCTTACTTATAAATCCCTCTTTAAAACAAATAATTTTGCATTTTGTAAAATTGTTCCTATATTTGCAGTCCCAAAACGGGATGATTCGCTAGCTCAGCAGGTAGAGCACAACACTTTTAATGTTGGGGTCCTGGGTTCGAGCCCCAGGCGGATCACAGAAAAGGCCTTCAGAAATGAAGGCTTTTTTTTTGTTTCAGTTAGTGTCTGGACTGCTGTCATCACTCCCTCATATTCACATCTTGATTTTTGCCCATTATTGCATTTCCCTGATTCTAACCAGTATTTATCCGTTTATAACCGGATAAATACGGCTTTATAAAAAAGCAATTTCAGAAAAAAGATAAAATTTATGATTGCTCCTCAAATTTTTCTTTTTCAGGCATCTTTTCTTGTCGGGAAAATCTATTATTGCCTAAAAAATGTCTTACAGAACCAAAGAAAACACCAAGCACAACATGCAGTTTTGGCATTTGTGCACACCAGGCAAATCCCAGTGCCTGTTGTTCAGGGAACTTTCAGACTATGTTCAAGGAATGAATATGGTAGCGTTGAGTGCCTGGAAATATTCCGCTACGGTGGGTATTTACACATTTGAACTGATGAACAATCATTTCCATTTTGTAATTGAAGCCCGTATGGAAGACGCTCTGGCTTTTTATGAAGATTTTTACAGCAGACTCCGCAGGTTTCTTGGACGCCAGGGAAGGAAACAGGAACTCAACGGCATGTCATATTCATTAATTCCGGTTGACAACGAAATTTACCTGAAAAACCTCATAGCATATGTGCACAGGAATGCATTTCTGGTAAATTCTTCATGTACCCCTTTCAGTTGGCTATGGGGGACCAATACCCATATATTCAATTCTTTGGAACCTTATCTGAATAAGATTTACCTGAAAACCATTGCCAAAAGGCCAAAACAGGATATGTTTCACTCCCGGGAAGTTGATTTTCCCGACAATTATTACCTCATTCATCCACTGGAGGATGACAGCGCTGCATCCGGTTACATCTCTCCTGCCTGCTATTGCAAAATTGCCGAATGTGAAAAGCTTTTTAAAAGTGCGCACCAGTACTACTTTAACATAACCCGTAAAGTAGAGTCTTTCTCTGACATTGCACGTGAACTGGGAGATACAATCACATATACAGATGAAGAGATTTTCAGCGTAGCAACTCATCTGTTGTTGACCAAGTACAATAAGGAGAAACTTTCAATGCTCAACAGAAATGAGAAAATGGAGGTGGCAAAAATGCTGCATTTTAACTACAACGCCGGTAATGGACAGATTTGCAGGGTACTCCGGCTAAGTGACACATTGGTTGATTCACTGTTTCCTAAGGCTTGTGAGTAATTTGTGTTGTGAGGGTGATGGTGAGATGATGAATCTGATGAGGAGATGGAGGTGATGGGTAGAAAAGAGAAATGGGCAATGAGGTGGAGATGGGAGGGAGATTCGTGGAGATGAGGTGAGATGAAGCGATATGCAAAAATCTGTCATTTTCTACACATTGTAACATCTCTGTGTATTTGCCTGGAAAAAGTTGACTCACAACAATGAGTTAACGATGTTCAATTATGAAACAGAAAAACGTCTCAAATACTACGACAAAGTAATTGAGATTTACAAGGAGACAGGCTATTCTTCTCGACGCATAGCCAAATT
>JAZRQU010000065.1:0-1325 GCA_045650045.1 Candidatus Egerieisoma sp. | reverse complement strand
GCTCCCTTAGATTTGCACTTAAATAAGAAATAAGATTGAAATGCTTAATTTTGTTGTATGAAAGAAGCAGACCGGCGCTGTTACAGGTAAACCATGCACGCTCTAAATATGATTTATATCCAGTTCTGGACCTGTACAGCCAACGGCCAAAAGACCAAATAGAAAACTATCCCCATATGATGCAATTAAGGGAGCTGGTCCACGACTGTTGTTGCCAATCTGCTATAAAAAGAATAGTGCAAAGTTATGGAAAAATTGGTAATTGGAATCGACTTCAGCAAGGAAACGTTGAATTTTTGTTGTTTGCAAGGCGCAAGCAACCGAATTGTAAAGGAAGCAGTAGTTAGCAATAATCAGAGCGGCTGCAAGGAAATGATCCGAATGTTAAGGGAATTGTGTCTCAAGGCACATGTAAGCGATTTCTTGTTCTGTGGAGAAAATACCGGATGCTACAGCATGGAAGTGTCTGACTACCTTTTTAGCAAGAAGTATGTCATGTGGTTGGAAAATCCTCTGCAGATAAAGCTGAGTAGCGGCATACGCAGAGAGAAGACCGACAAGGTGGATGCCCGTATGATTGCAGAATATGCATTCAGACATCAAGACAAGGTAAAGCCGTATAATCCTCAGGCAGAAAGCATTCAGGAGCTCCGTCTTTGGTTGAAGACGCACGATGCTTTGAAGGAATCACGCAAGTCCTTGATAAACCTCTCACGTTCCATGAAGCATGTACCATGCACTCTCCAAAAGTCTATAGACGAACTCACAGAGCAACTTAAACAGACGGACAAGAAAATCAAGGAACTGCTGAAAGAAGATGAGGAACTGGCTTCCAATGCCAAACTGGCTATGAGTGTTCCAGGAATATCTTACGTCACTACAGCTGCCATTCTGGTCGATACCCGCAACTTTACACGCTTTACCGATGCCCGAAAATATGCCAATCATACGGGCTGTGTTCCACATAAACATTCATCGGGAACCAGTGTGTACAGAAGACCTCATGTCAGCAAAGCTTCAAACAGATACATCAATTCATTGTTGACGGAAGGAAGCGTTTCCCTGATGACACACAACAAGGAAATGCGGGAGTATGCCGAGAAGAAAAGAAGGGAAGGAAAAAGCAACGGATGCATCATCAACAACATCCGCAACAAGACCTTGCACAGACTATTTGCCGTCATTAGAAACAATAGGATTTTTGACAAGAACTACCAATGTGAATTGAAAAAAGAGCATCATAATGTACCTATACATCATAATGCCCTTTTCGACTAAATTTTATCGATTTATGCTTGGATATGTCATAAAAAACTGGATGACAA
>JAZRQU010000064.1:0-8585 GCA_045650045.1 Candidatus Egerieisoma sp. | reverse complement strand
TGTATTTGCCTGGAAAAAGTTGACTCACAACAATGAGTTAACGATGTTCAATTATGAAACAGAAAAACGTCTCAAATACTACGACAAAGTAATTGAGATTTACAAGGAGACAGGCTATTCTTCTCGACGCATAGCCAAATTAGGAATAGTTCCTGTTGGCTATCGTACAATTGCGTACTGGATTGCTAACTTTGTATCAGAGAAAAAAGAATCACAAAGCGCAATTATGAAACAGTCTCAATCAAATGTAAGCGAAGAATGCTCCAGTACAGAAGTACAAGAACTCCAAAAAAGGATTAAGGAGCTAGAGGCACAGCTTTTACAAGCACAAATTAAGGCAGAGTTTTATGATGAGATGATCAATGTGGCAGAAGCCAAGTTCAAAATTCCAATCAGAAAAAAAGCTGGCGCCAAACAGTAGACACCCTGCACGCTAAGGACTCTGGACGTTATTGTATCCAGAGCCTTTGCGGACTGGTTGGCGTAAGTAAGCAGGCTTATTACCAATATGATGAAGATGCGGCTTTAGCAAAGGCTGCTGGGGAAGAGTTTGCTCTTCAATATATCAGAAGTGTCAGAAAAGACGATCCTGGTATAGGGGGAAGAAAATTGTGGGAGATGTATCGCAATGATTTCCGTTATGATGCACCCATCGGACGAGACCGCTTCTGCCGTATCATTTGTGAGAATAACTTGAAAGTCAGATTGCGCATAAGGAAACCCCGAACTACAGATTCATCACACGGATTGCCCGTTTATCCGAATCTGGTAAAGAGTTATATCCCTACAGCCCCCAATCAATTGTGGGTTAGCGACATAACATACATATTGGTCAAACATAATGAGTATCATTACCATTATTGTTATCTGTCACTTGTACTTGATGCATATAGCGAGGAAATTGTCGGTTGGAGTGTTGGCCCCACATTGGATGCCGAATATCCTATAAGAGCTCTGAAGATGGCGCTAAGCCGCGTTGAAGGCAACAATGTCAATCTGATACACCATTCGGATAGAGGTTGCCAGTATGCTAGCCGTGAGTATGTAAATATATTGAGAAGTCATGGCATACAAGTAAGTATGACAGAAACCGGAGACCCGAAAGATAATGCGCAGGCTGAACGCATCAATAACACAATGAAGAATGAGCTGCTCAAAGGAAAAGTGTTTAGAAATATCGAAGAAGTAATCACAGCTGTTGCTCTTGCTGTTAATTTCTACAATACTAGAAGACCTCATATGAGTATAGGTATGATGACTCCTATTGAAGCAGCGAAGTCAACCGGAGACAGACATATGAAATGGGTAAGCTATAGGTATATGGCAATTAAAAACAGAGATAACTTGCATATCCCTGAAATAACTTTACCTTTGTCTGGACAATCAGAGATTTCTTTAGAATTAGAGTCTATCGTCAACTCTGATCAGTAATAATACTCGGATAGTAAATATATATTAGGAATTATAGGGTAAATAGTAAACTTATATCAGTAATAAATCTTAAACCCGAGTCAACCAAAATCAGGCAAATACACTGTGCGCAGAAATACCCCATTTATTGCGCAAAAGGTCTCTTTAAGGAGACTAATGTGCGAAAAATGGGCATTTTCTACACATAGCAACGGTATTGTGTGCAAAAAATGCCCTTTTATTGCGCATAGCATATGGTGGGGGAGCTGTGCTTCGCGCATAGCCAGCCAAGAGGCTACTGAATATCCCCTGAACAGCCCAGAACATCCCCAGAACATCCCCAGGACAGCCCTGAATATCCTCGGAACAGCCCTGAATATCCCCGGAACAGCCCTGAATATCCCCGGAACATCACTGAACATCACTGAACATCCCTGAACATCCCCTGAACATCTCCGGAACAGTGCCTGTAGCACCGGTGCATCCCCTACAACGATACCACTCCGCCAGGTTTTACTTCGCCGCTGATGATCTTTTCGGCAAGCGGGTCCTCTATGTAGCGCTGGATGGCACGTTTTAGAGGGCGGGCGCCGTATTGGGGATCGAAGCCGGCGTCTGCTACGAATTTCTTTATCTTCTTGCTGAGCTTAAGTTTGTATCCGGCCTGTGATACTCTGTTGTACAGCTCTTTAAGCTCTATTTCAATGATCTTTTCTATATCCTCCCTGGTGAGCGAATTGAAAAGAATCTGCTCATCCAGCCTGTTGAGGAACTCGGGGGTGAATGCCTTCTTAAGGGCTTTCTCAATGATGGCGCGGCTGTTGGCCGCGGTGTCGCGTTTGGTGGCGTTTGAGAAGCCAAGTCCTTTGCCGAAATCCTTAAGTTCCTTGGTTCCAATGTTGGAGGTAAGGATAAGTACGGTATTGCGGAAGTCTATGTGACGGCCGTTGCTGTCGGTAAGGCGGCCTTCGTCAAGCACTTGCAGCAAAAGGTTGAAGATGTCGGGATGAGCCTTCTCAATCTCGTCCAACAGAACTACCGAGTACGGTTTGCGGCGGACGCGTTCGCTCAGCTGGCCCCCCTCGTTGTAGCCTACGTAGCCTGGAGGGGCGCCAATGAGGCGGCTTACTGCATGTTTCTCCATATATTCGCTCATGTCTATGCGGATGATGCTGTCGGGAGAATCAAACATGTATTGTGCAAGCACTTTTGCGAGCTGGGTCTTTCCTACGCCGGTAGGGCCAAGGAAAAGGAAGGTGCCAATTGGTTTGTTTGGGTCCTTCAGGCCTGCCCTGCTGCGCTGGATGGCGCGGGTTACTGTTTCTACAGCCTGGTCCTGGCCTATAATCTTCTCTTTTAGGGTAGCGCCCATTGATGAAAGCTTATTTCCTTCACTTTGAGCTATTTTGCTTACTGGAATATTGGTGGCCATGCTTACAGTCTGTGCTATGTCCTCTGCTGTTACTACGGCAGGCGAAGCAGTCTGTTTTTTCTCCCATCTGGTCCTTTCCGCATCCAGTTCGCTGCGCTTCATTTTCTCAATGTCGCGGTAGATGGCGGCCTTTTCAAAATCGGATGCTGCAACTGCCTCCTGTTTCTCGGCAACTATTATCTCAATGGCCTTCTCAAGGGTTTGTATCTTCTTGGAAACCTTTATGTTCTTCAGGTGTACGCGGCTGCCGGCCTCGTCCATGATGTCAATTGCCTTGTCGGGAAGACAGCGGTCTGTTATATATCTCTGGCTCAAAGCGATGCAGGCATTCAGCGCATCGTCTGTATATATCACGTTGTGGTGTTTCTGGTATCTCTCCTTTATATTCTGGAGGATCCACATTGTCTCGTCAAAGTTGGTTGCCTCAACTATCACCTTCTGAAACCGGCGCTCAAGGGCTCCATCCTTTTCAATGAACTGGCGGAACTCGTCCAAAGTGGTGGCACCTATGCACTGGATTTCACCGCGGGCAAGTGCCGGTTTGAGCATGTTTGCTGCGTCCAATGAACCTGCTGCACCACCTGCTCCAACAAGGGTGTGCATCTCATCAATGAAGAGGATAATATTGGGATTTTTGCTCAGTTCGTTGAGGATTGCCTTCATCCTCTCCTCAAACTGCCCGCGGTATTTTGTACCTGCTACAATTGAGCCTATGTCCAAGGAAACCAGCCTTTTGCCAAGCAGTACTCGTGAGACGTTCCTGTTGGCTATCCTTATGGCAAGCCCCTCTGCAATGGCAGATTTTCCAACGCCGGGCTCGCCTATGAGCACAGGGTTGTTCTTCTTCCTGCGGCCAAGGATCTGGGCAAGTCTTTCAATCTCTTTTTCCCTTCCCACAACCGGGTCGAGCTTGTCTTCCATGGCTGCCTTGGTGAGGTCAAATCCAAAACTGTCCAGTACAGGTGTCTTGCCTGCCTGAGGGGGCTTTGGTGCCTCAGTTTTTGGTGCGGCAGGGGATTTTTTCTTTTCTTCGCTGCGGCTTTCCAGCACTTCATCGTCGGGATGAAGAAAATCAGGGGCATAAAAAGGGTTTTCTTTTCCCGACAACCTGTTCTCCTCCGGTGACTGTTCTGTCCTGTCTGCGTGGTCAGCATCTTCTGCTGAAAGGATTTCTTTAATTTTGCTGTATGTAATTTCCTGTTGTTCAAGGTATTTCACCGAATTGCCATCCTGTGCCCTTAGAATGGCAAGGAAAAGGTGTCCGGCATCAGGCTTTACGCTGTGCATTGAGCGGGCCTCAAGGTACATTACCTTAAGCGCGTTCCCGCAGGCTTTGGAGAGTGCCAGAGAACCCTCTTCCTCCATTGGAATGGGATCTTTTGCCTTTACGGCGTCCTCCAGATATGCCTTAAGTTCTGCAGTATTCACACCCAGTTGTACAAGTGTCTCTACAACAGCGTTTTCTCTATGTCTGAGCATACCCAATACAAGGTGGTCTGTGGAAACAGTGTAGTTTCCCAGTCTCATGGCCTCTTCTTTGGCGTATGCAAGTATGTCGTTCAGTTCGTTGCCCAGTTGTGATTGCATCTGTCTAATCTCTCTAAATTTTCTGCTAAATTAAGTAAATTTGTTTGGGTTGCTTTACCAAATCAAAAAAAATGCCTAAATTTGTATGTTTTTACCGTACGTGTGTACGGGTCTGTATAATTAACAAAAATTTATGGAAATAGACGAGACACAAGGCAGGATACATCAGATCAACATTGAGGATCAGATGAAGAGTGCGTACATTGATTATTCAATGTCTGTAATTGTATCCAGGGCACTTCCAGACGTGAGAGACGGTCTTAAACCGGTTCATAGAAGGGTTCTTTACGGAATGAGCGAGTTGGGACTTACGTCGGGAGGACAATATAAGAAATCTGCCCGTATTGTTGGAGAGGTTTTGGGTAAGTACCATCCGCACGGAGATTCAAGTGTGTATGATGCAATGGTAAGGTTGGCCCAGAGCTGGAGCATGAGATATATGTTGGTGCAGGGCCAGGGTAACTTCGGTTCAATTGACGGTGACTCGGCTGCGGCTATGCGTTATACCGAGGCACGCTTCAATGCAATGGCTGAGGAGGTTCTGCTCGATCTTGACAAGAATACAGTAGATTTCAGGAACAACTTTGACGATACCCTGCAGGAGCCTGTAGTGCTTCCTGCAAAGGCTCCGCTTCTTCTTTTGAACGGTGCTTCAGGTATTGCTGTAGGTATGGCTACAAATATGGCTCCACACAACTTGAACGAGATTTGTGACGCCATTATTGCATACATTGACGACAATGACATTACCGTTGACGGACTTCTTGAGCATGTAAAAGGTCCTGATTTCCCTACAGGAGGCATCATCCAGGGTTACCAGGGTATCCGTGATGCCTTTGAGACCGGAAGAGGCCGCATTGTTGTAAGGGCAAAGACCGATATTGAGGTGAACGAGCATGGCCGCGAGACCATTGTAGTTACCGAGATCCCTTACATGGTAAACAAGAGGGAGCTTATTGAGAAGATTGCAGAGCTTGTTGAGGAGAAGAAGATAGATGGCATCGCATACGTGAATGACGAGAGTGACCGTACAGGTATGCGCATAGTAATCAGACTCAAAATGGGTGCTGTTGCGAACGTTGTGCTGAACACCTTGTTTAAATACACTGCGCTTCAGAGCAGCTTCTCTGTAAACAATATTGCACTTGTAGACGGAAGGCCAAGACTGCTTAACCTTAAGCAGCTTATCAAATACTATGTACGCCACAGACATGAGGTGGTTGTACGCAGGGCACAGTTTGAGTTGAATAAGGCTGAGGCCAGAGCCCATATACTCGAGGGCTTGTTGAAGGCTTTGGATGTGCTGGATGAGGTAATTGCAATCATCAGGGCTTCAAAGACAGTTGACGATGCAAAACAGGGCTTGGTTGACAGATTCCAGTTTACTGATGCCCAGGCAGCTGCAATTGTGGAGATGAGATTGCGCCAGTTGACCGGTCTGGAGAAGGAGAAACTTCAGAACGAGTACAATGAGCTTATGAAACTCATCAACCACCTTAAGGAGGTTCTTGCAAGCGTGGCACTTCAGATGGGCATCATCAAGGACGAGCTTGAGGGCTTGAAGGCAAAATTCGGGGACGACAGAAGAACTGAGATTGTCCCTTCTGCAGACGAGTTCAATCCGGAGGACTTTTATCCCGACGAGGATGTTGTCATCACCATCTCCCATTTGGGATACATCAAGAGAACACCTCTTAATGAGTACAGGCTTCAGAACAGGGGTGGTGTTGGTGCTAAAGGCAGCACAACGCGTGAGGAAGATTTCATTGAGCACATTTATGTTGCAAACATGCACAGTACAATGATGTTCTTTACCCAGAAAGGAAAATGTTTCTGGCTTAAAGTATATGATGTTCCTGAGGGAACCAAGACATCAAAAGGCCGTGCCATCCAGAACGTGATCAACATTGAGCCTGACGACAAGGTTTGCGCATACTTGAATGTTCCTACCTTGAACGATGAGGATTATATCAACAACAACTACATTGTTCTTGGAACCAAGAGGGGAACCATCAAGAAGACATCTCTTGAGGCATACTCAAGGCCAAGGGTAAATGGTGTGAATGCAATAACCGTAAGGGAAGGTGACGAACTTATGGAGGCTATCCTTACCAACGGCAATAATGAGATTCTCATTGCTGGCCGCGACGGCAAGTGTGTAAGGTTCAACGAGCAGGATGCAAGAGCGATTGGCCGTACCAGCGCAGGTGTCCGCGGAATCAGCATTGAGGACGATGATGAAGTGGTTGGTATGATTTGTGTAGATCCATCTTTGGTGGGTGAGCAGAACAGGACTATCCTTGTAGTTAGTGAGAACGGATTCGGCAAGAAATCTGAACTTGAGGACTACAGGCTCACAAGTAGAGGTACCAAGGGTGTGAAAACGCTCAACATAACTGAGAGAACCGGCAAACTTGTTGCATTGAAATCTGTAACAGAAGACAATGACCTTATGATCATCAACAAGTCCGGCATTACCATCAGAGTTGCAGTATCAGATATCCGCGTTGCCGGAAGGGCTACACAGGGAGTGAAGCTGATCAACTTGAGGGAGGGTGACAGCATAGCTGCAGTATGTGTGGTAAACAAGAGCGAGGACAAACCCGCTGAAATAGTTGAAGAATAACAAATATTTATATTTTTAATTTTTAAGAGATGAAAAAATTATTGTTCCTAGCAGTTGCTCTAGTAATGGTTGCAACTGGTGCTAATGCTCAGACTAAAGCAGTAAATGATGCTGTGAAAGCTGTAAACAAAGCTAAAGCTGAGGTTGAGAACCCTAAAAAGGCAGGCGCTTCTGCAACTTGGGTTAAATTGGCTAATGCTTACATGTCATGCTACGATGCTCCAGCAAACGGTCTTTTGCCTGGTTCTCCTAAATTCCAGATTGATCTTGTATTGAAAGGTCAGCCAGCTCTATCATCTGAGCAGGTTGAGAAAGGCGGAAAAGTTCTTGAGGCTGTAACTTATGTTGACAAAGTGCTTTATTTTGATGAGGCTGGTACACTACAAGCATGGGTTGTAACCAAACCTGTGATTGCAAACACTTTGCAGCTTGCTCTAGAGGCTGCTTCAAAAGCTGTTGAGCTTGATTCTAAAAATGCACAGGCAAAACCTCTTTCTGAGATTTTCAGCGGTTTGAAACAGAGACACTTTGATGCAGCAATGTTCCACAATGCACTTGGTAACTACACTGAGTCATCAGTTGAGTTTGAGAGCGCATTTAACGTAGCTGCTCATCCATTTGTAGGTGAGATTGACTCTACTTTGGCTTACTATACAGGTGTTACAGCTACTATGGCTGGTGACCACAACAGAGCTGTGAAATTCTACGAGTACTGCCAGTCTATCAACTTTGAGCAGAAAGGTGAGGTAGCAGCAGCTTTGGCTGAGGAGTACAAAGCTCTTGGTGATACAGTAAAATGCAAAGAGATCCTTACATCAGGTTTTGCCAAATTCCCTACAAACCAGTCAGTTCTTGTAGCTCTTATCAATGTATACCGTGAGACTAACGAGGATCCTGCTAAAGTTCTTGAGGTATTGAGAGCTGCTCAGGCTAACGAGCCTAACAACGCAAGCTTGTTCTACGCTGAGGGTGACCTTTACAAAAACCTTGGTCAGCTAGAGGATGCAATTGCTTCATTCAAGAAAGCTGGTGAGATTGACGCCAACTACATCTTTGCACCATATTCAGAGGGTGCTACTTACTACGATCTTGCTATCAAGATTGACGAGAAAGCTCAGGCTGAGATGGATGACAACAAATACTTGGCTCTAAAAGAGCAGGTAGACCAGGCTTTGATCAATGCCATTGCTCCATTTGAGAAAGCATTTGAGATTGGTGCAAACAATCCTCAGTTCAAAGATGTACAGCTAGTATGTGCTGAGTATTTGAAGAACATCTTCTTCCGTTTCCGTGATAAAGAGGCTTCATACCAGGAGAAATACGACAAATACAACCAGTTTGCAGCTGAGAACAAAAACTAATCAGCTATAATCTGATTGACACTAATGGAGGAGGTGACTAATAAGTGATTTAGTCACCTCCTTTCGTGTTTATATGGATATGACGACAGTGGCAGTAGGGTAAGTTTGGCTTGGTTCCGTCGGAACGAGTTCCGACTTCATCCCTCCCACGACTTCGTCGCGGGCCCCT
>JAZRQU010000063.1:0-4495 GCA_045650045.1 Candidatus Egerieisoma sp. | reverse complement strand
TTGCGCACCCACTCGTCAAAGATGTTGCAAAGGAAATTCCCCCAGTCCTCGGGTGTCACCGAGAAGTGTGCCAGTCTGCAATCTTTCTGACCAGGAGCGGCAAGGTGGCGTCCGTCCTCGTGCTCGGCCAATCGTTCAACGATCGGGGTAAACTGTATGTATCGGCAGCCAATCGACTTGAAGAAATGATAGAATTCCTTCGGGTGCTTGACATTCAGGTCATTGACTACCGCCATCGCGTTCCACATCACGCCATGCTTGTTCAGGAGGTTGATTCCGCGCATCACCTTATCGAAAGATGGCTGTCCGAGGCGGTTCTGCCTGTATGCATCATGGAACTCCTTCGGGCCGTCGATGGACACTCCCACCAGCCAGCTGTTTTCCTTGAAGAACCTGCACCACTCATCAGTAAGCATTGTACCATTGGTCTGAAATGCGTTGTCTATCGTCCTGCCATGGGCATATTTCTTCTGCAGTTCAATAGCCTTTTGGTAGAAACTCAGGGGGCGCATCATGGTCTCTCCTCCATGCCAGAGAAAAAGGACATTGGGGGTTGTCTGAGATTCAATATACTGTTTTACGAAATGCTCGAGAAGAGAGTCTGACATCACAGTTTGTGGACCTGACTCATGCAAATGTGATTTCTCGAGGTAGTAACAGTACTCGCATGCCAAGTTGCACATGGCTCCGGCAGGCTTGAGCATGACATACAGAGGCTCTTCAAAAGGTGAAAACGTCAGTCCCATTGATAAGATGTCTTTTAAACAAAGGTACAAATATATTTTTTGTCATTCCAATTACTTTTAATACTTTTGCCAGGATTTGTTGAAAACATTAAACTTAATAAATACACTATGACAAAAAGCATTACGACATCAGTCGCAAAAGCCTACGAGTCACCGCTTTGTGACATCGTAGAGATCAAGGCAGAGGGAGTTCTCTGCAGTTCTTTTGAAACACCGGAAGAATATGACAAACCATACGAATGGTAAATGGAGGATTACAGAGATGAGAGCAATCAAATTTTCACTGCTTGCTGTAGCAGCTATGGCGGCAGTATCATGTGCAAAAGAAATCACTCCGGAAAACAATGAGACTCCAGAGGCAAACCCAAATCTTGTTGAGATTACTTTGACTGCCACAGGAGAATCTGACGAAGAGACCAAGGCAGTATTCTCAGGTTATCCTAAAATCGCATGGGAGGGCAACGAGGAAATCAGCCTTCTCGGTACCAATACCGGAAACCAGAAGCTGACAGCAAATGGCAAGGGTCATCAGACAACATTCACAGGATATGCAGATGTGACTGATGAAACATACTATGCAGTTTATCCTTACGACGCAAATGTATCTCTTACTGCTGATGGAAAACTTTCAAATGTAACAGTGCCTGCAATTCAGACAGCGACTGCCGGTAGCTTTGATCCCAAAGCTTACATTGCTGTTGCAAAGTCAACCGACAAGGAGAGTCTTTATTTCAAGGCTGTCGGAGCATTCGTGAAGTTCAAGCTTGAGGATGCAGAGAACGTGAAGTCTGTGACCATGGTTTCCAACAGCGGTGCTAACATGGCTTGCTCAGCAACCGTAGTTATGAAGGAAGACGGTGCGGTTTCACATGGTTCTCCATATGTTGACGGTACAGCTAGTAGCAGCGTAAAGATGGTAGGCGACTTCCAGACAGACAAGGTATACTTCATGGTCGTACGTCCCCAGCCATATACAGGAGGTGTGACATTATACATCGAGTATAAAGATGGTACAGTTCTTTCACGTACAGGAGCCAGCGCTCTCTTCGAGTCTGGCATGGCACGTAACTACATCCGTAACCTTAACACACTCCAGAAAAAGGACTTCAAGCCTGTTACTGACCTTTATGCTCTCTTCAACATAGGGTATGATATTCAGATTGCGGGCAAAAAGTATAATAAGGAAACTCTCAAACTGAAGCCAGTTCTTATCAACGCAGAGAGTGCCAGCCAGGAAATTACCGATAACGGATTATATTTTATCGATCCTTCTGCCACAGAAACATCTATTAACAAAAGTAATGGTTTTACTAACCTCTACGTAATCGGAAATAACCCTGCTGTGAAATCATCTATTAAGCTTGCAGCAACAGTAAGATGTGGACAAAACAGCAATGTATGTCTGAAGAATTTAACAATAGCTCAGTTCGACAATAATATGTTTGTTCACAATAACGCCAACGCAACTGTCAATAGGATTGCATTTGATGCATGTAAGATCATCTTACCTACTGGTAAAAGTTTAGTGTTTAACGATGATACAAGATCTGTCAATGAACTGGCATTGCATAATTGTGATATAGAAGTAACATCTAATACTCAAAGTCTTATTACAGCACGTGAGAATTACAATACAGTAGATATATTCAATAATATCTTCTATGCAGAGACTGACATGACTACGTTCAAGTTGTTTAGACAAGATAAAGTAACAGCAACACCACCAAATCCAGCCTCGATAGTTGATCTGTCAGTTGTAGATAATACATTCATCAATGTGTATCCTGAAAAGAATAATAATTTTGGATATGTGTACGCGTATGAGGTAACGAATTCCTTCACATACAAGAACAACTTATTCGAGTTGAAGAACTTTACAAACAATTCGGGAACATATAGAAATTTCCTTTTCGCTTCAAACGGCGTGTATCCTACAACTAAAACATTTGCTCAAGGTTATATGTACGCTGATCCTAATGCTTCAGGTTGCTGTATAAAGGCATGGGGAGGTGATAATAATCCAGGTACAACATACGGAACAGCTGTATCTGCATTCACAAACATGGATTACGAAACCCCTGAATTTACTAAAACTAGTGCTAGAGCATCCAATGGTGCTACCCGCTAATTCAATCACATACATATATGCAAGAAAGTCTGCCCTACCGGCAGGCTTTTTTGTTTGAGTTTGGTCAAAGAACCGTCAAACATAACCTGTTGAAGAACAAGTACTTCCTGGTTTTACGTGCTGTGCTTTTGCAGCACGTAAATTCAACATACCACTAGTAATCAACGTGTTACGTTTCACGCCAAACGGTCGAAACACTCAAGGACAAACCTCTCTAATCGTCTAGTCACCTGAGATTACAGTCTGAAGATTGCCACATCGCCAGGCTCGATCACAACAGGCTGACCAGCAAAGCGGGATGATCCGTCAACTGTAACTCGGGAAACGAATCCGTCAAAGGAAATGTCTAAAGTTGCGGTCTCGATACATGATCTGTTCTGAATTGCAAGGTAGGTATAAGATCCGTTTTCAATCAAGGCCACTACTCCCCCGCAGCCACTGATCTGTAATGACTTTACCTTCTCGTGCGGCATTCCATCAAGCATAACAGTGCCGGATGGAATTGAGTCGCCAGTATGCCATACACCCTGAACTGAGCAGCCGGCAAAAACCGAAGAGTAGGCGCGAATCTCCGAATTGACCTGCTTTACCAACTCGAATGCCGGCAGTTTCTCACATGTGACAGGATCAACTATGCCTGTGAAGTTGAAGTACTGGATCGCCTGTGCGCCATAAAGGAGGTTGCTGAAGACCTGCAGGCGAAGCTGGCCCAATGTAGGTTCCGGATAAACGGTATCAGGCCAAGGGTCGCTTATACTATGTGCTTTAGCAAGTGCAAATCCCCAGAACGGTTTGCCGTGTTTTCTGGCCATTGCTGAAAAATCCTCCAGATTCCTATACCAGTCGGAACGTATCTGGACAGAGCCGTCAACTTCAACTACAGGGTAGTTATCAAATGAGTAGAAAGGCATATCAAACTCTGAAGCGAACATCTCCAGATTCTCAGCATACTCGTCCACTCCCCATGCCCAGTTGGGAAGCAGATTGATGTAGCATGGATGTGATGGATCCACCACCTTTATCTTCTCTGATAAGTCAGCAAGCCAACTGAAATCCGACGTATCAGGCTCATCCTTAAGGTGATAGGCATAGAGTGCCGGATGGTCTTTGATAAGTGCGACTGCTGATTCCGTAGAATCTTTTATCTGAGGAAAACTGATGATTACGTCAATCCCCTTCCGGGCTGCGGCATCCATAGAGGCAATCGCGCTTTCTTGTGCCCGATACAGTCCCAGATGCATGTCAAAGCCACATTCCTTGGCGAGTGAATATAGCGTATCTGCCTTATCTGCAGCAATTCCGCCCCATGAAATTATGCGGATTGTCTCATGCTTTTCTTCACTATGACTTGAGCAGCCGAACAAGAGCGCTGCAAGGATTGGAATGATTATCAGTCGTGGTCTCATTTCTTCATCAGGTTTGCAAAGCAAAGATAGGACTTTTAGGTTGTCCGTTTCAAATATATTATATATATTTGTTAGATTTTAGTCTTGTCTGACTTATGACAATGGCCCTGGATTATAATATTAACAACTAATACTACAATTATGGTAAATTTCTCACTCGAAGGTAAGGTGGCCCTTGTAACTGGCGCTGCTTACGGAATTGGATTCGCAATGGC
>JAZRQU010000062.1:0-23143 GCA_045650045.1 Candidatus Egerieisoma sp. | reverse complement strand
ATTATTGCTGCAGAAAGGAGCAGTGTTGCAATTATTTTTTTGCTTCTATGCATCAATGTTTGCGTATTTCGCGTTCTGTTCAATGAATTCCCTTCTTGGTGGAACATCGTCTCCCATAAGCATTGAGAAAATTCTGTCTGCCTCAGCAGCATTCTCAATTGTAACCTGTCTGAGGATACGGGTGTTGGGATCCATAGTTGTATCCCACAACTGCTCCGCGTTCATCTCTCCAAGACCTTTGTATCGCTGGATGCTGATACCTTTCTCAGAGCCGCCGCCAAGCTCCTCTACAAGCTGTTTGCGCTCCTCCTCGGTCCAGCAGTATTTCTCCACTTTACCTTTCTTCACCCTGTAAAGAGGTGGAGTTGCACAATAAACGTGACCGTTCTTGATAAGGTCGTTCATATGGCGGAAGAAGAAGGTAAGGATAAGGGTTGTGATGTGGCTTCCGTCCACGTCGGCATCCGTCATGATGATAACCTTGTGGTAACGGAGCTTGCTCAAGTTCAACGCCTTGCTGTCCTCCTCTGTTCCTATTGTTACGCCAAGTGCGGTGTAGATGTTTCTGATCTCCTGGCTCTCAAGAACCTTGTGCTCCATTGCCTTCTCCACGTTCAGGATCTTACCTCTTAGTGGAAGGATAGCCTGGAATCCACGGTCGCGGCCAGATTTTGCTGTACCGCCCGCAGAGTCTCCCTCCACAAGGAACAGCTCGCACTGCTCTGCATTCCTGTTTGAACAGTCTGCAAGTTTACCGGGAAGTCCGGCTCCGCTCATCACGGTCTTTCTCTGAACAAGTTCCCTTGCCTTGCGGGCAGCGTGTCTTGCTGTAGCTGCAAGGATAACTTTCTCTACAATCTGTTTAGCATCCTTAGGGTTCTCCTCCAAGTAGATCTCAAGAGCTTCGCTCACAGCCTTGCTCACAGCACCGGTAACCTCGCTGTTTCCAAGTTTGGTCTTGGTCTGTCCCTCAAACTGAGGTTCTGCAACCTTAACGGAGATAACTGCGGTAAGTCCCTCGCGGAAGTCAGCTGCATCTATCTCAAATTTAAGCTTGCTCAACATGCCGTTCTTCTCTGCATATGCTTTCAAGGTAGTGGTAAGACCCCTTCTGAAACCGCTTAGGTGGGTACCTCCCTCTATGGTGTTGATGTTGTTTACGTATGAGTGGATGTTCTCTGAGAATCCTGTGTTGTACTGCATTGCAATCTCTATCGGGATGCCGGTCTTGTCGGTCTCCAATGCGATTGGTTTCTCAGTGAGTTTCTCTCTTGTGCCATCCAGGTACGCAACGAACTCCAAAAGACCGAGCTCTGAATGGAAAGTCTCCGATTTCTCAACCTCTACGGTCTCACCCTCCTCGTTCACCTCGGTAACGCGGGTATCAGTGATTGTAAGTTTAACACCCTTGTTAAGGTATGCAAGCTCCCTGAGTCTTGCTGCAAGGATATCGTAGCTGTACTCGGTAGTAACGGTGAAGATCTCTCCGTCGGGTTTGAAGGTGATGATTGTACCTGTATCCTCAGCCTCGCCCACAACCTTTACAGGATACTGTGGAACTCCTCTTGAGAACTCCTGTACAAACACTTTACCCTCTCTGTGGATCTCAGCTTTAAGATAAGTTGAAAGGGCATTCACGCAGGATACACCCACTCCGTGAAGACCTCCAGATACCTTGTAGCTGTCCTTGCTGAACTTACCGCCGGCATGCAGCACTGTAAGTACAACCTCAAGGGCGCTTCTTCCCTCTTTCTCGTGCATTCCGGTAGGGATACCTCTACCGTTATCTTTTACTGTAATTGAATTGTCCTTGTTGATGGTGATGTAGATATCTGAACAGTAACCTGCCAGTGCCTCATCAATTGAGTTGTCCACAACCTCATAAACCAAATGGTGAAGACCTCTTGCACCAACGTCTCCAATGTACATTGAAGGGCGTTTCCTAACCGCCTCCAAACCTTCCAGCACCTGAATGCTGTCTGCTGAATATTCACCATTATTTACAACGGCTTCTTTCTCTATTTCGCTCATTTTTCATTAAAATTTTAACATACAAAAATAAGAAAAAATAAGCAGATTATCAAGCATAAATTTAACCTTATTTTCCTAAATTTGTATCCCGATAACTTATAGGAAAATATATGTCTGAGACTACATACAATGAGGATTTGAAAGTGCCGGTAGAGGTGTCTGCGGAAGAGGTGGTGGAGGTAGCAGCGGGGGTGCCTGAGGAGGCTTCTGGAGATGTTCCTGGAGAGACTTCCGTGCAGGAGGCTGGAGTTGCCGCAGGGAAGGAAATTCTGGTGCAGGTTTCCGGTGCCGATATCACAAATGACGGAAACCTTGTGCTTTCAAATGTGAATATGGAAATTGCAAAGGGAGAGTGGGTGTACCTGCTTGGGAAAGTGGGTAGCGGAAAGAGCTCCATCATAAAGACCCTCATTGCCGAATTGCCTTTGAAAAAGGGTGCCGGCTCCGTGCTAGGATTTCAGCTTGAAAAGATAAAGAAACGCCACATTCCATACCTGCGACGCAAGTTGGGCGTAGTGTTTCAGGATTTTCAGCTGTTGATGGATATGACAGTGGAGGAAAACCTCATGTTTGTACTGGAAGCAACCGGATGGAGCCGCAGCCGGGAGATGCGAGCACGCGTGCAGGAGGTGCTCCAGATGGTAGGTCTTCCCGACAAACTCAAGAAAATGCCCCATCAGCTCTCCGGCGGTGAGCAGCAGAGGGTAGCCATTGCCCGCGCCCTTCTGAACAGCCCCCAGTTGATCCTGGCCGATGAGCCTACCGGCAACCTCGACGAAGAGACAGCATCAGAAATTATGAAAGTCTTCTCCGGAATCCACGCCGGCGGCGAAACCTCCATCCTTATGGTAACCCACAACCGAGAACTTACCAAACGGTTCCCCGGCCGTGTACTTGTATGCGAAAACGGAACAGTGCGTGAGCAGGTTGAAGAGGATATTGATTTTGTACTTGAATAAAATATTTTTGCCCATTGTGACGTTGTCCTAATGGGTAAAATGAAAAAGTGCCCATTAGGACAACGTCACAATGGGCAGATTTTAAAAAATATGAGAAAGAAGGAACGTGTAGAGAAAATACTTGACTGGTTCAGGGTGAACATGCCGGTGGCGGAGAGCGAACTGAATTTTGAGAATCCGTATCAGTTGATAGTGGCGGTGATTCTGTCTGCGCAATGTACTGACAAGAGGGTGAATATGCACACCCCCGCGTTCTTTATGCGCTTTCCAAATCCGCAGATGCTGGCGCAGGGAACTTTTGAAGAGGTTCTGGAGCTGATAAAATCAATATCGTTTCCAAATAACAAGGCAAAGCATCTGCTGGGTATGGCCCGGATGCTGGTGGAGGATTTTGACGGGGAGGTGCCTCAGGAGGTGGAGCAGCTTGAGAAGCTTCCCGGAGTAGGACGCAAGACTGCCAATGTGGTAGCATCGGTAATTTATAACAAACCTGTAATAGCGGTTGATACCCATGTCTTCAGGGTATCGCACAGGCTAGGCTTCTCAAAAGGAAAGACTCCTCTGGAGGTTGAAAAGGATCTTAATAAACTTATTCCTCTTGAAGAACGTGCTATAGCCCATCACTGGATAATTCTGCACGGCAGATATGTCTGTACTGCCCGCAAACCAAAATGTGGCGGATGCCCGTTGAGGGAGTGGTGTCCGTCGGCAGAGGCGTAGTACCGGAGTATGTGCCGGTGAAGGTGTTGGTGGAGGGGTTGGCGAAGGTCCCCTAAAGGGCAGACTTTGCCATTTGATGAGGTTGGGCAAAGTGGAAAGGAAAAACACGGAAAACTGTCGGGAGAAAGAAAATGACCTGGGAAGAATATATATTTGATTTTAAGATGTACTTGAGGCTGGAGCGTTCCCTTTCGGAGAACACTGTGGCGGGGTATGTGGCTGATGTTGAGCTGCTGAGGGATGTGGTAAACGGCAGGGAGCCTGAGTTGGGCAAGCGGGTGAGGAAGCCGGCAGCCAGGAAAGTGCAGACACTTCCGCCAGAAGTGACCGTTTCGGGCAAGTATCCTCTTCCCGACAGTGTACAGGTGCATCAGGTAACCGTTGGGGACATCCAGAAATTCATAAAGTTCCAGTACGGTGCGGGGCAGGCAAAAAGGAGCCAGTCACGCAGGATAAGCTCGTTGAGGACTTTCTTCAAGTATATTGAACTGCAGAAAAATGCCATTCCAGATCCGCTGTTCAGCGGTTGGGTAAACCCAATGCAAGGTATTGATACTCCAAAGATTACGCGCCGTCTTCCCGATGTCCTTTCATTTGGGGAGGTTGAGGCAATCCTTTCATCATTTGACCTTTCAACCCCAGAAGGTGTCCGCAACCGGGCCATTATTGAGGTGCTCTACGGCTGCGGCCTGAGGGTATCGGAACTGGTAGACCTTACTTTGCCGGACCTGTTCCTGGAAGAGGGATACATCAGGGTTGTGGGAAAAGGCAACAAGCAGAGACTTGTGCCGGTGGGAGAGTGGGCAATCAGTGCAATAAAAGACTATCTTCCAGTTCGTTGGGAGATTCTTTCAGGGGCTGGAAAAAACCGTGGCCGCCGTCCGGAAGGGAAGTCTTCCCGACAGATAAACAAGTTTGCCCAGGAGTCAAATCGCACCCTTTTCCTCAACCGTCGCGGTGGCAAGCTCTCAAGGGTGATGATCTTTACCATGATTCATGAGACGGTGCTGGCTTTGGGAATAAACAAAAAAATATCTCCCCACACCTTCCGCCACTCCTTTGCAACCCATCTGGTTGAAAACGGTGCCGACCTGCGCGTAGTGCAGCAGATGCTCGGCCACGAAAGCATCCTTACAACCGAAATCTACACCCACATCAGCGCCCAGCAGTGGATGAAAGACATTCTGGAGCATCATCCGCAGAGGTAATTTGTCCCCGCAGAGGTGAAATGTTGCCGCCTGGGCACGGAAAGGTGGCTAAGTGTGCCCTCTGTGGGCAGGCGGGTACATTTTATGTTGATATCGAGCTTTGCTGTGGCTGTCAGTTGGTTCCTGCAAAACGTCTGCCACGGTACCCCCGCTGCTACAGCGTTCTGGAGGGGGTAGGCGTGGACAATTCAACAATTTTGTTGAGTCTGCCACGGTGACCCTGCTCAGAGGGCGCTGAGAGAGGGGTATGCGTGGACAACGAATTGCAGGAACTATCGGGAGTATGGGTGGGGTGCCAGAAAGTACTCAGGGAAGTGGTAAACAGCCTCTTCCCGACAGAAAACAGTGCCCCAGCATCGCGGAAGCCGACTGCCGCCGAGGAAATGCCACCGCCTTGCCTGAGGAAATGCCACCGCCTGCCGCAAAAAAAAAGAGGTCCAGCCGCCGGCTGGACCTCTGCGATTATCTTTTGCAGTGAAAGATTACTCCCACTCAATGGTTGCGCTTGGTTTTGGAGACATGTCGTAGCAGACGCGGTTTACGGTTGGAACCTCTGCAAGGATTCTGTCTGTAATCTTCATTAGGATTGGCCAGTCGATCTGCTCAATTGAAGCGGTCATTGCGTCAATTGTGTTAACGGCGCGGATGATTACAGGCCAGTCGTATGAACGGGCGTTGTTGCGTACACCTACAGATTTGAAATCCGGAACTACAGTGAAGTACTGCCATACTTTCTTGTCAAGGCCGCATTTTGCAAACTCGTCACGAAGGATAGCGTCAGACTCTCTTAGGGCCTCAAGACGGTCGCGGGTGATTGCGCCAAGGCATCTTACGCCAAGACCAGGTCCTGGGAACGGCTGGCGGTAAACCATCTCGTATGGAAGGCCAAGCTCAAGACCGCATGCGCGAACCTCGTCTTTGAAAAGCTGTTTGATTGGCTCAACAAGCTCAAACTGCATGTCCTCAGGAAGACCGCCTACGTTGTGGTGTGATTTAACCATTTTAGCAGTTTTTGTACCGCTCTCTACAATGTCAGGGTAGATGGTTCCCTGGCCAAGGAAGTCGATGCCGTCAAGTTTGCGTGCCTCCTCCTCAAATACGCGGATGAACTCGCCGCCAATGATCTTGCGTTTCTCCTCAGGATCAGCAACGCCAGCAAGTTTGTCAAGGAAACGGTCTGTAGCATCTACGTAAACAAGGTTAGCGCAAAGCTGGTTTCTGAACACCTCAACAACGTTCTCAGACTCACCTTTTCTCATAAGGCCGTGGTTAACGTGAACACATACAAGGTTCTCGCCAATAGCTTTCAAAAGCAATGCAGCAACAACAGAGCTGTCCACTCCTCCCGACAATGCAAGAAGAACCTTTCTGTCACCAACCTGTTTGCGGATAAGCTCAACCTGGTCGTTCACGAAGTTTGTCATGTTCCAGTTCTTCTCAGCCTTGCAGGTATCAAGTACAAATGACTCAACAGCAGCCTTTACAGCATCGGCGTCACTGCCGAATGCAGGAAGTTTCACCTCACATTTTGCCTTGTCGTGGCCAGCAGCCATTACAGGGAAGCCTGCCTCATATATCTCGCTCAGGACATCAATCTCAACTCCGTCAATAACATTGTTAGGGCCACCGTTAATGATGATACCCTTAACGTTAGGTAGTGCTTTCAACTCCTGTGCAGTGATGTCGTGAGGATAAATCTCACTGTATACACCCAATGCACGTACGGCTCTGGCTACCACTGTGTTCTCGTGGCTGCCCAAGTCCAAAATTACAATCATGTCCTGTTTCATATACGTGTTTGTTATTAAAAATTCTAGGTTTGTCAAACGGCTTCAATCCAAGCAAGGGAAGCTGATTGGTACCAGTTCCCCATCATAAGCAGTTTATTTTAACTCTGCAAAAATATTACAATCTCAAAAAAACACAAAAAATGAGCCAAAAAAGTTTACAAGAATTTGGCAACTTTTTGTTGTTTTCCGTACTTTTGCCCCGAATTATGCAAAACATTAGAAACATAGCAATCATTGCTCACGTAGACCACGGTAAAACTACCATTGTGGACAAGATGATTCTTCAGGCAAAAATCACAAGAAATGCCGAGAAGAGCGGTGAGCTTATTCTAGACAACAATGATCTAGAGAGGGAAAGGGGTATCACAATTCTTGCAAAGAATGTAAGTGTACCTTATAAGGATTACAAGATTAACATCATCGACACCCCGGGCCATGCCGACTTCGGCGGTGAAGTTGAGAGGGTTCTCAACATGGCAGACGGAGTTCTGTTGCTTGTTGATGCTTTTGAGGGTACAATGCCGCAGACAAGGTTTGTGCTCCAGAAGGCTATTGAGATGGGTAAAAAACCGGTAGTGGTTGTAAATAAAGTGGACAAGCAGAACTGTCGTCCCGACGAGGTTAACGAGCAGGTGTTTGACCTGATGTTCTCCCTTGATGCAACAGAGGACCAGCTTGACTTCAGGACCCTGTACGGAAGTGCTAAACAGGGATGGATGTCGCATGACTGGAAAAAACCTACAACAGACATTACAGCCCTTCTGGATACAATTATAGAGGAGATCCCTGCCCCTGAGCAGGAGGAGGGTACACCTCAGATGCTTATTTCTTCGCTGGAGTATTCTCCGTATGTGGGACGTATTGCTGTCGGGAGGATAAAAAGAGGTACCCTTAAGGCCAACCAGCCTGTTACCCTATGTAAGAGGGACGGTTCTTTTGAGAAGAGCAGGATTAAGGAGCTGATGGTGTTTGACGGCCTTGGAAAGGTTAAGGTTGATGAGGTTCACAGCGGTGATATCTGTGCTGTTGTGGGTATTGACGGTTTTGAGATTGGTGATACCATTGCAGATTATGAGAATCCTGAGGCACTTCCTCCAATTTCCGTAGATGAGCCTACAATGAGCATGTTGTTCTGTATCAATGACTCACCATTCTTTGGAAGGGAGGGTAAATTTGTAACTTCCCGACATCTTAAGGAGCGTCTTGATAAGGAGCTTGAGAAGAACCTTGCTCTTAGAGTGAAGGATGGCATTACTGCAGATTCGTTTGTGGTTTATGGCCGTGGCGTGCTTCACTTGAGCGTACTTATTGAGACAATGAGACGTGAGGGTTTTGAGCTGCAGGTAGGACAACCTAAGGTTATTGACAAGAATATCAACGGAGTGAGATGCGAACCTATTGAGCACCTTACAATTGACCTTCCGGAGGATAAGGTTGGTGCAGCGATTGAGCTTACAACCCGCAGAAAGGGTGCGTTGCTTCATATGGAGCACAGGGAGGACCGCGTGCACCTGGATTTTGATATCCCTTCGAGAGGTATCATAGGTTTGAGAAGCAACCTTCTTACCGCTACTGCAGGTGAGGCTGTTGTTGCCCACAGATTTAAGGGTTACGAGCCTTACAAGGGTGAAATTGAGAAGAGGAACAACGGTTCTCTGGTAGCTATTGAAACAGGTACTGCAGTTGCTTATGCAATGGACAAGCTTCAGGACAGGGGCAAGTTCATCATTTTCCCTGGTGAGGAGATCTATGCCGGACAGGTAGTAGGTGAGCACTCAAGGGTGGATGACCTTAACATCAACATCTGCAAGACCAAGAAGCTTACCAATGTGCGTGCTTCAGGTACAGACGAGAAAGCACAGCTTCCACCTCCATTGCAGTTCTCTTTGGAGGAGATGCTTGAGTATATCCAGGAGGATGAGCTTGTAGAGGTAACTCCAAAATCTATGCGTATCAGAAAGATTTATCTTGATGAGAACGAGCGCAAGAGAAGGAAGAACAATGCCCTTTAGTGGAAAGTAAGTTTGATTTAACGGAAAAAAATACTATCTTTGCACGCTCTTAAGTGGAGAGGAATAGAGATGGCTGAGAATAAGGACTTTATAATTCAAATCAAAGGACTGCAGATTGGAAAGCATGAGTATGATTTTCCAATTGACGGCAGTTTTTTCAGGAATTTTGAGAATTCCCAGATTCTTGATGCAGATTTGGATGCAGAAGTTGTGTTGGAGAAGGGAAGTGGCTGGATTAATGTGGTGGCAGACATAACAGGCTATGTTACAGTTGAATGCGACAGATGTCTTGATGATGTTGAGCTTCCAATGGATTTCAGCTGTTCAATGGCAGTGAAGTTTGCAAAGGATTTTTCAGATGACGATGGCGATGAGTTCATTATCATGGATCCGGCAGACAGCGAGTTGGACCTTACCCAGTTCCTTTATGATTATGTCTGTCTGAATCTCCCTTTACAGAAGGTGCACCAGGAGGGTGAGTGCAATCCTGAGATGATGGCAAAACTTGCGGGTGTGAACCTGGCAGCGGAAAAAGAGGATGATGAGGTTGCGGCAAATTCACCGTTTGGAGCACTTAAGGAGTTACTTGACAAGAAGAACTGAAATTCCGACCGTCCGGAATAGAAAAATAGAAATATAACAAATTAAAAATATTTAGAAATGGCACATCCAAAGCACAAAATTTCGAAACAGCGCAGAAACAAGCGTAGAACTCACGACAAAGCAGTAGTTCCTACACTAGCAACTTGTTCAAACTGTGGTGCAACTGTAATGTATCACCATGTTTGCCCTGAGTGTGGCTACTACCGTGGCCGTCTTATCATTGAGAAGAACAACGCGTAATTAGCGCCGTTCAGGTATGATAAGAATCGGTATTGATGCAATGGGAGGAGACTTTGCCCCCAACAATGTAATATTGGGGGCTATTGAAGCTTATTCCTATATTGGTACCGATACAAAGATTTTTCTTATTGGGGATGAGAAAAAAATTACCGAGGTCTGCCAGCACTATGGTTTGGACTCCGGTAATTTTATTATAGTGCATGCTCCTGAAACCATTGAAATGGGAGAGCATCCTGTTAGGGCATTCCTCAAAAAAAAGCAGTCCAGCCTTGTGGTTGGATTCAATATGCTGGCGGCAGGGAAGATTGATGTCTTTGCCAGCGCAGGCAATACCGGTGCAATGTTGGCCGGCTCCGTACAGGTGCTCAACAATATCCCCGGAATAATAAGACCTTGCATCCCTGCGCAGATACCTTTGGCAGATGGACGCGAGATGCTGCTCCTTGATGTGGGTTTTAACTCCGATACAAGGGCAGATGTATTGTATCAGTTTGGCATCATGGGTTCTATTTATGCGAAAGCCATGATGGAGATTGAAAATCCAAAGGTAGCTCTGTTGAATATTGGAGCTGAGGCTGAGAAGGGAAATGTGGTTTCCCAGGAGGCATACAAGATCATGAGCGATACTACAGAGTTCAATTTTGTCGGGAATATGGAGGCAAACCAGATGTTCAGCGGTGGTGTTGCCGATGTGCTTGTTACCGACGGCTTTGTGGGGAACATCTGTCTCAAGCAGGCAGAGGGTATGTATGAGCTTGTGGCAAAGCTTGGCGTGAAGCACCCGTTTTTCAACAGATTCAATTACGAAACCTACGGCGGTGTCCCTGTGTTGGGGGTAACCGCACCAGTTATCATCGGGCACGGTGTCTCTACACCTCTTGCTATAAAGAATATGATTCTTAAAGGTGAACATGTGGCTAAGCAAGGGTTGATTGAAAAATTCAAGAAAGCGATGTTGGAGCATTAGCAGTGGCCGGTGGTGATATAAAACCTAAATACTACAATGACAGACAGAAGAGCCATTATTACAGGTATTGAAGCTTACTTGCCTGATTACGTTCTTACAAATGATGAGTTGGCTACAATGGTTGATACCACAGATGAGTGGATTATGAGCCGCGTTGGAATTAAGGAGAGAAGAATCCTTAAGGAAAACGGTTTGGGAACCTCCTATATGGGAGAGCAGGCTGTAAAGAAACTGCTTGAAAGTACCGGTACAAAACCGGAGGAGGTAGATTTGCTTATTTGTGCTACTGTTAGCCCGGATATGCTTTTCCCTGCTACAGCAAATATCATCAGTGACAAATGCGGTATCCTCAATGCATGGGGATATGATATCAATGCGGGTTGTTGCGGATTTTTGTTCAGCTTCTACACAGTTGCCAACTTTGTTCAGACTGGAAAATACAAAAAAGCTGTCCTTGTATGTGGTGAGCGTATGAGCGGTATGACCGATTATACCGACAGAGCTACATGCCCGTTGTTTGGAGATGCTGCAGTGGCAATGCTTATTGAGCCTACAGATGATCTTAATTTGGGATTGCAGGATGCAATTACACATGTAGACGGTATTGGACGTCACTATCTGTACCAGACAGCAGGCGGTTCGCTATATCCTCCAACTGAGGAGACAGTGGCAAGAAGGGAGCACTTTATCCATCAGGAAGGACAGCCGGTATTCAAATACGCGGTATCAAGAATGGCAGATGTTTCAGTAGAGATGATGGAGAAACACAACCTTTCTGCTGATGATATCGCTTACCTTATCCCTCACCAGGCAAACTTGCGAATCATTGATGCAACCGGAAAGAGAATGGGCTTGCCTACAGAGAAGATTCTTATAAACATTGAGAAATTCGGCAACACAGCAGGTACCTCAATTCCGTTGGCAATATGGGATTTCAAAGATAAGTTCAAGAAGGGAGATACCCTTGTTTTCTCTGCTTTTGGTGCAGGTTTTACTTGGGGATCTATACTATATCGTTGGGCTTATTAAAAATTTTGCTATATTTGCAGTCCGTTCAGGGTGTCTTTAAGGCTCCGGCGGCAATGGCCCTATAGTTCAAGGGATAGAACGAAAGTTTCCTAAACTTTAAATACAGGTTCGAGTCCTGTTGGGGCTACAAAAAAAGGTTGGGTGTCTGCCCAACCTTTTTTATTTTATTGCTCAATCAGTTCGGTCCACAGGCGGCGCCCCTTGTAATCTGTGTTGTTGGTCTGGTCAACTACGTATTTGGCGGCGTTGGAGCTGATGCTTACAAAGCATTCGCTGCGGCGGATCTCTATCTTGCCTATACCTTTTTTGCCTACGCCAAGGGATGTCATCATCCTTACAATGGTTCTGGCACTTACGCTCTGCTTGCTTCCTATGTTCATCTTAACCCACTGGAAACCTTTCTCGTTCCTGCGTGGCACGTATGCAGGAGCATCTGAATCTGAAGAGCCTTCGGTACCTTTTTTCTTCTTTTTCTCCACCACAATGTTCAAGTCCTGGGCGTTGCGGTAATAATCGAGGAAGCGGTTGAACTCCACTGAAAGGAATTTCTTTATAATCTCGTGGCGTCCAAGATTTCTCCATTTCTCCTCAATCAGTGAAAGATATGGAGCGATATCCTCTTCCCTCACCTCCACAGCGTTGATCTGGTCAATCATAGAAAGGAGCTGCTTTGAACAAACCTCCTCACCTGTAGGAAGTTTGGCCTGGGCAAAGGTCTTCCCGATAATTTTTTCAATCCTGCGGACTTTGCTCTGCTCCTTGGTATTTATGAGGACAATGGATTTTCCGGTCTTGTCGGCACGGCCGGTACGGCCGCTCCGGTGGGTGTACTGCTCAACCTCGTCGGGAAGATTGTAGTTGATTACGTGGGTGAGGTTGTTCACGTCAATTCCTCGTGCAGCCACATCGGTTGCCACAAGGAGTTTTAGGGTCTTCTCCTTAAAGCGGCGCATCACCTGGTCGCGCTGCATCTGTGAAAGGTCTCCGTGAAGGGCGTCTGCGTCGTAACCGTCCTTTATCAGGGCTGCAGTAATGTCTCCGCACTCGCGGCGGGTACGGCAGAAGATGATTCCGTAAATCTCAGGGTAATAGTCAACTACCCTCTTGAGGGCTGCGTAACGGTCTTTCTCATGGATAGTGTAGCAGTAATGCTTTACGTTATCTGAGCCGCTGTTACGCTCTCCAACGGTAACCACTTGTGCGTCACGCATATATGTTTTTGCAATCTTCTCAACTTCAATAGGCAGGGTAGCCGAGAACAGAAGCACGCGCTTCTCCTGCGGCAAGCTCTCAAGAATGGCATCCAGTTCCTCCTTAAAGCCCATGTTCAGCATTTCATCAGCCTCATCAAGGATAAGGGTATGTACCTGGCTCAGGTCTGTAGCTTTTCTCCCGATAAGGTCCAAAAGCCTTCCCGGGGTGGCAACCACAATGTGCGGGATCTTCTTCAGGGCCTTTATCTGCGGCTCAATGCCTGCACCACCATAAACGTCAACTATCTGAAGATCATGCAGATATTTTGAGTAGTTCCTCAAATCCTGGGTAATCTGCCTGCACAGCTCACGGGTAGGGCTGAGCACAAGCACCTGGGTGTAGCGCTCCATGTTATGGGCAACGATGCGTTCCAAAGAAGGTAGTCCGAACGCGGCGGTCTTTCCTGTTCCGGTCTGGGCAAGGCAAACAACATCACCCTCTTCAGAGAGTAGGGTAGGGATGATTCTGGCCTGCACAGGGGTAGGCTTCTCAAAGCCCATCTCGCTGATGGCCTTGATGATATAGCTGTTAAGACCCAAATCCCTGAAAGTTACGGAAGGGGTCTCAGGCTCTTCTTCGGTCTCCTCAGTTGCTGCGGTTGCATCTGCCGGAATGTCGTCTGCTCCTTGAGCTGCCTCAGTTGAAGGAGTTGCCTCAGTTGTATAAGAGGTCTCAGCTGTCTGGGTTGCGTCTTCTGCCTGAGCTGCCGCCTTTGCCTCTTTCTCCGCCTGTTTTGCCTTTGCCTGCATTGCCTCAAGCTCGGCTGCCGTTTCCGATGCCGATGCTCCGAACATGCCGGCTGCCTTCACTGCGTATGCGAACTCCTCGGCCATACGTGCTGCCTCGGCATTCTTTTTTGCGCGGGCTTTGGCCGCACTCAATTTGTCGGGATTAAGTTTTGGAGCTTTCTTTGTTGAACCTTTCATTGAACCCCATGGGGCTCCCTTGGCCTGTTTCTCCTTGGATGATTTTTCTCTGGTCTTTTCCCTGGAAGCCGCTCTTCCGCGAGGCTTTGCGTCCCTGGATTTTCCCCTTGATGCTTTTTCTCTTGCCATTTTGTGCGTGTAATGCGTATACGTGTAATTTGAACACGCAAAGGTACTCAATTTACGCCGGATAACAAATGCCTACTCCCCGCTCCAGCCCCGTTTGAACCCCTCCATAATCTCAGGCCAATACTCCACCGCCACATAAATGATGTAAAACAGGCACAGCACCCCCAAAAACAGCAGTGCATCCTTCCAAAAATCCTTGTTGCTGAAAATGTTTTTCATATCATTTGAGTTGAAAATTTTCTTCCCGACAGGGGCGTAAGTTTTGGTAAAGCAGCGGTGCAGGCCTAGGGCAAAGCCCACACCGGCCGCTTCAAGCGGGAGAACCGTGCTCCCGGCACTATCATCCCCAAAAAATTCTTGTCCGGCAATCCCTTTCTCCTCCGCAGATACTTTTCATTAACACTAAACAATCCTCCCCGCTGGATTGCAGTCCAACCTGCCCGGCCGTCCGCTTGTGTGGGCAAATGTATGCACCGTTTTCCGGAAACCTTGCCTGAAAAAGAAATTTCTGAAAAGTTTTTCTCTTTTTAAAAAAAGCAATTTTAGGAAAAAGAAAAATATGCATTTGGAAAGTGCTCCTGAGGCGGTTTTTGAGTTTTATGCATTATATTTGTAAGGAGATTGTCGGGAAGATAAAAAGTATGAAATTAAAAAATTTACTCAATTATGGGCGTTAAACATATTGGAATTTTTGGAAAAAGGAACGTTGGAAAGAGTTCCCTGATCAATTTGTTGTTGGGTCAGGAGGTGGCAATTGTTTCGGATACTCCGGGTACCACTACCGATCCGGTGAAGAAACGTATGGAGATTCCGGATATAGGGCCGGTGCAGCTGATTGATACTGCCGGTTTTGATGACGGGGGAGAAGTGGGGGTGAAGCGGGTGGAGAAGACAATGAAGGTAATTGAGGAGATTGATATGGCGCTGCTGGTCTTTACCGGAAACGTTTTTGGGAAGGAGGAGAAGGATGTGCTTGCCAAATTGAAGGAGTATGATGTGCCGGTTGTGGTTGTGCATAACCAGTCCGACATTACTCCGCTGGATTGCGGTGTGGCGGGCGACCTCAATAATATGTATGATTGCGATGTGGTTGAGTTCTCATGCAGAATGCCCGATGCCGGGCAGCAGCGCGAGGCGGTTGACATGCTTGTTGCCTTTATTGTAAAGGGATTGCTTTTGAGCGGTGGCGAGCGGACCATAATGGAGGGGCTGGTTGAGCCGGGTGACAAGTTTGTGCTGGTGTGCCCTATAGATTCCGAGGCTCCCGCCGGAAGGCTTATCCTTCCGCAGGTGATGGCTATCCGCGACGTACTGGATAATGGCGGTGTTGCTGCAGTCCTTCAGCCGGAGCAGCTGGAGGGGTATCTTAAAGGGATTCCTTGCGTGGAGGATGCAGGAGATTTGTCGGGAGTAAAATCTGGTGAGGGGTGTGGCGCATCTTCTGTCAAGATGGTTGTTACCGACAGCCAGGCTTTCAGGCAGGTGTCGCAGATTGTGCCTGAAAATATTCCGCTTACAAGCTTCAGTGTGCTGATGGCCAGGGCAAAAGGCCCATTTGAAGAGTATATGAAAGGGGTGAAGGCGATTGAGGCCCTTAAGGATGGCGACAAGGTGCTCGTGCTGGAGTCATGTACCCACCACACATCTTGCGAAGATATAGGCCGTGTGAAGATTCCGGCAATGTTGCAGAAAAAATGCGGCTGCAAGCTGCAGTTCACATTTATCAGCGGTTTGGATGAGCTCCCTCCACATGAGCAGCTCTCGGACTATGCCCTTGCCCTCCAGTGCGGCGGCTGCATGGTTACCCGCCGTCAGCTTGCCAACCGTATCCGCCGCGTAGTTGCCGCCGGAGTTCCCGTAACCAACTACGGCATGTGCATCGCCTACGTGACCGGCATCTTCAAACGTGCCACTGCACTTTTTTAAAAAAAACTTTTAAGTTACGTCGTCTTTTTGTACAAGTGCTTGATTATTAGCACTGTATAAAAATGAGATGATGTGATTTTAGAATTTTAATATTTTTAATAGCTTGATATACAATGGATTGTACAAAAGGACGACGTAACTTGCAACGGGAGGCTTATGCGCTCAAGCTGCAGCACCGTGGGCCGCAGGTGTATTTGAGGGGGTTGATTGAGATTTCCAACAGGTGCAGGAAGAACTGCCTGTATTGTGGAATCAGGGCGGGGAATGCACAGGTGTGCAGGTATGAGATGACGGATGAGCAGGTGCTCAGGGAGGCGCAGTTTGCCCTTGACGCAGGGTACGGGTCGGTGGCTATTCAAGGTGGTGAACGCAGTGACAGTGAGTTTGTTGAGAGGATTACCCGTCTGGTTTGGCAGATAAGGCATCTGCAGAAGGGTGGAGACCCGATGAATGTGATGAGGAAAGTGTCTGGTACCGGTGAGACCGGGCAGGGTGAGGTGCCGTATATAATTGTCCCTTCGCAGCCGTTGAACAATCTTGGAATAACCCTTTCGTTGGGCGAGCAGCCGCGTGAGGTGTATGATGAGTGGCTGAAGGCGGGAGCTGCAAGGTATCTGCTCCGCATTGAGGCGTCAAACAAAGAGCTGTACGAGAAGTTGCATCCGGGATTTGAGTATACAGGCAATAGTACCAAGGATGCGGAGAACCATTCATATGAGAGGCGTGTGCAGGCACTGCATGACCTGAAGTCATCCGGCTATTTGCTTGGAAGCGGAGTGATGATCGGTCTGCCGTTCCAGACGCAAGCTCACCTGGATGAGGATTTGCAATTCCTTAAGAATCTTGGAGTTGATATGGTGGGGATGGGGCCGTATATCCCTCATTATGACACCCCTCTGGGGCAGATTGTGTCACATTGGCGCACCGGGGCTCCTCTTCCCGACAACCTGAAGGAGCTTGCCTCACAGCCACGTGGCGACTTCTGGAACCTCTCCAACGCGGAGCTGCTGAAGTTGAGTGTGGAGATGGTTGCACGGTTGAGGATTCTTCTTCCCGACATAAACATTGCCGCCACAACGGCCCTCCAGGTGCTTGACCCGATGGGAAGGGAGGAGGCTCTGTTGCATGGAGCAAATGTAATTATGCCAAATATGACAGAAACCTCCCTTAGGGGAAATTATTCTCTGTATCAGGGGAAACAGGGAGTTGAGGATGATGCTGTTTCTACCAGGGACAAACTTGTTGAAAATCTGTCGGGATTAGGGATAAGTGTAGGATGGGATGAAAGGGGTGACCGAAGATAAGTTTTATTCTTTTTTTAGGGATTTTTTTTTATTTTTGTACCGCATTTTTCTAAAAATGACTATTTATAACCAAACAATATTTAATTTCATTTAATTATGTCAGAAATCAAGAGAGTTTATCGTTTTGGTGGTAAAACTGCCGATGGCGATGGAAGCATGAGAAACCTTCTTGGCGGTAAAGGTGCAAACCTTGCTGAGATGTGCAAACTGGAGATTCCGGTTCCTGCAGGTTTTACAATTACAACTGACTGTTGTACTGAGTATTACAAAAATGGTTGTAACTATCCTAAAGAGTTGGAGGCTGAGGTAAATGCTGCTATGGCTGCTACCGAGGAGGTTATGGGCATGAAATTTGGTGACCCTAACGCACCGCTTCTAGTATCTTGCCGTTCTGGTGCAAGAAGCTCTATGCCAGGTATGATGGAGACAGTTCTTAACATTGGTCTATGTTCTGCAACTATCCCTGGCCTTATCGCTAAAACTGGTAATCCTCGTTTTGTTTATGATGCATACAGACGTTTGATCATGATGTATTCAGACGTTGTAATGGAGAAAGCTGAGGGTATCGAGCCTGAGGAGGGTAACGGTATCCGCGTTCAGTTGGACAGAATGTTGCATAAAGTTAAGAAAGAGAAAGGTTATGCTTCAGATACAGACCTTACTACTGAGGATTTGATGCAGCTTTGCGAGGATTTCAAGATCAGAGTTAAACAGGAGCTAGGCAAACCATTCCCAGACGATGCTTACGAGCAGCTATGGGGCGGTATCGGCGCCGTATTCAAATCATGGAACGGTAAGAGAGCTATAGCATACAGAAGAATTGAGGGTATTCCTGACGAGTGGGGTACTGCAGTAAACGTTCAGTCAATGGTATTCGGTAACATGGGTGACAACTCAGCTACCGGTGTTGCTTTCTCAAGAAACCCTGCTACAGGTGAGAACAAGTTCTACGGTGAGTGGTTGATCAACGCTCAGGGTGAGGACGTTGTTGCAGGTATCAGAACACCTAACCCATTGAACGAGGCTACAAAGAACGAGCACAACAAGAACCTTGCTTCTTTGGAGACTGCTATGCCAGCTGTATACGCTGAGTTGGATCAGATCCAGCAGAACCTTGAGGCTCACTTCCACGATATGCAGGATATTGAGTTCACTATCCAGGACGGCAAGCTTTGGATGCTTCAGTGCCGTGTAGGTAAGAGAACAGGTCTTGCAGCTTTGAACATGGCTATGGATATGCTTGCTGAGGGTCTTATTGATGAGAAGACTGCTGTAATGCGTGTTGCTCCTGCTCAGTTGGACGAGCTTCTACACCCAATCCTTAACCCGGCTGCAGAGAAGAAAGGTACTGTAATTGCACAGGGTCTTCCAGCTGGTCCTGGTGGTGCTGTAGGTAAGATCGTATTCACTGCTGAGGAGGCTGTTGAGTGCGCTGCAAGAAAAGAGAAAGTTATCCTTGTTCGTGAGGAGACTAACCCAGAGGACGTTGAGGGTATGCGTGCTGCTGACGGTCTATTGACTGCTCGTGGTGGTATGACTTCACACGCTGCTCTAGTTGCACGCGGTTGGGGTAAATGCTGTATCGTAGGTTGCGATGCACTTCACATCAACATGTTGAACAAAACTTTGACTATCGGTGAGAAAGTTTACAATGAGGGTGATATCTTCTCATTGAACGGTAGCAAGGGTTATGTATATGATGTAGCTATCGAGACTATGGATGCTTCAGAGAATCCACGTTTCGTAGAGTACATGAAGATCGTTGACAAATACCGTGTTCTAGGTGTTCGTACCAACGCTGATAACCCACAGGATGCACAGACTGCAATCAACTTCGGTGCAGAGGGTATCGGTTTGTTCCGTATCGAGCACATGTTCTACGGTGAGAACTCAGAGGCTCCTCTATCAAAACTTCGCAAGATGATCCTTTCTAACTCAGAGGCTGAGAGACGTCAGGCACTTGCTGAGCTTGAGCCATACGTAAAAGAGGCTGTTAAAGGTACTATGAAAGTTCTTGACGGCAAGCCAGTAACCTTCCGTCTACTTGACCCGCCTCTACATGAGTTCGTTCCTCAGACTAAAGAGAAAATTGAGGAGATGGCTGCAGAGTTCGGCATCACTCCAGAGGATATCAAGAAACGTGGCGAGGCTCTACACGAGGTTAACCCTATGATGGGACACCGTGGTGTACGTCTTGGTGTAACTTATCCTGAGATTTCAGAGATGCAGTTCCACGCTATCTTCACTGCTACTGCAGAGTTGATTAAAGAGGGTCTTACTCCACAGCCAGAGATCATGGTTCCTGTAACTGTTTCAGTTAAAGAGCTTGATTTCCAGAAAGAGCTTTGCGACAAAGTACACGCAGCAGTTGAGACTGAGCAGGGCGTTAAGATCGTTTACCTATACGGTACAATGATTGAGATCCCTAGAGCTGCTATCCTTGCTGACGAGATGGCTAAGACTGCACAGTTCTTCTCATTCGGTACTAACGACCTTACCCAGATGACCTTCGGCTTCTCTCGTGACGATATCGGCGGTTTCATGGGTGACTACCTAAGCAAGAAGATCCTTCCTGCTGACCCATTCCAGACTTTGGATAGAGGTTCAGTTGGCAAACTTGTTGAGATGGGTATCAAAGGTGGTAGATCAACTAACGCTAAACTTAAAGTTGGTATCTGCGGTGAGCACGGTGGTGATCCAGACTCAGTAGAGTTCTGCCACTTGGCTGGAATGAACTATGTTTCATGTTCTCCATTCCGTGTTCCAATTGCTCGCCTAGCTGCTGCTCAGGCTGCAATCAAACACAATGCTCAGAAATAATTAATCTCTCGAGTATACACAAAAAAGCCACCGGTAATCCCGGTGGTTTTTTTTATTTGCCCATTGGGACGTCGTCCCAGTGGGCATTTTCGTTGCTTGCGTCAGGAACCCTCAAGCAACAGCAAAAAAAATCCCATGAGAGCCATAAAACTCTCATGGGGGGTGTTGACTGTAGCAGCCGGAGATGCTTTATTCCGGCTGCGGTGCTTCTCAAACTTATAAACAGTTACAACTTGCGCTTACTGTTCATGAGGCATCTTTTTACAAAATAATAGTCCACATGTAGAAGAGATGAGATATGTCTCATTCTGCATATAGTCTCCCTGTCTAAAGTTACTATCAGCTCCTTCATTTCTTCTTTGCTGAGATTATTTAGCACTCTTCCCTCAAGTAATCGGCTTACTTCAGCAGAAAGCCTCTCCATTGGCCACATTTCCCACTTTGAATCCTTGGGAATAACAGTTGAACGGGGAATAGAGTCTTTATTCACAAAATCCAGAAACTCCTCATAACTTCCAAACATGCTGTCTATAAAACTGGTATCAATATCAATACATGAGCAAAGTTGAAGATAATGCTCATATCCAATAGGAATAGATTTCTTAGCATCTTTAAAATGCATTAAGGCTGAAGACCACTTGTAATCTTCGGCTCGTGCACACATACCTGCGACAACCGGGTTCTGCAGAATATAAATGCTGCTCATCAGTGCCCATTCATCAGTTCTCTTGCATGCACTCGAGAATGGCGTAGCAAATACCTTATTGCTATTCTTGTATTTCTTATTGTACCAACGGGAATAACTCTTCAAAGTCTCCCTCATCAATTCAGTAACACATGTGGTATTCACAAGAAAATGAGCGTGGTTTCCCATCAATACAAAATCCAGCAATTTGCTTTCGTAATGTTTGGCAAACTTGTCCATCCGCCTCAAGAGTTCAAAATTATCCTCATCATCATAAAATACAGTGTATCTGCCATTGGCCCTGAAATACACATGCATATTCCCTTCTTGTTCTCTCTTTCTTTTGTTCATAAGCATGTCAATTTTCTCCAATTTACAACATGCCATTCATCTGGAAAAGTTTTTGAGTAAAAACATACCTTACAATCAGAAGAAATTGTTTTATCCTAAAATAAATTACTCTTTTTGGCAAACCTACACTCAAAAGCGCCCATTAGGACAACGTCCCAGTGGGCAAATAACAAAACTCAAAAAAATTTGTTAACTTTACAAAAACCACTGCTATGCAAAAATTACCAAAGATTTTTGTGCTGGACACAAACGTGATTTTGCATGACCATCGTGCAATCTACAATTTTCAGGAAAATGACCTGGTAATCCCTCTGGCTGTTCTGGAAGAGGTTGACAAATTCAAGTATGGGAACGACACCCTAAACTACAACGCGCGGGAGTTTGTCCGCACCATAGATGAAATCTCCGACCCGAGACTCTTTAACGGCCACGGCTATCCGTTAGGAAAAAAACGGGGCACCCTTACTGTAACCACAAACAAGGAATTCCCTAAAGATCTCCAGAACACCTTTAAGGATGATACCCAAGATCATCGTATCCTGGCCACCGCCATCTGGTACAAGCACAACTACGGCAACCGCACGGTAGCCCTTGTTACCAAAGACGTAAACTTGAGGATGAAGGCCAAGGCTGTAGGAATGTTCGTGCAGGACTACCTCACGGACCACATCAAGGAGGAGCGCATCAGCCAGAACGAGAAAAGGGTAATCCACGTGAAGGGGGCCAGCCCGGAGCTGCTCAACCAGTTGGTGGAGCAGGAGCAGGGGGTACCATTGGCGGCCTTCCGCTACAAGACCCCACCGTGCAACCAGCTCTACAATTTCCGTCATCCCGACGGTGATTCCATCCTGGCCCGCTATAACCACAATACCGGCAACATCCTGATGGTAGAGCCGCTCACTGCCTACGGCATCTCCCCGCGCAACGAGGAGCAGGTCTTTGCGATGGATGCAATCCTTAATCCCGACATAAAACTTGTCTCCCTTACCGGTACAGCAGGAACAGGAAAAACCCTCATTGCCCTGGCCGGAGCCCTGGCACAGACCCATCTATACGACCAGATACTCCTTTCCCGGCCGGTAATACCGCTCAAGAACCAGGAAATAGGATTCCTACCTGGCGACGCCAAAGAGAAGATTGGTCCGTATATGCTTCCGCTTTACGACAACCTTGCCGTAATAAAGAAGAACTTCCGCAGCACCAGCAAAGAAAACATAAAAATAGAAGAGATGCTTCGCCGTGAGCAACTGCTCATCAGTCCGCTTGCCTACATCCGCGGCCGATCCCTCTCCAACACCTTCTTCATCATAGATGAAGCCCAGAACCTCACCCCGCACGAAGTGAAGACCATCATCACCCGTGCCGGTGAAGGAACCAAGATAGTTTTCACCGGAGATGTTAACCAGATAGACCAGCCTTACCTGGACAAATGGTCCAACGGCCTCACCCACCTGAGCGAAAAACTCTACGGCGAAAACCTCTTCGCCCACATCAACCTCGTCAAAGGCGAACGCAGCGAGCTCAGCGAACTCGCCGGCCGCAAACTATAAAATCTGCCCATTGGGACGTCGTCCCAATGGGCAGATTTCTTCCATGTACCCCCAAAACGCCCATTGGGACGTCGTCCCAGTGGGCACATAGTGGGTAAAAATAATAGGAGCCCCCCGTGAGGAGCTCCTATTATATATATAGGTATAGTAACCTAAGCCCAATTATTTGCCAGAACACCAAACGCGGGCGTTGATGAACATCTCAATCCAAGGGGTGATCTCCTGTGAACGAAGTTCAGCAGGGTAGTGGGCCCAGTTCCAAGGACGCAAGCAACGCTCAGGGTGTGGCATCATTGCCAAGTGGCGGCCGTCTGTGCTACAAACAGCAGCTATGCCCTCTGGAGAACCGTTAGGGTTAGCTGGGTAAGCGTTGTAGTTATAACGGGCTGCAACATTGAAATGACCCATGCCGGCAGGGAATGAGAATTTACCCTCACCGTGGGCAACCCAGATACCAAGTTTGCTGCCAGCCAAACCGCCTAGCATAATTGAAGGGCTGTTCTCAATGGTAACACCCACAAACGCACTCTCATATTTATGAGAATTGTTGTGAACCATCTTAGGAGAAAGCTCACGTGCTGAAGGAGTCAACAGACCCAACTCAGACATCAGCTGACAACCGTTACAGATACCCAAACT
>JAZRQU010000061.1:0-14694 GCA_045650045.1 Candidatus Egerieisoma sp. | reverse complement strand
GCTAAAGGCATTGAGAACTTCATTAGCGTCAAGAGCAATGTTCTTGAGACTCTAAAAGGTTATCAGGCTAAATTGGGTATTAAATAAGCAATAATAAAATTAAAAGACATATAAGATTATGCGTCCGAATTTTTCAGAACTAAAATATACAGGTGGCGCTGCTTGCACCCAGCAGAACAACAGCGAGTGGATGACACCAGAGAGGATTGCTGTAAAAACAAACTACAGTGCCTCTGATCTTGAGGGAATGGAGCATTTGAACTATGCTGCAGGTGTAGCTCCTTTCCTACGTGGACCTTACAGCACAATGTATGTACAGAAACCTTGGACTGTAAGACAGTATGCAGGTTTCTCTACAGCTGAGGAGTCAAATGCATTCTACAGAAGAAACCTTGCTGCAGGTCAGAAAGGTCTTTCAGTAGCTTTCGACTTGGCTACTCACCGTGGTTACGATGCTGACCACCCACGTGTAGTTGGTGACGTTGGTAAAGCAGGTGTATCTATCTGTTCAGTAGAGGATATGAAGATTTTGTTTGATCAGATTCCTCTAAACAAGATGTCTGTATCAATGACTATGAACGGTGCCGTTCTTCCAGTTATGGCTTTCTACATTGTAGCAGGTTTGGAGCAGGGTGCTAAACTTGAGGAGATGGCTGGTACTATCCAGAACGATATCCTTAAGGAGTTCATGGTTCGTAATACCTACATTTACCCACCAGAGTTCTCAATGAGAATCATTGGCGATATCTTCGCTTACACTTCTAAATATATGCCTAAGTTCAACTCAATTTCAATCTCCGGCTACCACATGCAGGAGGCTGGTGCTACCAATGACATTGAGATGGCTTACACATTGGCAGACGGTCTTGAGTATTTGAGAACAGGTATCAAGGCAGGTATCTCAGTTGATGCATTTGCACCACGTCTATCATTCTTCTGGGCAATTGGTATGAACCACTTCATGGAGATTGCAAAAATGCGTGCTGCACGTATGATCTGGGCTAAGTTGGTTAACCAGTTCAACCCACAGAACCCTAAATCATTGTCATTGAGAACCCACTGTCAGACTTCAGGTTGGTCACTAACCGAGCAGGATCCATTCAACAACGTAGCAAGAACTTGTATCGAGGCTATGGGTGCAGCTCTTGGTCACACCCAGTCATTGCATACAAATGCATTGGATGAGGCTATCGCACTTCCTACAGACTTCTCTGCACGTATTGCACGTAACACCCAGATCTACATCCAGGAGGAGACCAGCGTATGTAAATCTATCGACCCATGGGCAGGTTCTTACTACATTGAGAGCCTAACTAAGGAGTTGGCAGACAAAGCTTGGGCTCACATTCAGGAGGTTGAGGAGCTTGGCGGTATGGCAAAAGCTATCGAGACAGGTATTCCTAAACTAAGAATTGAGGAGGCTGCAGCAAGAAAACAGGCTAGAATCGACTCTGGTATTGATACAATCGTTGGTATCAACAAATACCGTCTTGAGAAAGAGGATCCAATTGAGATTCTTGACGTTGATAACGCTAAGGTACGTGAGCAGCAGATTGCAAGACTTAAAGAGCTTAGAGCTAACCGCGACAACGCTAAAGTACAGCAGTGTCTTGACGCTATTACTGAGGCAGTTGCAAACAACTCTGGCAACCTTCTTGAGCTTGCAGTTGAGGCAGCTAAGGCTCGTGCTTCATTGGGAGAGATCTCTGATGCTTGCGAGAAAGTAGTTGGACGTTATAAAGCAGTTATCCGTATGAATACAGGTGTTTACTCTTCAGAGGTTAAAAACGATTCAGACTTTGAGAAAGCAAAAGAGCTTGTTGCTGAGTTCGCTAAGAAAGAGGGTCGTCAGCCTAGAATCATGATTGCAAAACTTGGTCAGGACGGTCACGACCGTGGTGCTAAAGTTGTTGCAACAGGTTATGCAGACTGCGGCTTTGACGTGGATATGGGTCCTTTGTTCCAGACTCCGGAGGAGGCTGCAAAACAGGCAGTGGAGAACGACGTACACGTAGTAGGTGTATCTTCATTGGCTGCAGGTCACAAGACTCTTGTTCCTCAGATCGTAGACGAGCTTAAGAAACTTGGTAGAGAGGACATCATCGTTGTAGCTGGTGGTGTTATCCCTGCTCAGGATTACGATGCTCTTTACAAAGCTGGTGCAGCTGCTATTTTCGGTCCTGGTACTCCAGTTGCTTATGCAGCTATCAAGATCGTTGAGATGCTTATGCAGAAATTCTAATCTGAACCTCAGATTTGATATATAAAAAGGGTGACCCAGCAGGGTTGCCCTTTTTTGTGCACGAAAGGGGCATTCTGTGCGCAGAATGATAGTTTGATACTTAATATAAAGACAGGAAGCAAATAATTAAATTAATTATTTGCTTCCTCTTCTATTTAGTCAAATGTACTTATGCGTACAAGTATCTCTTGATTTTCTGGGTGGCAGTTTTCTCAAAAGCCTCGGTGCGGAGCTCAACCTGTGAGATTTTTGAGAACTTGTTCACTTTTTCGTTTACATAGTTCTGGATCTCTTTTTCCCACTCCTTCATTTTTGTTTCAAGGGCTTTTTTGGCCTCCTCTTTTTTGGCAAGGTAAGCTGCTGCAGCCTCCTCTTTCTTGGCTACATAGCTCTTGTACATCTCCCTTCTCATCTGGTCGTAATCGGCTTTCCACTCTTCTTTCTTGCCCTCATACTCTTTAAGCCACTCCTGTTTCTTGGCCTCATATGCCTCAATCAGCTGGAGTTTCTTTGCCTTGTATGCTGCAAGGGCTTCATCTTTCATCTTGCTGATGGCCTCAATTTTGTCGGGATGAATGCAAACTTTTGCAATAAGGGCGCCTTTCTTCATGGTAACTACCGATTCTGCAACGCAGGCATGTGAGTTGATTACTGTCTCAATCTCCTCAGGGTATATGTTCTCACCGCTTGGACCTACTATCATGCTGTTAAGGCGGCCTCTGATTGAAAGCCATCCTTTCTCGTCAATGTAGCCAAGGTCTTTGGTCCTGAACCATCCGTCCTCTGTAAATGCCTCTTTGGTAGCCTCAGGATTCTTGTAGTAGCCAGGCATGATGTTAGGTCCTTTTGCTACAATCTCGCCCTCGCCGGTTACAGGATCGGGGTTGTTGATCTTAAGCTGCACGTTAGGCACGGCAGGACCTGTAGTCTGCCATTTTACAAGGTCTGGAGTGGCACCTGCAAGAAGTGGTGAGCACTCTGTAAGGCCGTATCCTATAGCGTATGGGAAGTTTGCCTCAAGAAGGAATTTCTCTACGGTGCCGTCAAGTTTTGCACCGCCAATGCCGTAGAATCTCATTCTTCCGCCAAAGGTCTCCCTAAGTGTCTTCCCGACAATTTTGTTTATAAGTTTCCTTCCAATTGCAGAACTCCTGTAGATCTTTGACATAACTGCATTTGAGTTGATCTTTGGAAGAATTGCATTCTTGTAGATCTTCTCAATAATCATAGGAACTGTAAGCATTGTAGTAGGTCTTACCTCTTTCAATGCCTTCATAAGCAATTTTGGTACTGGAGGTCTGTCGAGGTAGTATACTGATGCTCCTGCAAGCATAGGGAGAAGGAATGAAAGGCTGAACTCCAATGTGTGCGACAATGGAAGTACAGACAACCATACATCCCACTCGTATGAAGGTCTCATCTTGTTGGCAATCCTTACATGTGAACAAAGGTTCTTGTGGGTAAGCATCACACCTTTCGAGTTGCCGGTAGTGCCGGAAGTGTAGATGATTGTAGCAAGATCCTCTTCTTCAGAATCCATCATCTCAACATCTGCATTCTCAAGTTCAGTGCACTCAACACCTTTGAGTACCTTGAAGGTGTCAACCTCAATGATGAACTCAAGCTTCTCCTTCATGTCGTCTGTAAGCTTGTGGGCAAGCCTCTGCGATACAAAGATACCTTTGCACTCGGAGTGGTTTATAATGTTGTTAATCTCGTCAACAGAGAAATCGGGAAGCATAGGAACAGAAATCTTGCCGTATGCAGATCCGGCCATGAATGCCACGCCCCAGTTGGGCATGCTCTGGCACAGGATACCAATCCTGTCTCCGGCCTTTACGCCATTTTTGTGCAACAGGGCTGCTATCTCTTTTACTTTCTCGCCGAATGACTTGAAAGTGTAGTAACTGCCGTCAATGATACAAAGGAACTTGTTGTTTGCAAAAGCCTCTGTACTAGCTTTTAGCAGTCCTTTCAGGTTTTTAAAATCCATTATATAAAAGTTGTTTGTTTATTCAGTAGGTGTAATTATACAAATATTATTCCAAATCTTTACCGGTAGAGTAAAGTTCGGGATATTTTGCTCCGTAACCTTTGTCTTTATAGTGCTGTCTGATACGTTTCATGTCTGCTTTGGCATCATCTGTAAGCTCAAACAGCTCACCGCGTCCTATGGTCTTGGTTTTCCAGTCGAAGTAACCCAGGTATACCGGTACATTGCACGCTCTTGCTATTGTGTGGAAGCCGGTTTTCCAGTTGTCGGTACGTTTTCTGGTTCCCTCAGGGGCAATGGCAAGGTGCATGTACTCTGCCTTGTTCATTGCATCAATCATCTGTTTGGCAACAGTGGCACCTCTAGAACGGTCTACAGGAACGCCACCCATCCAGCGTACAATAGGTCCCAACGGACCCCAGAAGAATTCCTTCTTTACCATTACAAAGGCTTTCCCACCAACACCGTAGTAGTAGAAGAATGAAATCATGAAATCCCATGCAGAAGTGTGGGGTACGCCAAGGATTATGGCCTTATTACCTGGACATGGCGGTTCTCCGGCTTTCCATCCGAAGAGTTTCAAAAGGAATTTACAGATACGTTGTCTCATATTTGATAAAATTTTCTAATACATATTTGATTTTTCTGCAAGCTCTTCAAGTATCAGGTCTGAGCGGAGGTTGCTCTTTATGAAGTGCTGTCTCTCCATGGTATTCTTTCCCATGTAGAACTCAAGCAGTTCGTGAATGTTGTCATCTTTACTCAACCTTACTTTGTCAAGCCTGATATTGTCTCCGATGAAACCTCTGAACTCATCGGGAGAAATCTCACCAAGTCCTTTGAATCGGGTGATTTCAGGATTTTTGCCAAGTTTCTTTATGGCTTTCTCCTTCTCCTCGCTGGTGTAGCAGTAATAGGTCTCGCTCTTCTTCCTTACGCGGAAAAGTGGGGTCTGCAGGATGTACAGGTGTCCTTTACGGATAAGGTCGGGGAAGAACTGCAGGAAGAATGTGTGCAGCAGCAGACGGATGTGCATACCGTCCACATCGGCATCGGTTGCAACAACTATCTTGTTGTAGCGGAGATTCTCCAGGTCGTCCTCAATGTTGAGGGCAGCCTGCAGAAGGTTGAACTCCTCGTTCTTGTATACGATCTCCTTTGTGCAGTCATAGCAGTTGAAAGGCTTGCCTCGCAACGAGAATACTGCCTGGGTGTTCACATCGCGGCTCTTTGTAATTGAACCGCTTGCAGAGTCACCCTCGGTTATGAAGAGCATGGTGTCCTGGTTTCTTGAATCCTTGTCTCCGTAGTGGATACGGCAATCCCTGAGTTTCTTGTTGTTCAGGCTTGCCTTCTTTGCCCTCTCCCTGGCAAGTTTCTGTATTCCCGATATGGCCTTCCTTTCTTTCTCATTTGCAAGAACTTTCTTGAGGATGGCATCTGCCTGTGCAGGGTTCTTGTGAAGGTAGTTGTCCAGCTCAGATGAGAGGAACTCTACAATGAAGTTCCTGATGCTCTGGCCGTTTGGTTCAACTTCTTTTGAACTGAGGTAAGTCTTTGTCTGGTTGGAGAAGTTCGGCTCTACAACCTTTATGCTTATAGCTCCAACTATAGACTGCCTTACATCTTTAGGGTCAAAGTCTTTCTTGAAGAAGTCCTTGATGGTTTTTGCAATACCCTCGCGGAATGCTGCAAGGTGGGTTCCTCCGTGAATGGTATTCTGTCCGTTCACAAAAGAGCTTATGTTCTCGCCGTTCTCGGTGCCGTGGGTGATTGTAACCTCAATGTCCTTCCCCTGAAGGTGGATAGGCTCGTAGAGGGGAGTCTCCGAAAGTGAGTCGTTGATAAGGTCCAGCAGACCGTTCTTTGATTTGAACTCTGTACCATTGAAGTTGAGCGAAAGGCCTGTATTCAGGTAAGAGTAGTTCTTGAGCATTGTCTCAATGAACTCAAAGTTGTATTTGTAGTTTCCGTAAAGCTCCGGGTCTGCTATGTATTTTACAAGTGTTCCGTTTTTCTCGGTAGTGGTACAGGTGCCTGAGTCTACAAGGTTTCCCTGTGAGAACTGGGCCCATGCGCTCTCGCCGTCGCGGAAAGACTGTATGTAGAAATAAGATGATGTGGCATTTACAGCCTTGGTACCCACACCGTTCAAACCTACAGATTTTGAGAAGGCGTTGCTGCCGTATTTGGCACCGGTGTTCATCTTGCTCACCGCGTCAACCAGCTTGCCAAGGGGAATGCCTCGTCCGTGGTCCCTTACTGTAACCAGATTCTCCTTGTCAATTGTCATCTTTACGCTCTTTCCGTGTCCCATGATGAACTCGTCAATGGCGTTGTCCACAATCTCCTTGAAGAGGATGTACAATCCGTCGTCGGGAGAAGAGCCGTCTCCCAGTTTGCCTATGTACATGCCGGATCTTCTCCTGATATGTTCATTCCAGCTAAGGGTTTCAAAATCTGCCTCTGTGTAGTCAGAGAACTTAATCTGGTTTTCTGTAAGCTCACTCATCTTTTTTTGGTACGCATTTGTGCATATTGCGCAAAAGTACAAAAAAAAGGGGGTTAAACCAACCCCCTCTGTACTAATAGTTCTGCTATCTGCACCGCATTTGTGGCGGCCCCTTTCCTCAAGTTGTCGGCCACACACCAGAGATTTATGCCGTTCTCCAGTGAAGGGTCTCTTCTTACCCTTCCAACAAACACCTCATCCCGGTCTTTTGTGAACAGCGGCATTGGGTAAGGGAGATTCTCTGTAGAACCTATTGCAGAAGGCTGGGCGCCGTTCTCAAGCTTTACTGCATCCTGCAAAACCACACCGGCAGTATTCCTCAAGGTCTCAAAGATCTCCTCCATCTCAAACGGTTTTGCAAACTCAAGGTTGATGGACTCCGCATGTCCTCCAAGAACCGGAACCCTTACGGTGGTAGGGGATACCCTTATGCTCTCGTCCCTCATGATCTTGTGGGTCTCGTTCACCATTTTCATCTCCTCCTTGGTGTAGCCGTTCTCAAGGAACACATCAATGTGTGGAAGGAGGTTCAGGTCTATCTGATATGGGTATGCAACTGTGGTTGGTTCAACACCTTCTCTCTCTGCACTCATCTGGTCTACAGCCTTTTTGCCTGTTCCTGTAATGCACTGGTAGGTTGAAACCACAATCCTCTTTATAGTAAATCTCTTGTGAAGTTCTGCAATTGCAACCAGCATCTGAATGGTTGAACAGTTGGGGTTTGCAATGATGCGGTCACCCTCCCCAATCACATCCCCGTTAATCTCGGGAATCACCAGTTTCTTGGTTGGGTCCATCCTCCAGCAGGCAGAGTTGTCAATCACATAAGTCCCAACTTCTGCAAATTTTGGAGCCCACTCCTTTGAAACACCACTTCCTGCAGAGAAGAGTGCTATTGCAGGTTTCATCCCGATAGCCTGTTGCGGTGTACATACCGCATATTCCTTGCCGTTAAATTCAACTTTGCTTCCCAGCGATCTCTCAGAAGCTACCGGGATAAGCTCTGTAACAGGAAAATTCCTCTCCTGCAACACTCTCAACATATTTCTGCCAACCAGTCCGGTGGCACCAACTACTGCTACTTTCATAATATCCTATATGCTCAAAATGTCATTCAATACGCCGCCTGCAGTCTGTTTCGCACCTGCTCCGGCACCTTTAATTACTATAGCGTTAGGGTAATATTCACTTTCAATGATTACCGCGTTGTCTGTACCCTCAAGGGTATAGAACGGATGCTCCTTGCCAATGCTCCTGAGTGAGATTGTACATACCGGTTTACCGTTCTCCTGTGTGCGGGTGGCATCCATTGATGCAATGAACCTCAGTTTCTCTCCGCGCTCTACTGCTTGGGTATACTGTGCCTTAAGCTCTGGCTCGTATGCCTCAAGTGCTGCATAGAACTTCTCTGCATAAGAAGGGAAATGTGTCTCCTCCTTGCACATGATCTCCTCCGGAATGAATCCCTGGAAATCCACATCCTGGGTGTCAATGGCAAAGCCTGCCTGTCGGGAAGAGATGAGGAATTTGCGGAAAACATCTGTTCCTGCAAGGTCAAGCCTTGGATCGGGCTCTGCATATCCTTTTTCAGTCGCCTCTTTTACAAGGGTTGCGAAAGATTTTTCTCCGTTATAATTGCTGAACAGGAAGTTCAATGTTCCCGACAGGATTCCCTCCATCTTCCTGATGGAATCACCGCAGTTTACAAGCTGCAGGATGGTCTCAAGGACAGGAAGTGCCGCACATACGGTGGTCTCATATTTGTACTGTACCTTCTCCCTACGGGCTGTTGCAAAGAGCTCCCTATAAGACTCGTAAGAAAGTGAGTTGGCAATCTTGTTGCATGCTACAACCGAGAACTTGTGGCGGAACAAATCTACATACAGCGATGCAATGTTGCGGTTGGCTGTACAGTCTGCAAAGATTGAGTTGCTCAGTTTCATGTTGCAGATCTGTGAGATGTATGCGTTGTCTGTATTGGCCTCACCCTCAGCAAGGTTGAAACCGGGCTCTATTCCGTTGCGGTTGATGATGTAGTTCCTGCTGTTGCAGATTCCGCAGATGACAATCTCCTTGCCAAGTCTCTCCTTAATGGATTTGCGCTGTGCAAAGATTATATCTACAAGTGCCTTTGATACAGTGCCGTATCCTGCAATGAAAAGGTTTACCCTGTTTGCGGCGTTTCCAAAGAATTCTGTGTGTATAGCCCTGATGGCGTCGTTCACATCCTGTGTGTGCAGTACTGCGGACACATTCTTTTCTGAGGAACCCTGAGCAATTGCACGAATGTTGATTCCTTCCCGTCCAAGGGCCTCAAACATCTTTCCGCTGGCACCGCTCTGGTTCTTCATGTCGTCACCTACAAGGGAGATGATTGAGAATCCTTTCTCCACTTTCAGCGGATCTACCTTGCCAAGGGATATCTCGTAGGCGAACAGTTCGTCTGCCGCCTTCTTTGCCTTGTCTGCATCCTCCTCTGCAATTGCAATGCACATAGTGTGTACAGATGATGCCTGGGTAATGAGGATGATATTCACATTGTTCTTGCTCAATGTGTCAAACAGCTTGCTGGAGTAGCCTGGGATTCCCACCATGCCGCTTCCTTCCATTGAAAGGAGGGCAATCTTGTTGGAAGAGGAGATTCCACGGATCTTCTCCTGTCCCTCAGGCGGGTTGCGCTCTATGAGGGTTCCAAAATCGTCGGGAGCAAAGGTGTTCTTTACATAAATTGGAATTCCTTGTTTTACAACTGGTTGGATTGTAGGTGGATATACTACTTTTGCCCCAAAGTGTGAAAGTTCAAGGGCCTCCTTGTATGATATGTTCCTGATAGGGCGTGCGTCTGCTACTACGCGTGGGTCTGCTGTCATCATTCCGCATACATCTGTCCAGATCTCAAGTCTGCGTGCCTGGGTGCCCACTGCTATGATTGATGCGGTGTAGTCTGAGCCGCCGCGGCCAAGGGTGGTTGTACGTCCTGCAAGGTCTGATGCGATGAAGCCGGGCATTATGTACAGCTTGTGCTGGTCGTTGCTGAAATACTCCCAGATATTGCTGCCTGTAAGGTTGTCAATTACGGCGTTTTTCCCCTGAACAAGTTCTGTCTTTACCAGTTCTCTTGAATCTTTCCACTGGTGGCTGATATTCAAGGATTTCAGCTTTGCGCTGATGATGTTGGTTGAAAGGATCTCTCCAAAGCTTACTATGTGGTCCTGGCTGAGCTCTGTAAGCTCCTTCAAAAGGAACACACCCTTGCAGATCTCCCTCAGTTTATTGAAAAGTCCGTTGCAGGTCTCCTTTATTGTCTCGGACTCCTCTGCCGGTATAAGCTCTGCAATTATTGCATTATGCTTCTCCTGAAGGGCGTCAATGAGCTGAAGATAGCTCTCATCTCCGTTCTTAGCCGTTTTCCCAATAAGCAGGAGTGCATCTGTAGCCCCGCTGATGGCAGAGGAAACTACAACTGTCCTGTCATTTGCCAATGCATTCTTTACAATGGCAATCACTTTGTTTATGTTGGTGGCGTTGGCAACCGAGCTTCCGCCAAATTTCAATACTTGCATAATCTTTCTCCTTAACCGTTAAATAAGGTTTTCACTCTCTACAATATCTTTTATCTGTTTCCATTCCAGAAGGAATCCGTCGTGTCCGAATGCAGAGGTAATCTCCATATATCTTGCCCCTGGAATGTGTTGTGCCATAAATTTCTGTTCACAGGTTGGGAAGAGGCCGTCTGAATCTATTCCCACACACACTGTGTTTGCTGTAACCATTTCCAATGCCTTCTCCACGCCTCCCCTGTAGCGTCCCACATTGTGGCTGTCTGTAAGATTGAGCATGCTCATGTATGAATAGGCATCAAACCTGTCTACAAGTTTCTTGCCCTGGTATCTCTGGTATGAACCGGCCCTCTGCGGGAAAATGCAGTCCTCATCGCTCTCTGTTTGGGTGGTGTTGTAACCTTCAAAGCTCCTGTAAGAAATGAGGGCAATTGATCTTGCTGCAGCCAAGCCTGCCTTTCCTCCAAGAGGTTCAATTCTCTTCCCGACAATTTTATTCCCTCCCTCACCACGTTTGGTTGAGAAGTCTTCCCATTCAAAAATTTCTGTGAATTCCTGTTTTTCAAATGAAGGGTCTGTATATAGGGCCATTCTCATGGATTCATTGAATGCGCTTCCCCAAGGGGTAAAGCGGCAGTTGCAGGCAAGCAGTACCAGGTTTTTTATCTTCTGCGGATACATGATACTCCACTCCAACGCCTGGAATCCTCCAACCGATCCTCCAATAAGCAGGTCTACTTTCTCAAGCCCCAAATGCTCAAGGAGCATATTGTGGCATTGGGCAATATCCCTTACTGTTGTCTTTGGAAAATTGAGAAGGTAAGGCTTCCCTGTTGCAGGATTGATGGAGCACGGAGAGGTGCTGCCGTAGCACGAGCCAAGGATATTTGCACAAACTATGGTATATTTTCTTGGATCAAAGAATTTCCCCTCTCCAACCAGAACATCCCACCAGTCTGTAGGGTCAGAGTTGGCTGTAAGGGCATGGGTAATCCAGATAACTTTCTTCTCCGCAGATCCCTCCCTTGAGTATTCTTTGGAAATATGGTAGCATATCTCCATTTCTTCCAGCACATCGCCACATTCCAATGCAAATGGTCCGTTATGTCTGTAATATCTCCTTTCCATACCGGTTATTTGCTTATAGAATCCAGTGCCTGCTGGAAATCTGCAATAAGGTCTTCAATATCTTCAATTCCTACGCTTATCCTTAATGTGCCAGGTGCAATTCCAATGCTCAAAAGCTCCTGATCGCTCAACTGCCCGTGTGTGGTAGTTGCAGGGTGGGAGATAAGTGAGCGGTTGTCTCCAAGGTTTGTAAGCAGGGTGTAAAGTTTCAGGTTGTTTACAAAGTTGCCGGCATCCTCTCTGCTTACCTTTAAATCTACTGTAAACACTCCACCAAATCCGTTGCGAAGGTATTTGAGAGCATTCTGGTGTGAAGGGTGGCTTTCTAGGCCAGGGTAGTTCACTTTCTCAACCATCGGATGTTTCTCCAGCCATTTTGCAAGTGCAAGGGTGTTGTCACACACGCGCTGGCATCTTAAAGAAAGAGTCTCGCATCCTGTAAGTACCAGGAATGCATTGAAAGGAGATAGGCAGCTGCCAAAATCTCTCAATGCCACGCATCTTACGTATGCAGCAAAAGCGCTGTTGCCAAAGTGCTCTGCAAACTTGATGTTGTGGTATGAAGCACAAGGCTCTGTAAGCTGGGGGTATTTGCCGCTCTCAAACCAGTTGAAGTTGCCGCAGTCTACAATGATTCCGGCAAGGGAGTTGCCGTGTCCGCCAATATATTTTGTTGCGGAGTGGCAGATGATGTTTGCACCAAAGTCAACAGGTGCACATACATAGCCTGCACAACCGAATGTGTTGTCTACAATGAAAAGTATTTTGTGCTCCTTGCAGATCTCCGCCAACATCTGGAAATCAGGAACAGAGAAGTCGGAATTTGCAATAGTCTCAACGTAGATTGCCTTTGTGTTCCCGTCAATAAGGCTCTCAATCTCCTCCCTGTTATTGCATTTGTTGAGTTTTACGTTAATGCCAAGTTTAGGAAGGGTAACCTTGAACTGGTTGAAGGTTCCGCCGTAAAGCGACATTGAACTGATGATGTTGTCTCCTGCATTGCAGATGGATGAGATGGCAAGGAACTGTGCGCTCATTCCGCATGTTGAAGAAACGGCTGCAGTACCTTTCTCCAATGCTGCAATCCTCTGTTCAAGGACATCTGCTGTAGGGTTTCCAAGTCGTGAATATATGTTGCCTGCCTCTTCAAGCTCAAAAAGTTTTTTTCCGTGCTCAACATTCCTGAATGCGTATGCCGAGGTCTGGTATATAGGGGTGATGCATGCTCCTGTTACAGGATCGGGCTGTGCACCTGCACGCACCTGAAGCGTATCAAATTTATAGTTTGACATAAAAGCGTATTTTATGTGTTGTGCAATAAGTGAATTGAAAGTTTTTTGCTGATGAAATACCCTGCGCATCCTGCCCAAGATAAATCTAGGAAGAATATGGAAGCATCTTAACGATGCATTCGCATAATGCACATGCCCATCATACCCATTGCCATAGAGGGCATGGATGTAATCTGAATGATATGAGGGCTTTTGTTCATCCTTGCAAATATAATAAATTTGAAATAAAAAAATCCCGGAAGGCATATTTTTTTGCATCCCGGGATTCATTTATTGTTGTGCAGCTTATCGCTTGTTAAGCTCTGCGGTCATTCTTTTTTGAGAGGTAACCTTGTCAGTTCTGATACATGGACCAGAAGCGCAACCTCCCTCACAAGCCATAACCTCAATGAAAGGTGCAGGGCATTTGCCTGTCTTGCCGTAAACCTTAAGCATTGCAATGTTCTTCTTGTTAAGGTTGGCTACCTTAAGGGCAGGAAGATTTGCCTTGTCAAGGAATACTTTTACAGCCTGTGTAACACCGCCGTCCTGAGCAAATCCGAGAGCCTCCTTAACAGAAGTGAACGGCATTGTCATTGGCTCAATCTGTTTCATGTCAATGTTGAAGCCGTCAAAGATTGAACCCAACTCCTCAAATGTCATTACATAGTCAACATTGTCGTGGTATGTAGCCTCTTTTCTCTTTGCAATACAAGGGCCGATGAATACAGTCTTTGCCTCAGGGTCTTTTGCCTTTACAATCTCTGCAGTGTAGTACATTGGAGATTTTGTAGTTGAGATGTATTTCTCCATCTCAGGCATATGTTTCTTTGCAAGCTGGATATAAGACGGACAGCAGCTGGTAGTCATGAATGGCTGACCCTCTTCCAATTTCTCCTCAAGCTCATGAGCCTCTTTCTCTGTTGTAACCATTGCGCCCTGGGCAACCTCAATTACATCAGTAAACCCTATAGATTTGATTGCACCGTAAATCTGCTCAATTGGCTCACTGAACTGGCCAAGGATTGCAGGAGCAACCATTGCTACAACTTTCTCACCACGTTTGATGCTCTGAAGAATATCAAATACCTGTGAAATCTCAAAGATTGCACCAAATGGACAAGCATTGATACATTTACCGCAGTAGATACATTTGCTCTCATCTATGTGCTCTACACCGTACTCATCCTTGCTGATAGCCTTTACAGGACAAACGTCCTCACAAGGAACAGGGATATATACAATGGCATGGTATGGACAGCTTGAGTGGCACTTGCCGCAGCTGATACATTTTTCATGATCAATCTCTGCCTGACCATTATTCTTGAAGTGGATTGCGTCTTTAGGACAGTTCATGTAGCAGCTTCTAGCAACACAACCACGGCAAAGGTTTGTAATCTCATAGTTTACCTGTACGCATGATGAACAAGCCTCATCAATTACGGTAAGGATGCTCTCCTTAGGATTTACATCTCTTGTAACTGCAGCCTGGGCATAGTACGACAGTGGAGTAAGCTCATCTTTCTCATCTGTCATGTCAAATCCCAAAAGTGGAAGTGATTTATATTTCCATACTGCACGCTCCTTATGGATACAGCAGCGTCCTTTCACTTTTGACTTTCTTGGGCTTAGCTCAATAGGAAGTCTGTCAATATCTTCAACCAATCTGTCCTCTCTCCACATTTTAACAAGCTTTGCAAGCAAGCCGTGGCGGACAATCATCACGTTATTAGTAAAAGCCATTAATGTACTACGGTTAAGGGTTAAAATTCGTGCGCAAATATAGCAATAATTGCCCAATTGCAACAAAATATGGCAATTATAAAAGTGTTTCCTATATAAATTTGCTTATGGCATCTATAAATGCCTCTACAGAAGCGGTAACAATGTCTGTATTAGCGGAAAATCCATAATATATATTGCCTCTGTTCTCTATCTGTATATGCACTTTTCCAACATCATTGGCACCACGGGTAATTGCCTGTACA
>JAZRQU010000060.1:0-1624 GCA_045650045.1 Candidatus Egerieisoma sp. | reverse complement strand
CAGTTAGTTACTATGTTTGCACCACGTTAGCCTGATTAGATTGGCACGTTGGCCTGAAAAGTATTGTTTTTCATTGAAATCGAATTATAAAAATTCGATTCCCCTGAAAAGATTTTATAATAGAGTAAGGCTGATAAATTGGAATAGATTAAATTTGCAGTTAGAGAGAAACAAATATCCGTCCAACCAAAAGCCTTACCAAATGCAAAGTAACAGAATTTCTTTCAAAGGACAAAAGATTTATGTAGGAATAGACGTCCATTTAAAAAAATGGTCAGTCACAGTAATCACAGAAAGGGGTTTCAAGCATACACATGCGCAAAAAGCATCCGCCCGGGAACTCCTGGACTTTCTGGAGCGTCGTTATCCCGAAGGAGAATACCATGCGGTCTACGAGTCCGGCTTCAGCGGTTTTTCCACATACTATTCACTTAGGGATATAGGCATAAACTGCATGGTCATCAACCCGGCAGACATCCCCACCTCTCAATATGAGAAAGTGATGAAGAGCGATTCCGTGGATTCCGAGAAATTGGCCAAGGCATTGAGAGCCGGCCTGCTGACTCCTGTCTATATCCGTGAAAAGGAGAATCTGGATGACAGGGCCGTAATGCGCATACGCAAAACCGCCCAGAGCCAACTCTCCTCCTACAAAATCCGCGTGAAGCATCTGCTGCACCAGAACGGGGTGGAACTCCCGGAAAGGTTTGACCGTCCCGGCACGTATTGGTCTGGATCTTTCATAAGGTGGCTTAAGGAGGAGGTTGTACTTCTTTCATCTACCCGCCTGTCGCTGGACTTGCTCATAAGCCAGGTGCTTTCCATGCGCAGGAATGTCCTTGACTGTACTCGTGAATTAAGAAGAATCAGCCAGTCGGACAAGTACAGGGAGCGGTTTGCCCTTCTGCTTTCCATCCCCGGCATCGGGATGATAGTCGCCATGTGTATATTGACTGAGATTTATGACATTAAAAGGTTCAGCAATGAAAGGCAGTTCGCTTCGTATCTAGGCCTCATACCGACATGCCACAGTAGCGGAGAAAAGGTTTCACATGGGGAAAAGACGTACCGTGGCAACAAAGTTATAGGACCGTTAATAACGGAGGCAAGCTGGGTGGCCGTACACAAAGACCAAGGGCTTAACGCCGCATACGGATACTATTGCCAGAGGATGAAACCTCATAAGGCCATCATACGCATTGCCAGAAAACTGTCGAACATTATATTTCATGTGCTTAAGAACAACACAAGATATGAACCGCACCAATGGGATAAAGGCAGGCAAAAGACATGCCTATAGACAACTTCAACATAAGACGACTCCTGTATTTTCCTGATGAGCCGAAAGGCTTCATCTCCAGTTAGATTGTTGCGTCTTGCCTATATTCTGAAGAAGTAAATTGATGCGCCGACAGCCGTGTCGCGTCATCTTATAGAAGTTTGTCTGATAGGTCTGTTGTCGTTTGTCGCAAAATGTCCAGTACAGCGTAAACGCATAATGTACTGGTATGGCACTCGTGTCTTTTAAGAAAACAAGTAAAATAATGAAGAAATAGGTAACTGATTGATAAAAAACAGAAAACAAACAAAAAAATATTCCAAATTATTTGGAAAGCAACATAGA
>JAZRQU010000059.1:0-3381 GCA_045650045.1 Candidatus Egerieisoma sp. | reverse complement strand
GGAGGAACTGGGTCAAGTGCAATGCCAATATATCATAAATTTATTCAGCAAGCGAAGAAACTTAATCCTCGTTATTTAAGCATGATTGTGCCATCACGATGGTTTACAGGAGGCAAAGGTTTAGATGATTTTCGAGATGAGATGCTACACGATGAGCATATTAGAGAGATTCATGATTTTGGCAATGCTAATGATTGTTTTCCAGGTGTTGCCATAGAAGGTGGTGTATGTTATTTTCTATGGAATCGAGACTCCAAAGGGCTATGCAAGGTATATTCTCATTCTCAAAATAAGATCACAGCCATGTCTGAACGCCCTCTATTGGAAAAGGGTGCAGATGTGTTCATTAGATACAATGAAGTTATTTCTATAATTAGAAAGGTTGCCTCTTTTAATGAGAGGAGTTTTTCCGAACTTGTTAGTCCGAGAAATCCCTATTACTTTCGAGCAGCTTTTGTTGAGAGCAATAACCTTATTAACTCTTGTAAGGTCTTCGGTGTTGAAGGTGGAAAAAGAGTCTATAAGAATATTTCCAAATCATATATAGAGCGAAATATCGACGAATTATCAAGATATAAAATCTTTATTTCTAAAGCCGACGGAGCTGCGGGGCAAATTGGCTATCCTGTTCCTGCCCGAATACTTGGAAAATCAGAGATAGCAGGTATTAATACGGCATGTACGGAAACCTTTCTACGCATAGGACCATTCAACAGTGAAATAGAATGTAAAAATGTAAAGTCGTATATTGAGACAAAGTTTTTTAGATGCCTTGTTGGAGCGAGGAAAAATAAAAACATGACTCAAAGCACATATTCATTTGTACCTATTCAAGATTTCTCAAAGCCATGGACTGACGAAGAGCTGTATAAAAAATACAGACTTGATAAAGACGAAATAGAATTCATCGAATCTATGATAACATCAATGGAGTAATGATAATATTATGGCACACAATTTCTTCCCTCAACGCCCAAAGGTTACTCCTACGATATATGCATATAAACTGGTAGGAGTAGAAACTCATAAAGGTTTCTTGAAAATTGGTTATACTGACCGGTCTGCTAAGGAACGCATTGATGAGCAGTTGCATACCAGCAAGGTGCAATATGAGATTGTATTGGTGGAATCTGCTATGTCGAATGATGGTTCTTGTTTTACCGACAAGGATGTTCATAAATTACTTGAACGCAAGGGTTTCCGTCGTCTGAATCCAATGGACAAGACTGATGAGTGGTTCAAATGTTCGGTTTCTGATGTTATGGCAGCAATACTGTCACTTCGCACAGGAACTTCTAATGTGGAGAACAGGACTCAGAATTTTGAGATGCGTCCGGAGCAGTTCCGTGCCGTTAAGCAGACGAAGGAGTATTTTGAGCAGTCTTTGAAGGATGAGCCGAATCGTGTTCCAAAATTCTTGTGGAATGCCAAGATGCGTTTCGGAAAGACGTTTGCGAGTTATCAGTTGGCGAAGAAGATGGGATTGTCAAGAGTGCTTATTCTCACGTTCAAACCTGCTGTTGAGTCTGCGTGGAGAGAGGATCTTGTGACGCATATTGACTTTGAGGGATGGCAGTATATCTCGAATAAGGATGCACGTAATAATAATCTGAATATTGACCAGGAGTTCCAGAGGGCAGACAAGTCTAAACCGATAGTTGTGTTCGGTTCTTTCCAGGATATGTTGGGCACAAATGAGAGTGGAGGTATCAAGACGAAGAATGAGTTCATCCATGCCACCAACTGGGATCTAGTGATTTTTGATGAATATCATTTCGGAGCATGGAGGGAGCGTGCTAAAGAGTTGTTTGAGAAAGAGGATGAGGAAGATGCTGTAAACTTTGATGCAGAGAAGTATCAGAAGGAAGAGGCCAGCAATGCAATCAATGAGTCTTGGCTCCCAATCTCTACAAAGTATTATCTGTTCTTGTCTGGTACTCCGTTCAGGGCAATCAATAATGGTGAGTTCATTGAGGAGCAGATTTTCAACTGGACATATTCTGATGAGCAGAGGGCAAAAGCGGAGTGGAAAGGAAGTGGCAATCCTTATCTTGCTCTGCCACGTATGGTAATGCTTACGTATAGGATGCCAGATGAGATACAAGAGGTGGCAAAGCAGGGTGAGTTCGATGAATTTGACCTTAATCTCTTCTTTGCTGCAGAGGGTAAGGGTGAGGATGCAAGGTTCAAATATGAGAATGAAGTTCAGAAGTGGCTGGATCTTATTCGTGGTTCTTACCTACCGGCAAGTATTGATGACTTGAAGTTAGGTCAGGACAAGAGGCCTCCGATGCCATTCAGCGACACACGTCTCCTCAATGTGCTTTCGCATACTTTATGGTTCTTGCCAAACGTGGCTTCCTGTTTTGCTATGGCTAATTTGTTGAAACAGAAGCAAAACAGATTTTATCACGATTATAAGGTAGTTGTGTGTGCTGGTACTGGAGCCGGTATTGGACTTGATGCATTGTACCCGGTACAAGCGAGTATGGCAGACCCGCTTGAATCAAAGACGATAACTCTATCTTGCGGTAAGTTGACAACTGGCGTTACGGTGAAGCCTTGGACTGGCATATTTATGCTTCGTAATCTGAAGAGTCCTGAGACTTATTTCCAGGCTGCATTCCGTGTGCAGAGTCCGTGGGAGGTGAAGAATGAGGACGGAGACAAGACAATCATGAAGAATGAGTGTTATGTGTTCGACTTCGCTCTTGATAGAGCATTGAGACAGATTTCGGATTATAGTTGCAGGCTTGACATCAACGAGTCCAATCCGGAGGCAAAGGTCGGTGAGTTTATTAAGTTCCTTCCTGTTCTTGCTTATGACGGTAGCAGCATGAAAGAAGTGGATGCTCAGGATATTCTTGATATTGCGTTAGCTGGTACATCTGCGACATTGCTTGCAAAACGCTGGGAGTCAGCATTGCTTGTGAATGTTGACAATGATACCTTGAAGCGCCTGCTTGCGAGTCCTGAGGCAATGAAGGCTTTGATGAATATCGAAGGATTCCGCAATTTGAACAGCGATCTTGCTACCATTATCAATAAGTCTGAAGCTGTAAAGAAGGCTAAGAAGGAGAATCCGAATCCAACGCCAAAGGAGAAGAAGGAACTTTCAGATGAGGAGAAGGAGATGAAGAGCAAACGTAAGCAGATTCAGGAGAAGTTGATTAAGTTTGCTACGAGGATTCCTGTGTTCATGTATTTGACTGACTATCGTGAGCGCTGTCTGAAGGATGTGATCACGCAGTTGGAACCTGGATTGTTCAAGAAGGTGACGGGATTGAGTGTGGCGGATTTCAATATGCTTTGTACCCTTGGCGTATTTAATGCACCTTTGATGAACGATGCTATCTTCAAGTTCAAGCGTTATGAGGATGC
>JAZRQU010000058.1:0-1930 GCA_045650045.1 Candidatus Egerieisoma sp. | reverse complement strand
CAAGGTATATCTACGGAATGTCAGCAACGATTAACCGTGGTGATAAGCAGGACAAGAAGATGTTTATGCAGCTTGGCCCTATTCGACATAGATATACAGCAAAGGAAAGGGTTCAGAAGCAGGGAATAGGTCATTACATTTACCCGCGTTTTACCAGATTGGTGGATCTGAATCAGTCAGAGGATAGGAATCCGGCAGATTATTACCGCCTCATCATGCAAAGCGAACTGCGTAATATGCAGATTGTCTCTGATACAATAGATTGTGTAAAGCGTGGACGCACTCCTGTTGTTATGACCAAATACAAGGAGCATGCGCAGAAATTATATGATATGCTTCAAGGCTCAGCTGATCATGTGTTCTTGCTTCAGGGAGGTAAAAGTCTGAAGGAACGAGCGGCTATACGAGAAGAGATGGCCGCTGTAAGAGCGGATGAAAGTATTATTCTTGTTGCCATAGGCCAGTATGTGGGTGAGGGCTTCAACTACCCACGTCTTGACACGATGCTTCTTGCAATGCCTATTTCGTTTGAGGGTAATGTCGAGCAGCATGCCGGTCGTCTTAATCGTGATTATGAAGGAAAGAAGGATGCCATCATCTTTGACTATATAGATCAGCATGTTCCGACCCTTAAGAGGATGTACTATAAGCGTTTGAGAGCATATAAAAAGATTGGATATGAGGTTTGCTCTGAAATAATTGATAAACAGGAGATTACTAATTCTATATTCGATAGTCAAAGCTACTTCGATATATTTGAAAAGGATGTAATTTCTGCTGCAGGAAGTGTGGTTATATCCAGCCCGTCATTCAGTTTCAAAAAGGTCAACTGGCTATGTGCTGGGAGTGAATGTCTGCAGATAAAAGGTGTGTCTGTTGTGGTGTTGACATTGGATCCGGAAGATTATCCAGAGGATGGTCGAGACCAGCATAAATCCCATATTGAGCATCTGATTTCTGCTGGTGTCAACGTAATCACACGTCATAAATACCGTGAGCGCTTTGCAATCATAGATAAGTCGCTTGTCTGGTATGGTAGCATGACCCTTCTGTCCAATGAAAAGGAAGATGATAGTCTGATGCGTATCAACAATCCGGTAATTGCCGAGGAATTATTGGAATTTGCAGCTGCTTTGAAGTAGTATATACTTCCTGTTTTCATGTGCGATGTGGACCAAATTATGGACCAAATTTTACTTATATTAAAGAACATACATTAGAGACTCTATTAGTCTATTGCTTAAAATAAGTTATTGATAATAAAATATTTAAGACTCTAATTTAGCGTCCGGGAGCTTCCATCTCGTATCCGCAAGTTGCGGTGCCATTCAGCCAGAAAATCAAGGGTGAGGCATAAATCTCTGATGCATAGTGATTTCCAACGAATGCCTGACGTTTCTGCCATGCAGGCAGATTCAAGATCTTCCTGATTATCAGATAGATACACCTCACCCAAACTTAAGCAGTGCATGCGGCGAATACGATAGCTAGATGCTCCGGCCCGCCGCTGCGGGCAGCTCAGCCAAAGGACTGTCCTCCCGGCTGCCGGTGATTCGACAAAGTTCTTAGATAATTTTACCAACCGAATTTTTCTGTTGATCCTTAATTATTGGTATAAGTTCAAAATAGCCTCTTGTTTTTTATGTAAAACGGCTTCGATGTCAAAATCAGAGGGGGATTCAATTATAAAAGGGAATCCCGTCGCAGGCTAGCTTTGGTGCTCAACGGAAATCCCCGGCAAGAAAATCAGGCCCAAGCTATCTTTTGCAACACCTTATGCGACTTTTGACTTAAACTAGCATAAGTTGTATCTGTTTTTGTCTCAAATTGCCAATTCAGTGTACACCTTGGGCGTGAAACGGCCAAAACTTGCATAAGGTGTCAATGACTTCCACCAAGATCAGGCACAAAGCAGGCAGGACCCGAGGTT
>JAZRQU010000057.1:0-30918 GCA_045650045.1 Candidatus Egerieisoma sp. | reverse complement strand
GGTGAATGCCGCTGCACTTCAGGCTGTATTTGGTGTGGAGAGTGAGACGTTTATCCTCATAAACTCATATGATATTCTTATTTCATTCCTGTATTTTGTATTTCTCTTTGCAGTTGGCATAAAATTGTTCAGGAAGCTGTATGGAGAGAAGAGTGTAAGGGATTTGTCGGGAATACAAAATTTCTCAAACGAGGAAGACGGGGTGGCCGGCTACAAGGAGGCAAGGGAGAACTCATACCACAAACTTGCTACAAAAGAGGGGCTCAAGCAGCTTGGAAAGATACTTTCCCTCACAGTTGGAGTGGTTGCAGTTTCAGCAGGGGCGGCAATTCTTTTTCCCGACAACTATTTTATGATGGTCTTCATACTCCTTATCACAACCCTTGGAGTGGCCTGCTCTTTCATCCCAGCCGTAAAGAAATTTGATGTAAGCTATGATGCCGGAATGTATCTTATATATATTTTCAGCATAACAATTGCTTCAATGGCAGATTTTTCAAAACTGAGCCTGGAGAGCGGGGTGGGGCTTATGGGCTTTATGGCAATTGCAGTGTTCATTTCACTTGCATTGCATGCCGTTTTGTGCCGCATAATGAAGGTAGATGCAGATTCAATGGTAATCTCATCTGTAGCGTTCATCAATTCACCACCATTTGTTCCAATGGTCTCTGCCGCCATGAAAAACAGGGATGCCCTTGTAACAGGTCTGGCAGCCGGTATTGTAGGATACGCAATTGGAAACCATTTGGGAGTGCTTATGGCGCAGCTGCTGTAAATTGTGATAAAAATCGCATATATTTCTTTCCAATAGTCCAATTGTTAAAAAAAATACTTATTTTTGGTCTTACGTAATATAAATTTTCGTTAACTGTATTTTTTTACTTTATGTATTTTAGTGTAGGCTAAATAGATGAGGATGGAAAACAAAGATTACATTATTGAACTCAATAATATTTCCAAGAGTTTTGGAGACAAAGTGATCCTTAATGATGTAAGCATTAAGGTTAAAAAGGGTGAATTTGTAACAATTCTTGGACCGTCGGGATGCGGAAAGACAACTCTGCTCCGTTTATTGGCGGGCTTTGGTGAGGCTGATAGTGGACAGATCAGAATCAATGGACAGGATTATACCCATGTTCCACCACATTTGCGTCCGGTAAATACAGTATTCCAGCGTTATGCTCTTTTCCCACATTTGGATGTATATGAGAATATTGCTTTTGGTCTCAAACTGCAGCACGTTCCTGCAGACGAGATTGACAAGCGTGTGCGCAAGGTTCTTAAGATGGTGAGCATGACAGATTATGAGGACAGGGATGTTGAGTCACTTTCTGGAGGACAGCAGCAGCGTGTTGCAATTGCAAGGGCAATTGCCAACCAGCCTAAAGTGCTTCTTTTGGATGAGCCTTTGGCTGCATTGGACCTTAAGATGCGCAAGGATATGCAGATTGAGCTTAAGGAGATGCACAAGAAGCTGGGTATCACATTCATTTATGTTACTCATGACCAGGAGGAGGCACTTACCCTTTCAGATACAATCATCGTAATGAACGAGGGCAAGATCCAGCAGATTGGTACCCCTACAGATATTTACAACGAGCCGCAGAACTCTTTTGTGGCTGATTTCATTGGTGAATCCAATATACTTAACGGTATGATGGTTAAGGACAAGCTGGTGGAGTTTGTGGGACATGAGTTTGAGTGTGTGGACGAGGGATTTGGAGAGAATGCTCCTGTGGATGTGGTGGTAAGGCCTGAGGATATCTATATTGTGAGAAACCTTGAGAGCGCGCAGTTTACTGCCAAGGTGAAATCCTGTACTTTCAAGGGTGTGCATTACGAGATGTTTGTGGATACCGACAAGGGCTATGAACTTATGATTCAGGATTACAATGCCTTTGCTCCGGAGCAGGAGGTGGGACTTATCATCAGACCTGCCGACATTCAGGTAATGCATAAGGAGAGGACCTGCAATACATTTGAGGGTGAGATGGTTGACGAGACCCATGTGAAGTTTATGGACGAGACCTTTGAGTGCCTTCCACAGAGCGGGTTCCAGGCAGGTGAGAAGGTTAAGATTCAGGTGGATTTCTCTAAAGTTGACCTTATAGACCATATTGAGGACGGTACTCTTGAGGGTGATGTCCATTTCATTATCTATAAGGGTGACCATTATCACCTTACAATTCTTACAGATGAGGGTTACCACATCTGGGTTGATACAACCGATATTTGGGACAAGGGAGACCTTGTTGGTATAAACATTGCCCCTGCGGACATTAAAATTGTGAAGATCAATGAGTAAATTCAGTAAGAGGAGTACTTGGGCGTTGCCTTATGCCATCTTCCTGGTGCTGTTTGTTGCGCTGCCTCTTATTATCATCATACTTTATGCTTTCCAGGATTCGTCGGGAAACTTTTCATTGGGAAACTTTGCAAAGTTCATTACTGATGCAGATGCAATCGGCACTTTTGCCCTCTCCCTTGAGGTGGCAATTGAGAATACCATCATTTGTATTCTGCTGGGCTACCCTGCAGCGTGGATTCTGGCAAACAGGAACCTCAACAGAAGTGCAGTTACAGTTGTGCTGTTCATCCTGCCAATGTGGATAAATGCACTTATGCGTACCCTTGCAACTGCAGAGCTTTTCCATATGCTGGGCATACAGCTTGGAAAAGGCACGTTGATTGTGGGTATGGTATATGACTATCTGCCATTTATGATATATCCTATCTATAACATTCTCAGCAAGATGGACAAATCGTACGTGGAGGCGGCCTCAGATTTGGGTGCAACTCCTTGGCAGGTGTTCTGGAAAGTTCAGGTACCTCTTTCAATGCCAGGTATCATTAGTGGAGTGATGATGGTGTTCATGCCTACGGTAAGCACCTTTGCAATATCCGAGTTCCTTACCAACAACAAGATAAAACTGTTTGGTACAATCATTCAGGAGAACATCAATTCATCAATGTGGAACTACGGAGCGGCACTTTCATTGGTAATGCTCATAATCATTGGTATAACATCCTTATTGCAGGACAATAAGAAAGAGGTTAACGGGGTTGTATAGCTATGAAGAGATTTTTTGCACAATGTTACATATGGTTGCTCCTTGTGGTGCTTTATGCTCCAATAGTGTTTATAGCAATCTTCTCATTTACAGAGAGCAAGGTTCTTGGAAACTGGACTGGCTTCTCAACCAGGCTCTACAGCAATCTCTTTACGGGAGATATGCAGGGGAGCGGTTCCCTTGTTTCAGCCATTGAGAATACCATACTCATAGCTTTGGTTTCCGCAACGGTGGCAACTGTGCTTGGTACTGTTGCTGCTATTGGAATCCACAATATGAGGGGAAAGGGCAAGCAGGCCATCACCTTCCTCAACAGCATTCCTATCCTTAATCCCGACATCATTACCGGTGTTTCCCTGTTCCTTCTGTTTGTGTTCCTGCACATCAGCCAGGGATATGCCACTGTAATACTAGCACACATCACACTATGTACCCCATATGTGGTGCTGAATGTGCTTCCTAAACTTACCCAGATGAACCCCAATATCTACGAGGCTGCCCTTGATTTGGGTGCAACCCCGTACCAGGCTCTGAGAAAAGTGCTTATGCCGCTGCTCAAGCCGGGAATGATCTCGGGATTCATATTGGCGTTTACAATGTCGTTGGATGACTTTGCAATCACTTTCTTTACCAGAGGAACAGTGGGTTTGGATACCCTCTCCACATACATTTACACAGATGCCCGCAAAGGTGGTCTTACCCCTGAGCTGCGTCCGTTGATCACCATTATGTTTGTAGGCGTGCTTGTTCTGCTGATTGTTGTGAATATCAGGAAGATGCGCAATGCCAAAAATGCTGCAGTAAAATAAGATGAAGAGACTGTTATACTTTATTGTTGCAGCCCTTGTGCTTACAGGTTGCTCACAGGGAAGGGATAATATCCTTAAAGTGTACAACTGGGCAGACTACATAGACGAGGAGCTGTTGGGAGAATTTGAACAGTGGTATAAAGAGCAGACAGGAGAGTCTGTAACCATCATTTACCAGACATTTGACATCAATGAGACAATGCTCTCAAAGATTGAGCTGGGCCATGAGGATTATGATGTTGTATGTCCTTCAGAGTATATAATTGAGAGGATGCTCAGAAATAACCTTCTTCTTCCTCTCGACAGGGATTTTGGGGAGACTCCAAACTATCTGGATTGTGTGTCGCCATATATTGTAGAAAAGTTCAATCAGATAGATGGAAACGGCAAGAATGCAAATGACTATTCAGTAGGATATATGTGGGGTACCACCGGTATTATCTATAACCCTGAATACGTTTCGGACGAGGAGGTTGAGAGTTGGGATGTCCTTAAAAATCCTGCATATAAAGGAAAAATTCTCATGAAGGATGCCTTCAGGGATGTGTATACATCATTGCTGGTGGCATTGAACAGGGATGAAATAGATGCAGGCAACAAGGATTTGGCAGAACTTACCTTTGATGTTTCAAAGGAGTCGGTATCTATGGTTGAGAGCTACCTGAATACATTCAAGGAGTCTGTTGCCGGATGGGAAGCGGATTTTGGAAAGGAGCAGATGACTAAGGGACAGGCGTGGTTGAACCTCTCATGGAGCGGAGATGCCCAATGGGCTATAGAAGAGGCTGCAGAGGTGGGCCTGGAATTGAGATATGCTGTGCCAAAATCGGGAAGCATTGTATGGTTTGACGGTTGGGTTATTCCCAAATATGCAAAAAACATCAAGGCAGCAAGATATTTCATCAACTTCATGTGTATGCCTGAAAATGCGCTGAGGAATATGGATGCAATAGGTTATGTGAGTGCGATTGGTGGAGAAACTGTATTTGAAAACATGGAAGATGAAGAGTTCCCGGCTATTGATGTCAGTTATTTCTTTGGCCCGGAGGCGGACAGCGTATGTATAAATCCAATCATGTATCCGGAAACTTCCATAGTGAAGTATTGCGGAATGATGCATGACAGGGGCACTGCGGAATTGCTTAGAATGTGGAGTAGGGTAAAAGGTGACAGCGCTTCAATTTGGACATACATTCTGATCTCCCTTGTACTTCTCTCTCTAATTGCAGCAGTAGTCATAAAATACAGCAGAAGATATTACAGACGACAGAGAAGCCGTAAAAAGAGCAATAAAAGGAAATACAAGAAATAACAAGGATGGACTGTGTACTCATAGATGACAGGAACATTGACTCATACGAAAACCTGTTGCTCAAATTTGAGAAAGAAGTTTTTATAGAAGCTTTCCCGAATGTTGATGAAAGGGAATCTTTTGAAGGAGACATAATTCCCCGTATCAGGCACAAGAACCTTGCAGTTGATACACCTTACAGTTTTTGTGTATTATTGGAAGAAGAAGAGGATGTTATAGGTGGCATGGTGGCCGACTGGTATCCCCGCAGTTCTTGTCTGGAGATAATATACATAGTTATAAAGAGTACCTCAAGAGACCGCAGTTATGGAAAAGAACTGCTGAATGAAGGTATCCGTAAGATAAGTGGGCTTCTGAATTCAAAAGGCAGTTCTGTAAGAAACGTATTCCTTGAAGTTGATATCCCTGGATTGACAAAAAACAGCAATGTCCTTGATGATATTTCAAGACTTGCCATATGGCACAAGCTTGGAGCCAGGAGGGTGCCTATAAACTATGTGCAGCCGGCGTTGGGAGAAGGCAAGCAGCCTGTGTCAAACCTTATGCTTATGGTTCTCGACAGCATGGAAGGCAACACCCACCCGGGACTTGTAGATACAGAAGAACTTAAGGAGTTCCTGGTTGATTTCTACAAAGGCCTGAAATCCGGCAATCCCCAGTTGCAGGAACTGAATGACCGCAATCTGGCCCTTATGCATTCCGATATAGATATGGTTTCATCTGAAGGATTTGTTGCCCTGGCTTCTGTATTGGAAGAGCCTGATGTGCTTATGCCACATGCAACGGTTACATACCATTGCTATTATGAGAGCAGTAAGGATGAATATTCAGGCACCTGCGATTCATTCAACTCATATGAGTGTGACCTGATGAATTTCATGAATCAGGGTATCAGGCCGTTCAAGACAAAGTTCATAAAGAAATATGACAGGGTTGCCATATCTATGCCAAAATTCTACAGTTATGTATCAGAGGGCATTGTGAGATATGTCAATACTCTTAACACTGTATTGGTGGCTGATATTTCGCTCAGCATTTCAAGCCTGAAGGATTCGTGCAAAAAGATAGCTCATGTAAGCATCTCCCCTTCAAAAGGGAGTGCTTTCAACAACCTTGATTTCATAAAGCTTGTTACAAGGTTCGGCAGCAGACAGGAGAACTATACCCCTATTTCTGAGACGCTCTTCAATAATCTTTCACTGGAAGATTTTCTCAAGGATAAGTTGGGCGACAATGAGTATAGGGTGATTCATGAGGGAGTAGGCAATGTGGAGCTTGATACTATGCAATACGTTGGCAAAGGGGAGGATGAGGGGTATGAATTTGGGACGGATGTTGACAATTTCTTTGCAACCTATTCCCAGGGAGGTGTTCCGGAGGCTACTCCAGTAAACAAGATAGTATGCGGTCTGATATTGGGCATATTTGATTACAACAGGATGAATGCAGACGAAGTGTCGGATACTGTAATCCCTGTTTTGAATGGAGAGGAATCGCTTATGATCCTCAGCAGGGGACATCTTATAAGGATGCAGAGGAATGTCTCTGTAGAGGACAGGAAATCTTTGTCGAGAATATTTGTCACACCTTATATGCTGGCCCCAAGTGTGGCATTGGCATTTAATGGCATATTGCTTACAGAGTGTGAGGAACTGTTGCTGAAGGCATCATCCCAGAGGTTTGTACTCTTCTCAAATGAGGGCCATATTGCCCAGGAAAAACTGAACAAGGAGTATTTGGAGGATATATTCCAGTACAAGAGCGAGAGGGCAATTGTTGCAAGGGGAAGGGAGCAGAGGAGTATGAATAAGCGCTACAGCCAGTTGTGTGAGAATATCCAGATGTTCCAGATACGTAAGGAGAACTCGTCTGACGCGTTGGTGGAGGGAATGTTGGGAGTGCTGGGTGTATTTGAGATTATGGAGCTCTTTATCAATCTGGAGTGGAGGTTGGGCTTCATAAGCATTCTGGTTCTGGTACTCATATTTGAAATCATCAGGTACAGGTCACGCAAGAACTGAGATGTATTGCAGATATAAAGAAGGGGTTGCATTTAAAGCAGCCCCTTTATCATTTTGAACAGTCTGTACGGCATATACCTGAACGGGAGGTCAATCCAGGTAGGGGTGACCAGCACCGGTCTGGTGTGCGAGAAGCACTCAAAACTCCTTTTGTTGTGGTAGTTCCCCATTCCGGAATTCCCCACACCTCCAAACGGAAGCTTCTCATTTGCAATATGCATTATCACATCATTTATGCATGCTCCTCCCGACGAGGTGTTCCGTATCACATCCCAACCCTCTTTCTCATCTCCGAACCAGTATAGGGCAAGAGGTTTCTCTTTCCCCTGAAGGTATTGCACAACTTTCCTGGTGAACGGCTGGCCGGAGTCATCCAGAGTGACTGTCGGGAAGATGGGACCGAAGATCTCATCCTGCATTACCGGTGCATCTGGGGAAACTTCATCCAGTATTGTGGGTTCTATGCATCTGGTGGTGGCATCTGTCCTGCCGCCATAAAGTATTTTTCCTTGAGTGAGGTAGCTGCTTACCCTCTCAAAAGCCTTGGCGTTTACCATGTGCACGTAGTGGCCTGAGTTGAGGATCTCTTTTCCGTGTAGGGATTTCATCTCTTTGGCAAAGGCCTGAACAAACTCCTCCTTGATTTCTTTGTGGAGGATGAGGTAGTCTGGAGCAATGCAGGTCTGGCCACTGTTGAGGCTCTTGCCCCACGCAATTCGCCTGGCCGCTTTGGCAATGTCGGCGTTGCGGTTTACAATGCACGGGCTCTTGCCTCCAAGTTCCAGCACTACAGGGGTTAGATTACGGGCGGCGGCTGACATTACGGTGCGCCCCAGGGAAGGGCTTCCGGTAAAGAAAATCATGTCCCACCGCTGTTCCAGCAGTGCAGCGTTTACCGTGCGGTCTCCCTGCGCTATGGCAATGTACCTGCTTGGAAAGGTTTGTGAAACCAGCTCTTCAAGTACTTTGCTGGTGGCAGGGGTGTATGGAGATGGTTTGAGCATTGCTGTACATCCTGCCGATATGGCCCCTATTAGCGGGTTGAGCAGCAGCTGTACCGGGTAGTTCCACGGGGCAATAATAAGTGCGCAACCAAGCGGCTCCTTTACAATGCGGCTTCTGGAAGGGGCAAGTTTTACAGGTGTGGCTACCTTTTCAGGCTTCGCCCATTTGCTGAGGTTCTTCAGATGGGTCTTTATCTCACCTTTAATTATGCTCAGTTCTGTAAGATATGCCTCTTCATAGGATTTGTGCAGGTCTTTCCACAATGCCCCGGCCAGTTGCTCTTCCCACTGCTCCATAGCTGTGAGCAGTCTGTGAAGCATCTCTTTCCTGAACCGTAAGCTTAGTGTCTCTCCGCTTCTGAAGAACTCCCGCTGTTGTTGTACTGTCTTTATTATATGTTCTGTAGGGGTATTCTGCATTGTTTGCCCGTTTTGTCCGTTTTGCCGGATATCCGGCGTTGCCATTATTCTGCAAGAAGTTCCAGCAGCCCTGTGCATCCTTGCAGCACATCCTGATATGTCTGCTCAAAATCTCCTGTGTACCAAGGGTCTGCAACATCTCTTGCGCCATATTTCCCTGAGACACTGTCGGGAGCAGCAAACTCCATCATCATGTGCACCTTACCAACAATCTTTCCTGCCGGAATGTTCTCTCCGGGTGCTGCAGATTCCCAATTTGGGACAATTCTTCCAAGGAGTCTCATATTTGAGGAGTCCATGGTGATGATGAGGTCATTGGCAGAAAATTCCTGGGGAGTAATCTGGTGGGCCCTGTGTCTTGAAAACTCCACCCCCTTCTCCTGCAACTTCCGCTTGGCAGGCGGGTAGATGTCATTCCCAATCTCCTCCCGTGATACCGCTCCGGAGGTGATTTCAAATTCGTTCTCCCTACCTTGCTGTTTTACAAGGTGTTTCATTACATATTCAGCCATTGGGCTGCGGCAGATGTTGCCGTGGCAAAGGAATATTATCTTTTTCTTCATATTGTGTTATTTTTTCTGGGAGTCTTGAGCCTCCAGCGCTTTCTTTACAGCTATCTCAATGTATGGGCCTCTCAGGCCGCGGGCGATAAGTTTTCCGCTTGGGTCAAAAAGCATTATTTCCGGAATCCCCTTGATGTTGTACAGATATGCAACCTGGTTTCCGGCATTGAGTATCTGCGGGTAAGGAATGCCCATAGTTTCAATAAGCCTCTTTGAATTTTCAGGTTTGTCGTTCAATGCAACTCCCAACACACCAAAATTTTCCCCTTTGTACTTGTTGTAGATCTTTATGAGCCCGGGAATCTCACCCCTGCACGGCTGGCACCAGCTGGCCCAGAAATCCACAAGCATATACTTCCCGTTCCCAACATAATCTGAAAGTTTCTGATCCTTCCCGTCATATTTCACGGTAAAATCAATGAACTTGCTCCCTTTGTTCCCCTGCCCGTAAGAAATTGCCGCTATCAGGCATATTGCCAGTGTAAAAAGTATTCTCTTCATGATGTTATTTTTTTGTAAATATAGTTAATTTGCCCATTGGGACGACGTCCTAATGGGCAAAAATCAAGCCAGTTGCCCATTGGGACGTCGTCCTAATGGGCATTTTGTTATATTTGTGAAAAATTTTGCAAATGATTAAAGGTGTTTTAAAAGTGGCAGCAGCGGTGGCTGTAATTGGTGCAGCGGTGTGTTCGTGCAGCAGCAAGGGTGATTTTACTCAGATAGAGAAAGAGATAATTATGGGGGCACAGGATACCATTCTTAAGGTCTATACGATTGATAATGAGGAGGATTTGAAGGTGCTGAGGGATACTTCCACAAACTTGGGCGAGGAGGCTATTGAGAGTGAACTTTATGCGGTCTTGGCTCAGAGGATGGTGGAGACAGTTACCCATCCGAATGTAGATGGCGTAGGGTTGGCGGCTCCGCAGATTGGTATAAACAGAAGGGTTGTGGCGGTGCAGCGTTTTGATAAGGAAGGGGAGCCGTTTGAGGTTTATCCCAATATATCAATTATAGAGAAATCGGAGGAACTGGCTCCAGGACCGGAGGGATGCCTTTCTGTTCCAAACCAGCGTCATGAGGTGAAGCGTCATACTTGGGTTACAATCCAGTATTACTCATTGGAAGCCCGCAAGGTTGTGCAGGAGCGCATTGAAGGGTTCACTGCAGTAATTTTCCAGCATGAGGTGGACCATTTGAGCGGGGTGTTATATATAGACCGGGTAGAGCAGTAATATTTTCTTCCCGATGAAAAAATGTTTCAAATCCATCCCCTTTAAGGGATCCTCAAGAAGATTCTTTTTTATAGGGTTCCTGATAGCCCTGTTCCTTAACAGTTGCCGGGAACTTCCGCAGAGTCCGGTGGTGGTGCTGTTTGACAATGATGTCCATTGTGCAGTTGACGGCTATGCGGCAATTGCAGCACTCAAACAGCAGAAACTTTCCGAAACCCCTTATGTGGCAACTGTATCCTGCGGCGATTTTGTACAAGGAGATGTGATAGGGGTAATAAGCCGGGGGGAGAAGGTGATTGACATAATGAACCAGGTAGGTTATGATTTTGTTGTTCCTGGAAACCATGAATTTGATTACGGCATACGGCAGCATACTGCGCTGATGGAGAAACTGGATGCCAAGGTGCTGTGCGCCAATTTCAAGGATATGCGCACCGGTCAGACTCCCCATTCACCATATGAAATTGTCCGCTATGGGAACATGGAGGTGGCATTTCTGGGCATTACAACCCCTGCAACGGAAATAAGTGTCTCTCCAAAGACATTCACAAACGGTGAAGGGGTGCAGATATACACTTTTTGCAGTGAAAATTTCTATGCCGCCGTACAGCAGAGTATAGACAAGGCCAAGGCTGAGGGGGCAGACTATGTGGTGGCCCTTTCCCATCTGGGGGATATGCCCTATGGCGCACCGTATGAAGACTATCCCACATCCACGGCATTGATAGCAAACACCCATGGAATAGATGCAGTGCTTGATGGCCATGCACATTCAGTTATTCCCGACAGTATCCTCTTTAATTCCCGCCACAAGCCTGTACACCTAGCCTCCACCGGAATTAAATTCCAGAATGTAGGGGTACTTGCCTTGTCTGCAGATGGGAAAATTTCGGCTGGGCTTATCCCTGTGGGGGAGATTGATGAAGATGAGGAAGTTAAGGGGTTTATAGGGAAGATGAAGGAGGAACTTCTTGCACATGGGGAGAAAGTTATAGGGGAGAGCAAAGTGCATTTGAAAGTTTTTGATACAGATGGGAAATGGCTTGTCCGGAGCAAGGAGGCGGCAATAGGCAACTTTTGTGCAGATGCTTTCCGTTTAATGCTCAATACAGACATTGCAATGATAAATGGTGGCGGCATAAGGGCAGACATTCCAAACGGGGCAGTAACATATAACACGCTCCTTTCAGTATTTCCATTCAACAATACTGCCTGTACCGCCGCAATGACCGGTGCACAATTGCTGGATGCGCTTGAAGCCTCCGCAATGAACGCCCCTCTTGAGGATGGCAGTTTTATGCAGGTCAGCGGAATACGGTATAAAATCAATCTTGGTGTACCGTCTCCGGCAGTAATGGGAGATGACAACCTCATCAGCCATATTGGTCCCGGACAGAGGAGGGTATCAGACGTGAAGATTCTGCACAAGGAATCAGGAGAGTATCTGCCTCTTGACCTTTCCCGCATTTATACAATGGCAGGCATCAGTTATAACATAGTTGATCTTGGCAGCAACGGCATATTCCGCCATGCACGCCTTCTTGAAAGCAACCGGGGACAGGATGTGGAGATTCTGCTCAATTACCTGCAGCAGGAACTTGGAGGGGTAATTGACCAACGCTATGCTGTACTGGAAGGACGTATTTCATTTTAATGTAAAACGTATTCCCGCACGCATATATACAGTTGAATTCTCTTCAATGAAATCTGTAAAGATATTTATCAGCTGTAAAGTTTCTTTACAGCTTTTATTTTTGCTAAAATATGCAATATTCACATAATCAGTAGTTTGAATAGTTTGGCACGGCCGTTGCTCCAAGGGATGGGTGTAAAACGGCAAAAGATGGAAAGACTATTTAAAATATCATTGTTGGCAATGGTGATGGCAGGTGCTTCAGTAGTGGCCACTGCCAGTGAGCGGAAGGTTATGACACTTAAGGAATGTATGGAGTACGCTGTTTCCAATTCAACTGAAATGAGGATACAGCAGGCCGATATCCGCGATGCGCAGGTGGAGCGCAGGAGTGCAATTCTGGAGGCATTTACCCCTTCCGTATCGGCGGGAACTTATGCGTATTACAACTTTGGACGTTCAGTAGACCCGGAAACCAATACCTACAGGGCTGTAACATCATTCCAGAACGGTTATCAGGCCAGTGGAAGCATTGCCCTTTTCAACGGTTTCCAGGCGGTAAACAATGTTAAGATAGCCAAAACCGCAGAGGCTATGGGGCTCAGCAGATACAGCGAGAGCCGTGATGCAATATGCCTTGCAACCATGGAGGCTTATTATAACGTGGTGTATTACAGCCAGATGGCAAAGGCCATGGAAGAGGAGGTTGCAGCAGCCAAAAAGGCGGTGCAACTTGCACGCAAACAGGAGCAGTTGGGGCAGAAAGGGTATGCTGATGTGGTGCAGATAGAGGCAGACCTGGCATCCAAGGAGTACAGGCTGGTAAATACCCGCAATATGTACAACGATGCTCTCCTCACCCTTAAAGATATCATGTTCTGGCCATTGGAAGAGGAACTTGAGATTGATTTCTCCATGGCAGACGGACAGGTGATGGAACAGGGGGAGAAACTTGTAATGGACGGGTACCTTGATACCCCATCAGACATTGCGCAGAGGGCTGCACTGTCACTCCCGTCCGTAGCCATAGCAAAAGGGGAGATGCTGAATGCAAAAAGGGCATTGAATACATCAAAATGGCAACTTTTGCCCTCTTTGAACCTAAGTGGGGGATGGAGCACCAGTTATTTCACTTACCCACGGGAGAACGGGTATATTGCTACACCGTTCAAGGAGCAGTTTTCCAACAATATGGGTGAATATATCCAGCTTTCAATGAGCATCCCAATTTACGGGCGCCTCTACAGGCAGGCAACTGTGGCCAAAAGAAAAAATGCCTATTTGAGGGCATCGGCCAGGTATGATGCCAAGATGAGGGAGGTAGAATCGGAGGTGGCAAGGGCACTGCAGGATAAGGAGGGGGCTTATGCAGCATTCATTCAGGCTTCCCGACAGGTACAGGTGCAAAATCAGGCGCACAAATACAACACCAGGAAGTTTGAGCAGGGGATGATTTCCCCTATTGAGTGGCAGACCTCGTCGGGAAACTGGTTGGCAGCCAGGGCCGAGCAGTTGAATGCCTTGCTGAAGTATTATTTGAAGAGGAGTGTGGTGGAGTATTATAGCGGGGTTCCTTATTTGGAGCAGTAAATTGTCGGGAAGAAAATAAAAATTACAGATATGGATAAGATTATTGAGAAGAAAAAAGGTTTGGCGGCGGCATTTACAAGGAGGGCGCTGCCGTATTGGATGGGTGCGTTTGTGGTTGCTTTTGTGCTCTGGCTGGTGCTCAGGGACAATTCCAGCACTTTGCGGGTGAATGGGGATACCCTCTCGTTGGGTACTGTTGCACATGGGGAATTCAATGATTATATCAGGGTTACCGGTCAGGTGCAGCCTATGACAACAATTCAGATTTCCCCTCTTGAGGGTGGTGTTGTGCAGGAGATTGTAACTGAGGAGGGATCTAAGGTTTCCAAAGGGGATGTGATTGTGGTTTTGAGTAATGAGAGCCTTGATCTTCAGATTCTTAACTCAGAGGCGGAACTGGCTGAGAAGGAGAACCTGTTGCGCAATACCATGATCTCCATGGAGCAGCAGAAACTGAGTGTGAAGCAGGAGATGCTGCAGTTGAGGGTGGAGGTGAGACGTTCCAAGAGGGCTTATGAGAGTGCCCGAGAACTGTTTGCCGAGAAGCTTATTTCGCGCGAGGAGTGGCTCAAGGCTGAGGAGGATTATATGCTGGCTACAGACCGTCTGGCCCTTGTGGAGACCCGTGCCAAGCAGGACAGCCTTTACCGTGCGGTGGAGATTCACCAGATGGAGGAGAGTCTGGCCAATATGCGCCTGAATATGAGGATGATCCGCAAGCGTAAGGATAACCTTACCATTAAGGCTCCTATTGATGGTGAGCTGGGTTTGCTGGATGTGGCGCTTGGTCAGAGCATTGCGGCTGGTGTTAAGATTGGCCAGATAAACAATCTGGATTCCTATAAGATTGAGGCGTTTGTGGATGAGCATTATATAGACCGTGTGGTTGCGGGTTTGCAAGCCCGGTTTGAGAGGCAGGATGAGTCTTATGAAACTGTTATCCGCAAAGTGTATCCCGAGGTTCGTGACGGCAAGTTCAAGACCGATTTCAAGTTCAACGGAGAGCAGCCTGCGAATATCCGCACCGGCCAGACCTATTACCTGAATCTGCAACTTGGCCAGCCTGAGGAGGCTGTGATGATTCCCCGCGGTACATTCTACCAGAAAACCGGCGGCCGCTGGATCTACGTTGTCTCTGAGGATGGTACCCGCGCCGTTAAGCGCAACATCCGCATAGGCCGCCAGAACCCTCAGTACTACGAGGTGCTTGAAGGCCTCCAGCCTGGAGAACGGGTAGTGGTTAGCGGTTATGATGGATTTGGAGACAATGAGGTACTGGTATTTTAAAGTTACGTCGTCTTTTTGTACAAATCGCTGGTTTATAAAGGTTTACAAATGAGAGTTTGTACAAAATTAAATAAAGGTGATTTTTAAGGTGTTGAAGCACAGTGAGTTGTACAAAAAGACGACGTTACAATAAAGAGGTATGTTGAAGAATTTTTTGATGACACTCAGGCGCTACAAGGTGGCGGGGGTGTTGAATATACTGGGGCTCACAATGGCGTTTGTGGCGTTTTACATTATTGCGGCGCAGGTGTGGTATTCGGTTACTTATAACAGGCCGTTGGAGGATTCGGACAGGGTGTATATGATTTCGGCGCTGTGGGATGGTACTTTGGGTGGTGAGGATGAGCAGTGGAGCGAGTCATCTCCTACACCAATATCGTTGGAGAGCGTCCAGGCCCATCCGGAAGCAGTTGCATTTACCCATTTCAAAAGTTATGCATCACCGCAAAGAATATGGAGCAAAAAGGAGCAGGGGGATTTCCAGAAACTTGCACTTGGTACCTACAATATCTCCATAAGCGGTTTAGAGGTATTTGGCTTTGAGATTGTTGCAGGTGATGCGTCAAGGATGGCGGAGCCCAATACCATTGTTGTTTCAGAGTCTGCTGCCCAGATTGCACAGGTGGGAATTGGGGATCAGCTTTATTACGAGGGTGGTCAAATGAACAACAATATGGTTCCAGAAAAACCTTGTACCGTAGTGGCCATATTCAAGAACTTTCCAAAAAATACCTTCCTGTATGACCACCATATTTTCAGGGATGACCACTGCACTGACGGAACGGAGAACAACAACTGGAACTACAGCAACTTTGTAAAGTTCAAGAAGGGTGCGGACACAGAACTGTTCAGGAAAATCTGGATGGACAAATATGCCGCATGGCAGCTGCAGGAGGCCGAAAAATGGAAAGTTGAGTATCCCGACGAGGAAATTTTTGCTGAAGGGGATGAAATATTGCCTATAAGGCTGGTAAGGCTTGACAAAATGTACTATGAAGGAACTTTTTTTGATGGCAACTATGAAAACGGTACAAAATCTACAGTAATTACACTTTCTGCCATAGCGCTTGTAATTGTAATCATTGCCTTCATCAATTTTGTCAACTTCTTTATGGCTTTGGTTCCGGTAAGGATGCGCTCTGTGAATATCTGTAAGGTATTCGGAGCAGGGCAAGGAGTCCTCAGACGCAGTTTCCTTTTTGAGGCAATAGGATTGGTCCTTGTATCTTTTGTGCTGGCAATGGGAGTCATCATGGCCCTCCAGGGAGGTTTCCTCATGGAGTATGTTACCTGTTCGCTTTCTCTTCCCGACAATTTTCCTGTAATTGCAATAATCCTTGCCCTGATGCTTCTTCTCGCAGTGGTGTCAGCCGTATACCCGGCCTACCATATTACCGGATTCAATGCATCTTTGGCTGTAGGGGGAAAATATGCCGGTTCGCTGTCGGGGAGAATGATGAGGACAGTTCTTGCCGGTGTGCAGTTTGTGGTGGCCATTGTGCTAATAATTGTGGCCGCTTCGTTTTTCATGCAGTACAGGTACATGATAAATTATGACATGGGGCTTGACAGTGGGGACATACTTGCTTTTACCTCGTACAGCCTGAGACCGAAAGGGGAAACTGTGGTGGAGAAATTGCAGCAGTATCCCGATGTTGCTCAGGTGACTGCAACTGGGAGTCCCCTTACATCTCCAAGCAGCAGGTGGGGCAGAAAATATGAGGGGAAAGACTATACCATGAATGCGTGGTACGTGATGTGGAATATGCCAGAGTTCTTTGGAATAGAGACAGTTGGTGGAGAAGGGTTTACACAGCAGTCGGCACAGCGTGGCGAGATGCTTCTGAGCGGGAGGCTGCACAGGGATATGGGAATTCCCGTAGGGTATGAGATGCAAAGGCTCAAGGTGTGCGGAGTAATGGAGGATTTCAGACTCAATTCCGTAAGCGAAGAGGATATTTATGTTGCTCTGATATGTGCCCGTAAGGGGTTGTCCACTTTTTATGTCCGCCTGGTGGAAGGTGCAGATATAAAGGCCTTTACTGCTTATGTGAAGGAACTGGTGCAGGAGTTTGCCCCCGGCAGTGACGATCCGGATGTGAAATTCTTCAATGAAAAGGTGGAGAACATGTACAACTCAACAAAGAAGTCTACCATTATTGTTGGCCTCTTTGCCCTGTTGGCGGTTGTAATTGCCCTGATGGGAGTCTTTGGAATAGTAATGTTTGAGACCCAGCACCGCCGTAGCGAAATAGCTATACGAAAAGTGTACGGAGCGGAGAGGGGACAGCTTGTAGGGTTGCTCAACAACCGTTATGTGCTGCTTGTGCTGGTGAGTTTTGCCATTGCAGCTCCTGTAGCCTGGCTGATTGTGATGCGCTGGCTTGAGCAGTTTGCCAACCGGATAGCCATGCCGTGGTGGGTATTCATTGCCGCTTTGGTTGTTGTACTTGCTGCAACAGTTGCGTTGGTAACCCTTCGTTCATGGAGAGCCGCGGGAGAGAATCCGGTGGAGGTGATGCGCAGTATATAGCAATTTTGCCCATTGTGACGTCGTCCCAGTGGGCAAAATTGTATGCGGAACATAAAGTGGAAATAAAAAGTGCCCATTAGGACGTCGTCCCACGGGGCAAAAATTGTATATTTGCATAACAGTTATGGCAACAAAAACAAAAGGAAAAATACTTGTAGTTGATGACAATGCAGGGATAAGGGGGGCACTGAAGGTGCTTCTCCCTTTGCATTTTACGCAGGTGGAGCTCATTGCGTCGCCAAAGGAGCTTATGGCCAGGATGAACGATTTCAAACCTAATGCGGTACTGTTGGACATGAATTTTCATACAGATATAAATACCGGAAATGAAGGATTGTTCTGGTTGGCGGAGCTGAAGAAGTATTTTCCTCAAACAGAGGTAGTTCTGTTTACAGCGTATGCAGATATCCAGTTGGCTGTGGAGGGGATGAAGCGCGGTGCGTTTGATTTTGTGGTAAAACCGTGGGATAATGCCAAATTGGTGGATATCCTTGGCAAGGCTATTCAAAAGAATGCCCAGGAGAACAGACATAACTCACAGCAACCGTCTCTTCTTCCAAGCAAAATGATCTGGGGAGAATCGCCGCAGATGCTCTCTATCCGCAAAACGGTAGAGAAGATTGCCCCAACAGATGCTACGGTACTCATAACCGGAGAAAACGGAACCGGTAAGGATGTGCTGGCCGGTGAAATTCACCGCAGCAGCAACAGGAGCGGACAGCAGATGGTAAGTGTGGATGTGGGGGCCCTTACTGAAACACTTTTTGAGAGCGAACTGTTCGGTCATGTAAAAGGGGCCTTTACAGATGCCCATGCAGACCATACCGGAAAATTTGAGCAGGCCAACGGCGGCACATTGTTCCTGGATGAGATAGGAAACATTCCGCTTCACCTGCAGGGCAAGCTCCTGAGGGTTTTGCAGAACAGGTGCATAACAAAGGTTGGTGACACCAGGCAGATACCAATAGACATACGCCTTATCTGCGCCACAAACATGGACCTGGAGCAGATGATTCGCGACGGCAAGTTCAGGGAAGACCTCTATTACCGCATAAACACCATGCACATCATACTCCCACCGTTGAGGGAGCGTATGGATGAGATTAAGGAGTTGGCTTACAGCTTTATGCTCACCTATGCCCAAAAATATGGCAGGAATGTGCGCCAGATTGATACCCAGGCACTCACAGCCCTCAAACTCCATCGCTGGAGCGGCAACATAAGGGAACTGAAGAATGCCATGGAGAAGGCAGTGATAATGAGTGAGGGGGAGGTACTCACCCTGCAGGACCTTCAGATGAGCATCAATCTTCCCGACAGCTCCACAACCGGACGCAATCCGATGTCACTGGGAGGAGGGGCATCTTTGTCGGGAAAAGGGGAACATGAGTACAATGGGGAAACCCTTGAAATGCAGGAGGAACGCACCATTAGGGCTGCTGTTGAGAAATGTGGGGGCAACCTCTCACTTGTGGCGAAAACCCTGAATATCTCGCGTCCTACCTTGTATTCCAAATTGAAAAAATATAACATCTGATTAGGGGATGATGGAGGTGATTCTCATATTGGCTGTTGCTGTGGCGGTGTGCTTCGGGTACACTGTCTATTTGTGGCGCAAGACAAATGAGAAACTTACCTTCATGCTCGATTCCCTTGATAACGACGATGTGAATTTCCGATTCCGTGAGCGGCTCTTCTTCAATGCATCACTCAACCGTACCCTCAACCGTCTGAGGGGAATCTATGAAAAAAGACAGCGTGAACTCCGTGAGCAGGAGGAGTACTATGCCCATATGCTTGAAAATGTGCAGACCGGAATTGTGGTGGTGGAAGAGAGCGGCGGCAGGGTCCTTTTCTGCAACAATTTTGCAAAAGTGCTCCTGGGAATGGAGCAGATAGCCCATTTGAGGCAGGTGCGGCGTATAAATGAATCGCTTTACAATGCATTCCTGCAGGTAAAGCCCGGGGAAAACCTCAAGGCGTCATATTACAATGAAAGTTCATCCGTAAATATCCTCCTTTCGGCCTCGTATGCTGCCATAAAGGGGAAGGATGTGAAAATAGTGGCGGTGAGCAATATTTCCTCGCAATTGAGTGAGAATCAGGAGGAGAGCTGGCATAAACTCACCAGGGTACTCACCCACGAGATAATGAATACCATTACCCCAATTGTCTCCCTGAGCGATACCCTCAACCAGTGTGCCGTTGAGGACAAACTCAATCCAAACTACATCTCCGGGCTTGAAACAATCTCCGCATCATCAAAAGGATTGCTCAGTTTTGTGGAATCATACCGTAGCCTTACCCGTGTGGCGGCTCCAATCCGCAAATCGTTCATGGTAAGTGAACTGGTGGAGAGGGTATTCCAATTGTCGGCCCCTTATACCTCTGAGGCGGGGATTGAAACCGTTTATCTTGAGAAAACGGAAGATGTAATCCTTTGGGCAGACGAGAACCAGATAGCTCAGATTCTGATAAATCTTGTAAAAAATGCGGCCCAGGCAGAGGCTACACGCATAGAGATCTCTGTAGAACTGGATCCCCTTGAGAATGTGATCATTGAGGTGTCCAACAACGGAACCCCCATAAGCGCGGAGGGACGTGATGAGATCTTTGTCCCGTTCTACACCACCAAACAGGAGGGTACCGGCATTGGACTTTCCCTTTCTCGACAAATCATGCGCCTTCACAACGGCTCCCTCACCCTCTCGCGCAGCGATGAGCAGGGGACTGTTTTCAAATTAAGATTCTTTTAAATATTCATCCGCAAATTTCATATAGTGTAAAGAAACTTGCCACCTGTAAAGTTTCTTTACACTTTTTCTTTTGGGTAATTAAAGCTAAGTGTTTGTAAAACAGTTGTATGAGTGTTTTGGCACACCCATTGCTCCATTTGTGGCATATGGATAATGTGTAAAGATTGACTTATGAAACTTAAAAGGGACATTGTAAAAATCATTTCGTTGGCTTTGGGGCTTGCAGTGGGAGTTGTGCTTATAGCAAAGGTGTGTTTTGAATTGCAGTATGACGGCTATTATGAGAATAGGGAGAGGGTTTACCGCATAATGACAGGTGCGATAAGGCAGAATGAGGAACCGTTGAGCGCCGGGCAGGTGAGTGGAGCGGTGGCTCCGGGATTCAAGGAGTTTGTGCCGGGCGTTGAGGTAGCAACCAGGGTAACTCCAGTATTTGACAACAAGACATTTTATACAGAAGAGAACAACAAACTTACAGCCAATCAGCTGTTGGCTGATACAAGTTTCTTTGATATTTTCACAAGGGAGATTTACAGCGGAGATCCCCATAAGATTTTCTCGGAGTGGGGAAAGGTGATGGTTTCCCGTTCGTTTGCCCAGAAGTTGGGAGGTGTGGAAGAAGCTGTCGGGAAGACAATATACAATGAATCTCTTCCGCAGGCGAAGTTTGCCATTGAGGGGGTGTATGAGGATTTTCCCCGCAATTCCACTTTTGCTACGATTGATATTTTGTTGAGTATGCCCACTTATGCCAAAAACAGCACTGAAAACTGGTTGGGTAATGACCGTTATTATGGTTTTGTAAAATTGCAGGAAGGTGTTGATCCGGAATCTCTTAAGGATGCCATTCATGCTATGCAGGTGAAGAACCAGCCTATGGAGCAGCTGGAGGAGTCGGGGCTCAAGCTGTGGTATTTCCTGGAGAGGGCAGACAAGCAGCATCTGTGGAACAGGACAAACAGGAATATGGTGCTTATGCTTTCATTGGTGGCTTTGCTCCTAATTTCGGCAGCTTGTGTTAACTATGTGCTCAATACTGTCTCTTCTGTTGTGCAGAGGTCTAAAGAGGTGGGTGTGAGGAAGTGTTATGGTGCCGGAAGCGGAAACATCATTGGGCTTGTGGTTAAGGAGGCGGCACAGAATCTGGGGATTTCGGTGGTGCTGGCAGTTGCAATTGTTTTTGCAATGCAGGGGACAATTGAGAACCTGTTGGGAGTTCCGTTGGCATCGCTGTTTAATGTGTATTCGGTGCTGGCATCTGTTGCGGTTTGTGCAGTTGTACTGCTGGTGGCAGGCCTCATACCCGCAAGAATTTTTACCGGAATTCCTGTTGCTGCAGCTTTCCGCAACTACAAGGAGACAAAAAGGAGATGGAAACTGGTGTTCCTTTCACTCCAATTCACTTTTACAATTTTTCTGGTTTGTATTCTTCTCATTTTTGGGAGGCAGTATAATGTGATGCTTAATGAGGATATGGGGTATGAGTATGACAATCTGCTTGTTGTGTTCATGCCGGGGGCCAAATCCGATGACTTTTTCAGGGTTCAGGAGGAGCTGCTCAAGAGGTCTGAGGTGGCAGGCTGTGAGGTGATGAGTGAAATTCCGTTGAACGGATCGTCGGGAAACAATGTGTACCTCCCTGGGGCCGAGAAGGAACTGTTCAATATTGCAGACAGGTACAATGCTTCTGAGGGGACTGCGGAACTGTTTGGATTTGAGTATATTGAAGGGCGTGAGCCGGTTGCTCCAAAAGAGGTGGCTGTGAGCCGGAAGTTTGTGGAGAAGATGCAGCAGTTTGAAGACTGGTCTGACGGGGCCATTGGCAAGGGGATGATTTTTACCCAACACAGCCAGCACAAGGATGACATTTTTACAATTTGCGGAGTTTATGAGGATTACAAGATAGGTGCCGTTTATGTAGATGATAGGCCGAGTGCCACTTTTGGTGCAGGGCAGGGGTGGAACGATATGACCCTTTCATTTGTGGTGGTGAAACTTTCCCGGATGAATGCCAATGTGATTGCCTCTTTGCAGGGATTTCTGGAGGATCTTCTTCCCGACAAAACTTTGACAATTGCCTCTTATGAAGAGGGGATGCTGGAGGAGTTTGCTGATATCAGGAAAATGAAGGATGCAATATTGATAGGCGGACTTGTTTCATTGCTCATCTCCCTTATGGGGCTTATAGGATACATCAGGGATGAGATTCAGCGCCGCAGTTCCGAGATGGCAATCCGCAAGATCAACGGTGCTTTTGCGGGTGAGATAGTGATGCTTTTCATAAAGGATATCCTCAAACTGGTGGTTATTGCAGCCGTGTTGGGTGTAGCAGCCTCGTGGTGGGTTGGCAATACCGCCCTGCAGATGTTCCCCCAAAAGGTTTCCTTGAGTTTCTGGATTTTTGCCGCCGGGGTTGTTTCCGTTACGCTGCTGATTCTTGCCACAGTTGTACTCAACTGCCTGGCTGCCGCCTCGGAAAATCCGGTAAAACACATTTCGTAACGTAAGTGCCCACTGGGACGTCGTCCCAATGGGCAAAAAAGAGAAATATAAACATTAAAAATTTACTGATATGATTAAGATTACAGATTTGAGTAAGGTCTTCAGAACCGAAGAGATTGAGACTACAGCATTGAATGGTGTGTCGTTTGAGATTAAGGATGGTGAGTTTGTGGCAATTATGGGGCCGTCGGGATGCGGAAAATCTACATTGCTGAATATTATGGGATTGTTGGACAATCCTTCAGGGGGAAGTTACAAGTTGTTGGGAAGTGAGGTTGGGCAGTTGAAGGAGAAGGAGCGTACCAAGTTCCGTAAGGGTAATATAGGTTTTGTGTTCCAGAGCTTTAACCTCATTGATGAGCTTAATGTGTATGAGAATGTGGAGTTGCCGTTGAGATATCTGAATATCTCTGCAAGTGAGCGTAAGGTGAAGGTGACTGAGATTCTCAAGAGGATGGGTATCTCGCACCGTGCAAAACACTTCCCTCAGCAGCTTTCGGGAGGTCAGCAGCAGAGGGTGGCAATTGCCCGCGCGGTAGTTTCTTCCCCTAAACTGATTTTGGCCGATGAGCCTACCGGTAACCTGGATTCAAAGAACGGCAAGGAGGTAATGGATCTTTTGGCCGAGTTGAATGCAGAGGGTACCACAATTGTAATGGTAACCCACTCGCAGAAGGATGCGGCTGTTGCACAGAGGGTTATCAATCTGTTTGACGGCCAGATTGTGGGTGATGTGAAGAATGAACTGTAAAAAAGTGACCATTAGGACGTCGTCCCAAGGGGCACATGCCCCGTGGGACGACGTCTAAAAGTGCAAAATTATGAGAAAATTGTTTAAAGGATCCGGCATCCTGAATCTGTTGGGAATGACTGTGGCGTTTGCGTCGATGTACATTTTGTTGGTGCAGGTGTATCACGATCTTACATACAACAAGGGGATAAAAGATTCCCAGAGGCTGTATATAATGGCGGTTCCAAGCTGGTTTGAAGAGGGGAACTTGCAGGTGAGTATGAACAGGCCTGTTGCATCAATGATAGCGGGCCAGTCGCCTATGGTGGAGAGTTATGGTGTTGCCAGGATAAATATAGACAATAAGCGCCCGGTGTTTACGGGGGAAGGGGAGACCCAAAAACAGTATTCGGCAGGGATATCGGAACTCACAAGAGGGGCACTTGACGTGTTTGGGTTTACCCCCGTTGCCGGAACTTTTGAGGGGATTGAGAAGACAAATGCCGTAGCCATAAGTGAGAAGATGGCCAAAGCCATGGGTGTGGGCGTAGGGGACGCCGTAAGGCTAATTGAAGAAACTGGAACCCCATACACCGTGGCGGCTATATATGAAGACATGCCTTTGAACAGCGACCTTGGAAATGTAGAGGTCCTTTTCTGTAACCAGCTTGAAACCAGAGGCGTGGACGACTGGGGCGAGTGGGGATACAATAACTTTATAAAACTCACCTCAGCAGCAGAACTGGAGGCTTTTGAGGAGGGGGCAGTAAAGGCAGTTGAGAACATTATCAGGGAAGAACTGTTTTCAAAAGTGCCTCCGGGAGAGGAAATAACCGAGGAAGACATAAAGGAATACATCAAAAGGGCCACTCCAAAGCTCGTCCCATTTGAGGAGATGTATTTTGCAACAAATCTGGATAACCACTCCGGCCGCCAGGGTAACCGTACCACAACCCTTACACTTCTGGCAGTTGCAATCCTCATAGTGGTAATCACCCTCATCAACTTTGTGAACTTCTTCTTTGCACAGGTTCCAATGAGGATAAAGGGTGTAAATACCCGCAAGATCCTGGGAAGCAGCAGGGGAGCCCTCGTTGGGAACCTCATGGTGGAATCGGGTATGCTCGTGGCAATCTCATTATGTGCAGCAGTGGCAGTGGTACTCCTGTTCAAGAGTTCCACCTATGCCAACCTCATAAGCTGTTCACTTTCTTTTCCCGACAATTTCCCTGCAATCCTCATAACCGTAGCAACAGCAATGGTGATGACAGTGGCATCCGGGGTATATCCTGCCCTCTACATCACCTCATTCCCTCCGGCACTTGCAATAAAAGGAACCGTGGGGACAACAACAAAAGGAAAAACTTTGAGGTATGTGCTCATTGCACTGCAGTTTGTGATTTCCATCTCGTTTGTGATATGTGCAATCTGCATAAAGAGGCAGCACTCCTACATGATGAACTATGATATGGGATTCAACAAGGAGTATCTCCTTACGGCTGATCTCCCTATTGGAAGTTTTGAAGCAAGGGAGACCATTCAGGGTGAACTGCTCAAGTCCACTCATATCAAGGATGTTGCCTGGGCGGCGGGTCCGCTGGTAAATACCACCAGAATGAGTTGGGGGCGCCCCTTCAAGGATGGGCAGATAGGTTTTGACTCCTATCCCGTTTCGTGGAATTTCCTCCGTTTCATGGGTATTGAGGTAGTTGAAGGGAGGGATTTTACAGAATCTGATGAGGTGAGTGAAAACGGCGTGTTCATCTTCAATCAGGTAGCCAAGAACAAATTTGGCCTTACCCTTGAAGACAGGATAACTGGACACAAGGGGGTGACCGATATTGCCGGCTTCTGTGAAGATTTCCAGTTCCGACCGCTGCAGTATGAACTTACCCCGTTTGCATTCTACATTTTTGGCAAGGAACCATGGTGGCAGACAACCCATCTGTATATAAGATGTGAGGCCGGAGCCAAGGTTAGTGATGTAACAGAAGCATTGCATGAAACAGTACACAATTACGCGCCCGATTATCCTGTAGAGAAACTCAATGTGAATTTCTTCCACCATGAGCTGGGCTACATGTACCAGAAAGAGAAGAACCTTACCACTTTGGTTACACTCTTTACCGTAATGGCAATCATCATCTCACTTATGGGAGTGTTCGGACTGGTAATCTTTGAGACCCAGTATCGCCGCAAGGAGATAGGGGTGCGCAGGGTGCACGGCTCAACAATCGGGGAGATCCTGCAGATGTTCAACCTCAAGTTTGCAAAACTTTTGCTCATCTGCTTCATTATTGCAGCCCCTGTAAGCTGGTTTGTAATTGACTATTACTACAGCACCTTTGCCTACAGCGCACCAATAAGCTTATGGATCTTTGTGCTGGCATTCAGTATGGTAGCAGTAATTGTATCGGCGGTGGTAACTGTGGGCAGCCTAAAGGCCGCAACGGAAAATCCGGTGAGTTCACTAAAAAGCGAATAATCATGAAAAGTTACTTGAGATTCCTTTCCCGCAACAAGCTCTACACCGCCATTGAGGTGGCGGGGTTGGGCATTGCGCTGGCGTTTGTAGTGTTCATAGCCACATTTGTGGCGGGAGAGCTGGGGTACGACAAGGACCTCAGGAATACGGAGAATATATATGTAGGTCATGAAGATCACTTTTCAATAATGAGTTATACGGCAGGTGATCTTGTGAAGGAAACCTGCCCCGAGGTGGAACAGGTGTGCAGGTTCCTTTCAACGGCCGTAATAGGCGGTGTGGCATTGGAGAAAACTGTGGGGGAGGAGACAACCCCGCAGAATGCAATCATAGCAGATACCTCTTTCTTCAGATTCTTCACATTCCCGTTTGTGGAGGGAAGGGGGGAGGATGCCCTTTCACAGCCGGATGCGGTTGTGGTGAGCGAATCGTTTGCCAAAGCGCATTGGGGCAGCAAATCCCCATTGGGAGAAAAGCTGCAGATTACCGTTGGCAACGGAAAGAAGGACCTCTTCATAGCCGGTGTATATGAGGATATAAAGAGATCGGTTTTCCCCAAGGCTGAGATTATTTATGGCACACACCACATAAAGGAGATGTGCCCCGATCTCATAAGGGAAGGCAACGGAACCGCTGTGAGCTTCTACCGGATTACGGCGGGGGCAGATCTGCAGCAGGCTGAGGAAAAGGCCCTGGCCACCCTTAAGGAGAAGGATATCCTGTTTGAAGTAGGGTTGATGAAGAACTTCTATTTCTCTCCGTTCTCAAAGATACATTATGGCATTACCGTGCAGAGTTTTCCGTTTGAGGGGATCATAAACTTCAATTTTGTAATGCTGTTCCTGGCTGCCGGAATTCTGCTGCTGGTGTTTGCATTGCTCAACTACATCTCCCTCACCGTTGCCCAGATAGGATTCAGGGCAAATGAGATGGCCACCCGCCGGCTCCTGGGAGAGCAGAAATGGGAAATTGCTTCCCGATATATAAAGGAAGCACTCCTTCTCACTGCAATCTCATTCGTATTGGCATTGCTGCTCATAGAGGTGTTCGGCCCGTATGCGGAGAAACTTGTCGGGAAGGAGATATCACTTGTGGAGAACCTTGGAATATGGGAAATTGTGGTGATGGTGGCAAGTGTGTTTGTGGTGTCGCTGTTGGCAGGAATCATTCCGGCTATGCTTGTGGCAAAATACAAACCCATTGATGTGGTGAAGGGTGAGTTTGCGGTGCAGGGAAGGATGGTGCTTGGAAAAGTGTTCATTGGGGTGCAGAATGTTGTTGCAATATCAACCCTGTGCATTGCATTGGCAATGTTTGTACAATTCCGTCATCTTCTCTCGCGCGACAGCGGTTACACCAAAGACAACCTCATTACCATAGAGGGGGCACAGAGGGGTGCAGATTATTATCCCGACGAACTTTTGCAGTTGCCTTTTGTGGAGGAGTTGGGATGGGTGCAGTCGGCTCCTGTACATACCGACAGAAGCGGTATGGGAATGTCCCATAGAGGGGAACAGGTGCAGTTGGAGGGAATTTATGGCGACAGTACGGCTTTCAGGATGCTTGGATTCAATGTGGTTTACCTCAATGGGGATGTACATCCTTCAGACGGTACATTATGGCTCACAGAGGGGGCCATGAAAGGGTTGGGACTTGATTATTCAGACCGCAATATTGTGTTTGGTACCAATGATTCTTATGGCATTTGCGGAGTGATTAAGGATTACCAGAAAGGTAACCGTACAATTGAGGATTGTGCCTCTTCAAACATGATATGGTGGAATATGGAGTACAAGGGTGAGGAATCTTTCCCGTATCTGAGACGCATATTGCTTAAGGTGAGCGGCGATGAGGATGTTGCTGCGGCTGAATTGGAAAAATTCTACAGGGAGCGTGACAATGGAAGCGGTATCAATGTCTATCCGTTGAACAGGCATTACAGGCGCTACTTTACCTCAGAGGAGAATAACCTCAAACTCATTACCGCCTTTACAGGGCTGGTAATCCTCCTCTCTGCAATGGCCATGCTGGCAATGAGTACCTACTATACCCGCCAGCAGTCGCGCAACTGGTCGGTCCGTAAGGTATTCGGGTGCAGCAGAGGTGAAGTGTTCCGCAATATGGCTCTCGGCTTCCTTAAAGTTGTAGGTGCATCGGCCCTTCTGGCTATCCCGCTTGGATATATTGTTGTTGACAAATGGCTTGCTGGCTACTCCTACCGCATAGACAACCACTGGTGGCTCTACCTCTTTGCCGTAATCCTTGTAGCCTCAGTAGCCATTGCCTCCATCACCTGGCAGGCAGTGCGGCTGATGAATTCCAACCCTATAAAGGAGTTGAAGCAATCATAAATTGTACAAAAAGACGACGTAAACAAAGATGAAAAGTTACTTGAGATTCCTTTCCCGCAACAAGCTCTACACCGCCATTGAGGTGGCGGGGTTGGGCATTGCGCTGGCGTTTGTGCTTGTTTTTACCTGTTATGTAAGGCAGCAGTTGGATGTGTGCCATTACTATCGGGATTATGGGAGGATATACCTTGTTGGAACCGGCAATGATACATATTCTTGCCACAATATGGCGCAGACGCTTGAAAATGAGGTGCCTGAACTGGAGGATGCAGTGCTTGTGCAAAATTATTATAACGGGTATAAATTCAACGGGGAAGTTGCATCCAAAGAGATTTTGTTGGTTGTTGGAAAAGATTTTTTCAATTTCTTCCCGATAACTTTCCTTAAAGGTTCTCCAGAAGAGTTCAATACAAAGGAGAATGCTTTTGTGACGGAGAGTTTTGCCAAAAGGCATGGAGGGGAGGCGGTAATTGGGCAGAAACTTGTTGAGGGAAAGAAGGAATTTGTGATTGCCGGCATTATAGAGGATTTTACCGGAGGGGTGTTTGATGATTATGAAGTGGTTGTAAATGCAAATTCCAATTATTACAAGGAGACCGGCAATTATCTCAACAGCTCTCTGATGACCTTTATAAAGGTAAGGGAAGATGCAGATGTTGATGTGGTGCACCAGAAGGTGACATCAGTTGCAAATAAGTTGAATGGAGAATTTCTGGGTGTTGATGATGGGAGAGCCGTTTTGGTGAGGTTGGACAAACTTTATCTGTCGGGAATTCAAAATGGAAGTGGATTGAAGTCAGGCGACAGAGACAGACTGGTAATTTTCAGCCTTGTCGTAATTTTCCTTCTGGTATCTGCCATAATCAACTATGTCAATCTTAATGTTGCAAATGCGGAAAATAGGGCAAAGGAGATGAGTATACGGCATATAATGGGCGAAGAGTACGGAAAGATTGGCAGACGTATATTTTTGGAGACCCTTTTTACTGTTGCAATATCATTCTTGCTGGCCATTGGGATTGCCTTTCTGATAACAGATGACCTTAACTGGCTGCTCAAATCTGACGTGCAGACAAAATTGAGTTTCACTTGGGATTATATTGCGCTGTATACCATACTTGTAGTGGCAATAGCGGCTCTTTGCAGCATTTTTGTATATGTGGCATCAACGGGTGCAAAATTTACAAGCAGCAGCAATACCAGGAAAAGGATGGGCAGGGCATTCATCTGCCTGCAGTTCATTTTGTCATTCATAATGATATCATCTGCCATAACAATGGAACTGCAGATGAAACATATCCTGGGCAGGGATATGAATGCCAATATGGATAATATCTATTTCACCAACTCAATTGCAGAGGAACTGGAACAGGAATTGGAAGACCTTCCGTTTGTGCGCAGTATAGGGGTATCAACAGCGTATCCCGGACATTTTGCTATGTCATTCAAAATGAAGGATGAGCCTTACCCCATAAGTATTATGGAGTGTGACAGCGTTGCATTCCGCATCTTTGGATTCAAAAAAATGGAGGAGTTCAATGCAGAGGATTGTTTTGGCTGCTGGATGAGTGAAAGTGCTGCCAACTATTACAATATAACTGCAGAGAATCCGGTATGGGCTGCAAATCCAGGGGTAAATACACTTACCCATATTGTCCCAGGAATCATAAAGGATGTCCCTACAAAGGAAATCCTCAGCAACAATGATGGGGCTTTGTCTGTAGTAAGAGTTGCTCCCCGCAGCGAATTGATGTGGGGCGGATTTGTGCTGGAGGTGGAACAGGATGAAGAAAACAGGTATATTCTCGACAGCCTGGTACAGTCAGTATTTTTCAAGCGAACCGGTATGGATGCTTCGGGATATGGCTTTTTGAGGGATCTCCAAAAAGAAAAATATGACAAGTCAATCAGGGAAATGCTGCTTATGGAAATGTTTATGATTATTGCAATTATGCTTTCCAGCCTGGCATTTCTTGCCATGAGTATGCACTATGCCACCGGCAATACAAAACAGGTTGCAATCCATAAAGTGTTCGGCGGCAGCACCATGAGTGAAATTGTCCGTTGTATGTCCATGTACTTGAGGATAATGGCCGTTGCCATAGCAATATCCCTCCCATTTGCTGTCTGGGCCGCTTCCCGGTATCTGGAGCAGTTTTCCGAAAAAATATCACTTGCCCGGAACTGGTGGATTTTTATTGCATCAGCCATCATCCTGATACTCATTTCCACTGCCACTGTCCTTCTCCATACCATCCGCGCCGCCCGCACCAACCCGGCCGAGGTGCTGAAGAAGGAGTAATCTTTCAGGGTATGGCCAAGGCCGTTTGAATCTAAACTGAAAAAACTGAGAAGGTGACTCAAACTTTAGAGTCATACATGTGCAGAAATCCTATATTTTTTGAACACACCTCACTATCTATGTGTAAAAAAAGCCATTTTACTGCGCATAGGGGCGTTTTGAAGGGGGTATGTATTTGCCTGGAAAAAGTTGACTCACAACAATGAGTTAACGATGTTCAATTATGAAACAGAAAAACGTCTCAAATACTACGACAAAGTAATTGAGATTTACAAGGAGACAGGCTATTCTTCTCGACGCATAGCCAAATT
>JAZRQU010000056.1:0-2510 GCA_045650045.1 Candidatus Egerieisoma sp. | reverse complement strand
AGGTGCTGAAGGATAACTCTGCCTTTGAGTTCTTTATAATCTTGTGAAGAACAATCTTGACATTTTATCTTAGTTCCATCCCGTTTAGGACAGATTCCGTACTTCCAGAAATTATTACACTGAGTATAATAGCCTTTCTTTGACGAACGTAGTGAATATACATCCTGACGCCCTTTGAAATATGAATACAATAGACTTGCGTGTTCAGGCCCCAGTTCCGGAAAGATAATATCCCCAACATCCGATTGCAAAGCTCTGAGATGAGCCTCATAATCATAGCTTATCCCATTCTCATCCAACAACTTTTTAAAATATTGGAGTTGAGACTCTAGGTCGAAGATATATTTATCCTTCTGATCCACAGACACTTTAACTATTTTAACTGACAAGTTTGGCTGCACAATCTAAACGCTAAGCAGGTCCTTCTTTAAATTATACCTATACCACGCGGACATTGCCCTATCAGAGATTGAGTAGCCGGTCTTTTTTACTCCCAAAGACTTTTGGGTTACAATACCTTTGGAATAAAGGCTCTTCAACTGAGGCGAAAGATCTCCACCTGCCAAATTAGTTGCAGACCTTATATCCTTCAAAAGAAGAGGAGTATCCGATGATAATAGACAAATAATAGTACGCCTCTGCAAAACACTAAAATTTGCTATAAGCATTCTGTAGAAATTAGTCAAAGGCTGAAGCAGCTCACGCATCATATCATCATGGCTCAAGTCGCCATTAACTTTTGCCAATAGGCAACAATTAAAGGGAGTATAACCAATTTCAGATAGTACAGAATCAATCACACCTTCTGATAAACGCTCTCTCCCCATTCGTTCTTGTGCCACGAACAGAGCAGCGGCAGATGGCAGCATTTCCTTCAATATATGCAATGAAAAGGTATCATAGAATGGAGAACCATAAGAAGTAAAATGCTCAGAAAGGCTATTACCAGTTCCGATCACGATAGGAGCATTCTCCTCATAAATCATTGCACGGAATCTGAATTGTTCTTTTTCTGATATACCAGCCACAAACAAGTCCATTCCGTCAAGCAGCCAAACCACACGTCGAGATGACTCGTTTTCACGAGCAATCATCCAATCAACGCTCAGCGCAGGATTCAGCAAACAATCCACATAAATAGGTTCAAACTTATCGACCTCATTCAGGTAAGCGTTAATCTGCTTAAGAAGTGCTGTCTTTCCGTAACCTTTCTTTCCCACTATATAATGACACTGAGGCACGCTTCCGACTCTTTCAGACGAAACGCTTCTTATCAAATCATTATATAAAGATTCATGGACTATCATGGCTCACTTACTCTACTTTACAAACTTATTATACCAATACTGACGAATGATAGGCGATCTGAAAACAATGTCTCCTTGATTAGATTCCATTAAATATCCGTCATTGTCAAGCATCTGCCTTAATTCAGCATAAACTTTGCCGACATCTTCCATCTGCTCACATGCCGGATAAATGACCGTCTCCAGATGAGATCTGTCGGATCTATGATTCGGCTGGCATAGATAATTAAGGAGCAGCTGAGCTGGCTTTTCATATGCACCATATCCCGACAACCTCTCACTCCATGTCGCAATCTGATGCTCTCGTATGATAATACTTACTATCTCATCCACAACCTTATCCATTGGCTGACCTTTATACGAAGCCTGATTCTGAATAAAATTCTTAAAGAACAGCTGAATAAAGAACGGCAATCTCCATCCTATTTTCTCAAGGATTACATCAATTTCGTTATCTGCGAAAACCTCGATTCCTTGACCATAGCACAACTCCTTTAAGAGATATACAGCCTCGTCATACGCCATTTCTCCCAATGGGAAAGAAGATATATCATTGATGGTATATGACATATTATGACGCTTCACAAAATTTGTGATACTTACTGAACTGCAGTACACCCACACAATCCTTCCCTGGTGGCTCTGACGAATGTTTCTCAGCCAGTTCATCAGGTTTTCTGCTGCCTCTGGACCTTGTGCAGTTGTTATATGCTCAAGAAATACAGCTAATTCATCCACAACGATTAAAGCTCGTCCCTCAAAGTCCATCAACTTCTCGACAGCAGTATAAAATTTCTGCGGATTGTCTTTAAGTTCAAAGCCAACACCCTTAACTTCAACCTTTCTAATACGGTTTAGAAAAGACTCCACCTTGTCCTTTAGTCCGACTGCCTTAGATGATTCTTCTCTGATTTTTCTAAATGCATCAGCCATCCTGTCACCAAATTCCTGTTCGGTTCTTACACCTTGAATATCAACGTATGCAGCCAGCACTCCCTCACGCCTAAACATCTCAACCAATTTCTTAGAAAAGGATGACTTGCCCACACGACGAGGTGAAGCCAACAACAAGGAGTTTCCTTGACTAATCATACGAACAGCCTCAGCCAATTCTTCTTTTCTACCAACAAAGTCCTCACCCACTACCGGAGGTCCAACAAGATTCTTTACCATAACAAACAATTTTACGCGAATATATAAAAA
>JAZRQU010000055.1:0-3683 GCA_045650045.1 Candidatus Egerieisoma sp. | reverse complement strand
CCTGATGGCTTTGTTCCAAGACCTTCCATGAAACTTTGTGCATCAGCCTTGAGCTCCTCTTCTGTGGTGCCAACGAGCCTTGATGCCAACTTGATTGGCACATTGTTCTCAATTGCCACCTTATTTTTTAAGAGTGAGACCTCAGCAGTCTCAGCTCTCTTTGTGAGCTGTGACACAGTCTCATCAAATGTCTTGAGCTTGTCCTGGGCCTCCTGAATCTGCTTTTCATAGTCGGCTTTCATAGCCTTTGCATCATCCGGAGAGAGAAAATCTTTGTACTGCTCAGCAACTTCTCTGTCCTTTTGCTCAAGTCTTTTCTTGATGATCTTGTCCAATTCTTCCTGTGTCTCGATAACCTTAAACTCACTCATTTCGTTTCCTCCTGAATAACTTGATAAATATGTTGACTGTTCAAACCATCTTTTGATGACTTCCTCTGTTCCAGCTGGTCTATCTTTTGCCCTCTCAAGGCACTTGTTGATTGATGTGTCTAGCACAACAATCTCTGCATTTGCTTTCTGATATTGTTCAAGGTGTTCTTTGGTCGGTAATGAATCAATTAGCCAATATTCCCCTTTTCCAGAAAGTGCGTGCTTGATAGCCATGTTTCTAGCTTTTAGCGCAACCTCAAAAGGCTCTCCACTTGCGTGATAATCGCTGCCTCCAAAAGCGCTGGCGATTTTATCAAGGTCAATAATCAATTCATTTTCCTTGGAATGATTAGTGACATATGTGGTTTTTCCTGAGCAAGGAGCGCCACAGATAACGTGCAGCATATTCACCACCCGTTTTCAGTCGGTGTGCATGTTAATTTGTAAAACATATTTCCCTCCTCTTTTACCGTCGAGTAACGTATTTTTTTGTATTAAAAAAGCACCCTCTCAGGTGCTTATCTAATAGCTGATTGATTGTTTTGGCCTTGATTCTTTGGTGATGGAGCATATCCAGAATGCAAGGATCATGCTGTCCATGATTGAGATGTCATAGGAATCAACAAGGGATTTATAACCAAAGCCTCCCTGACTTCCAATGAGTCTCTTGCCACAGTTTGTGACAATGTCTTTGAGGGACTGCTGTCCCATGTGGACAATGTCTCTTTGTGTGATGGCTTGCTCAAACATGGCATTTGCTGCAATGATCTCACCAACCTTTGGCAGCACTGGCTCTTTTTTGATTCCATGAGCTTTCATCTGATCTGCAAGGAGCTGCTGTCCTGAGGCTCCATCAATGACCACCTTTTCAACCTTTGGATTGTAGAGATATTCAAACATCCATCCATATCCGGCTCTTATTGGCACACAGTCGATTGTCTCAACAAAGATTTTTCCATCATCTGTCTTGGAGGCAATTGTCATTGCTGCATTGACTCCATCCTTGCCAAATTTGATGCCTATATATCTTTTATCTTTGAGCTTGGGCATTTCAGGAGCTTTGAGAGCATCCCAGTCAGCCTCAGAAATCTCCGACTTTTGATTGAACAGGCACCAGAATCCAAGCCTTTGGATGTTGAAATCAAGATCATCACCTGTGAGCTCATTCCTGATGTTTCGCTCCTTGATAATCTTGCCATATGATGGATTGAATCTTTTCCAGAGCGCTGGATCATTTAAGTCATCACCCTCAATCATTTCAGGTGTTGACCACTCAGCCCAGCCTGTGTCCAGAGCTTTGCCATCCAGGACCTTGCCTCTGATTCTTGGGAACACATCACCCTCAGATGTGACTGTTGGTGGAGTGCCCACAAAGATTGTCTGTGGATTCTTGCTGGCTGAGACTGTATAGAGGAGAGCGCTCTCCTGTTTGGAGGTGTACTCCTGAGCCTCATCAATTACCAGCAAATCAAAGCCCTCTCCAAGACCACCATTGTTGGTCCTTGTCCTAAAGTCAATGATTCCACCACCTGAAATCTCGATATGCTCCAAGCCATATTGCTTGGATGCATAGAATGATTTCTCAGGCATGTCCTTCTTTTTCTTGGAGTGCTCCTGATATCCGGCTTTTTTCAGCAGAGTGTACAATCTGTTGAATGCATCATGAGATGTGGTTGTCCTGTGCGCTGTGTGGCAGATTTTCTCATTGAGATAAATCAGACCATACATCTCTCTTGCTGCAAGGACCTCACCTTTTCCATTTCGTCTTGAGAGGCCTATGCAATATTTTGAGTATTTCCACTCTCCTGTGCTTGTGACAGACATGATTGCCTTGATCTGTCTCTGCTGCCAGGGTAGTAAACTCTGTCCGGTGGATGCATATAATTTGACCGCTTGCGGTCCTAGTGATTTTGTTGTTTTTGTGAGCGTGACATTGGTAAAAGAGGGATTTTGATTGTCAATCCTCATCTTTTACCCCCTCATTGCCCTCTTTTCCTCAAACTCTTTTAATCTGGCAAGTCTCTCCTCAGCGGACATCTTGGCATAAGCCTTGAGCTTTTTCCGCCTGTCCTTGCCCTCAAGTGTTGAGATGACCTTGTCTCTGTAAAGAGCATTTGCAGCCTCAATGCGCTGTGCTGCTGACTCCTCAGTTTTGAGGAGTCCGGCTGTTTTTCTCTTTGCCAAATCCTCAGGAGAACTTTCCCATTTTCTTTTGGACCAGACATTTTGGGATGTCTTGCCTGACTGATATGTGACTGTGCATCTGCAAAATTCATGCCTCCGATATATATCAGGAGGAGCTTTGTCATAATCGTATGACCCAGCCATTGCAGCACACCACTCACAGCAGTTTCCGGCAACTTTCCTTGTGATTGTGGCCTTGAGTCCAACATCATTCCTGAATTTGGCATTTGAATCAATAAAGTCATCAAAAAATGCCTCTGAATTGTTGACAATGGGCTCTGCAAGCCACACAAGAGCTTGCTCCAGCGTTATTCCATCAGCTGTCATCTTGTCAATGAGACCTTGGATTCTCTCAGCCGGAAAATCCGCTTTGACTGCATTCAGACCAATTTCAAGCTCTGCATCCAATAGCTTTTGGATTTCAGCTGCTGCCTCGTTGGTCAGATTGTAGTTTGTCTCAAGAGCCGGAGTGACAGTCCTCTTGGCTATGTTGTAGTAGAGTTTCCCATCTGGGAGAGTGTCAGCTGTGAGGTTTTCTGTGAGCGCCCTGGAGAGATTCTCTCCAAGCCTCTCAGCGTAATCATGACCATCCACAAATGTGGCTGTTCCATCTCTTATCCTCTTGCTGATCTGAGCAATTCGCCTGTCCTTCATGACATTGGACTGGAATGATGTCTGAATCCTCTCATTGAGGACAGGCACAACATCTGCTGCCATAATATACCGCCTTTCCCCACCATATATTTTGGCAAGAAAAAAGAGAGCTGGCGGACAACTCTCTCATAGTTTGCAACCTATGTCTTGCCACACTAAATGCTTATAGCATCTAATGCCTTAATAAAATGATCTGGACATCTCTTCCATTGCCTTGTTGAATGCAACTCTTGCTGAGACCTTGTCATCAATGACAATCTGGTCCTCTTCAACTCCCTCCCAGAGGTCAGCATCCACTTTGTAGTATATGTGACCATTTCGCTCCTCAATTCCTCTGATTGTTGCTGGAATCAGAATTGCCTGGCCTGTTGTATATTTTGATTGCATATATCCTCCTTAGATTCCTGTCAGCTCAAGGATTTTCTCATCTGTGAGATAATCAGGAATTGTTGTGTTGATCTTCTGTATTGCATC
>JAZRQU010000054.1:0-196252 GCA_045650045.1 Candidatus Egerieisoma sp. | reverse complement strand
CGGATTGGTATTGATGTGCCATTCTCCTTGCCTTGGAGTCCGCTCGTTTACCACCTCGCTTATCTCTATTGCATCCCTATATTTGTATGACATGGCGCTGTTGGAGAAGTGGAATGTCTCTTTGCTGCCATCTGAGTTGGTCTGGGTTACAGTGGAGTATTCTATATGGGAACCTGAGTGAGACATCAGGCTGTTTGACCATACATTGATATTGAGCTCTTCGTAGTCTCCCGCTGTTGCTGAGTAAGTGAGCCAGTATTTTGGGAAGTGGAGGAGTATTCCGCTGCTGGAACCGTCGGGAGCAGAATATGAATAAGTCTTCTTGTTTACCTGTGAGCCGTCTTCCAGGTGGTTGGAGACAGATTTGATGCGCAGGCCTCCGCAGGTACCGTTTTCAGCGGTAAGGGTAGGTACAAAGTGATTGGCAGCATTGCGTTTGAATGCCTTGGTGTAGGTATGGGGTTCATATTCCATCTGCGAATAGCCGCCTGTGGGATAGGTGATTTTTTGGAGCATCCCTTTTATGGCGTGGTCGGCATAAGGGTTTCTATAGTTGACAGAGAGTGATTCTTCCAGAGTTGAAGTGTTTGTGTTTACAACTTTAAGGAAGCTGTGCGCTGCAACTCCGTTATAGTAGCCCCAATGGTCAACAGAGAATGTTCCAATAGGTGGCAAATTGCCGTTGTTAAGGTTATAATAGTCCATACGATATGTCCCCTCACCACTTAACTCTACCGATGTCAGGAAATTGGTTCTGGCTCCATCTGATGGAGTGTATGTGAAATTTGCCTCCTTGATGGTTGTTGGTGAGGAGGTAAATGGATTATTGATTCTGATTTTGGAGAGTCTGAGGGAGTTTTCAAACTCTTTGAGGTTGGAGTTGTGCGGATACATATATTGGTCTCGCGCCCCGTCTGGCGGATTGGTGTACGACAATTCTGCTATGGATTGTTCGCATACGTGGATGCTTGTCAGATTCATATTGCATGATTCTGATTCGAGAATGCGCATATCTGGCGTAGAAGGCCTGTTATTGGAGGCTCCATAGTTATTGGAGTAATCAAGTAGGGTGCCAGTGTTGGCAAAGGTGCCGGGACGATAGGTGTATGAGTAGCTGTCTACGTATGAAAAAGTGACAGTTCTGCCGTTTGGGGCAGTAATCTTGGAGAGATTGTAAGCTGTGGGTTGTTTGAGCTCTCCAGTTCTGTCCGGGCCTTGATCTGTGTCCCGGTAGAGAAATTCATATTTGTAACCGTACTTGTCTGTTATGGTTATGTTGATATGGGAACTGCTGGTATTCTTTATTAATTCAATCTTGCTCAATTTATTATCTTCGCCTGCATTGTATACATATATGTTCCCGTTTGGCCCAAGATGGAAAGTGCCGGAGTTCCCCATAAAGTTGAAATGGAAGAAATCCGGTTGAGCATCGTATTTGTCTGTATCATTAATGATGCTGGCCCTGGAATCGGGTAAGTAGATGATTTCTGGAGCCGGTGCACCAAGGTCTATATTCAGGTTTGAATAGTCTGCCTCGCGCCAGTATGAACCTTCCATATCGGGATTTTCCAACTTGTGAAATCTGTAATAGTTTTGCACATTCTGATTTTTAGTATCAAAGTCAAACATGCCATTCACTTCTACGGAGATTTTTCCTCCTGCGCTCAATACCCAGTCGGGACCAAGAATACCGGCTTTCATATTGGCTATAAGACCGTTGCTGGAGTAGTTTATGGATATAGGAATAGAGAAGTCATTGTCTTGGTAAGTGTATACGGGGATGGAGAGGTTTACAGTGCCGGTGTGGAGGCTGGCGCCTACTTCTCCATATTTGATGAAGTTCCACGCGTCTGTTGATGGTGTGTGCATATCGTCTCCCATTTTCAGGTTACGTTGGGAGAAAGATGGGGAAGTTGTGGCAAGAGTTGCAATGATGAGCAGTGTTGCCCTTAGGTGAAGTTGTTTGAGAAGATTGTGTTGCATACGCGCTAAGGTTTAAAGATGTTAGTAAATCTAGTGATATGCTACATCTCAAGTTTTTGGGCTTGAGGGATAGGACTTTATGGACCTAGTAGGTAGGCTGCTATAAAGATACGAAAAATTATCGGGAAGACCATGGCGGAAAGGCTTTGAATTTAAAAAATTGAAGTGATATGGGTTGTAAGTGTAGGAAAGTGGGATTTATAGGTGTAAATTTTCCCAAGAGGTTAAGTGCATGTACCATGTTTCTGCGCAGTATATAAACGATTGGCGTCCTTAACCCCAGATGCGCTGTGAGGGTTAAGGACGCCAATATGCTTTGTGGGTGCCTGGAGAAGAGGTTGTTGTGCTTAACCTCTTGGCAAAATCCACTTGTTTGTTATACCGTTACCATTGTTGCCCCGTACCCGTACTCCTTGAACGAGGCGTCCTGCCAGCGGCAGGTTGGGTATTTGGTCTTTAGTTCTGTGAGGATAGCTTTGCGGAGTACGCCGTCACCTTTGCCGTGGATGAAGACAATGCGCTGTCCTTTTTTGCGGAGGACGGTTTTCATTGCCTCGTTAAATTTCTCAATCTGGTATTTGAGGATGGCGGTGTTGTCCATGCCGGTGGTGGTCTCAAGGAGGGCAGTGGCGTGGAGGTCTACCTCCAGGATGCCTGTAGACGAAGTCTTTATAAGGGCCTTCTCCTCAATGGCCTCTTTGTTTCCCTTGGAGATTTCTACCCATTTGCCGTTGATGAATGCCCTGTTGCCGGAAGTGCTGCCTGCGCCGGAGTTGCTTGCTGCACCCTGCTTCCCGGCAGATGCACACTCCTTCTCCCCCTGGAATTTCTCCTTCAGGGCTTGTCTGAGCTTGTCGTCATCTGCGGTCTGGATCAGCGGGAGTTCTTTTAGGTTTTCATTAACCATCGGGATGATGTAAGATTTGCCTGTGGTGTAGTCGTTCTCCTTATACATTCCGTCTTTGAGGAGATTGAGTGGATCCAGGATGAAGTCCTTCTCAATCACCGGTTTAAGTGTGTGGGAATTTGTGTTTTTCAGCCCCTGGCCCCTCTTGAACGGAACAATTCTTACAAGGACTCTCTTGGAGAAATCGTTCAGCTCCTCCTTGCCGAATCTGAACAGCTCCTTTACCTCGTAAGGGATTACCTCGCCGGCAAACATTGTGAGGTGTGCGGTGGTGCCGTCTTTCTTTACGGTCTGTACGGAGTAGGATACAAGCAGGTTGTAATTGCACTCGTTGGCCATTGAGCACGCAAATCCGGCTCCGGCTTTGTCGTATGCCAGTGCAATGTTCAGTTTCTCGCCATCCTTTGTCTGGATGTTCTTACCCTCTGCAGCTGCGGCATTCTCCTCCACCACAACGCACTCCCTCTCTGGAACGGGGATCTCAAATCCGTCCTCGTCCTCAACTGTAACCCAGCCTTTCTTTCCAAAACCTACAACCATTCCCCCTCCTGTCTGGTTGAGGAACCTTACTTTGTCTCCAATTTTCATCACTTTTCACGTTTTTGCCCATTGGGACGACGTCCTAATGGGCACTTTGCATTAAAAAACTGCGCCTTACAGCTGGAAGGCGCAGCGGTATTTGATATTGCGTTTATAGCAGTTTCTTTACAAGTGCAGATATTGCTTTGCCCTCTGCTTTGCCTGCAAGAGCCTTGGTTGCTGTGCCCATCACCTTGCCCATATCCTGAGGACCGGTTGCACCTACCTGTGCAATGATTTTCTTAAGCTCAGCCTCAAGTTCCTCCTCGCTCAGCTGTTTAGGAAGGTAAACCTCCATTGCTGCTGCCTCGGCAAGCTCCTGTGCTGCAAGCTCCTCCCTGTTCTGCTGCTTGTAGATTTCAGCGGTCTCCTTGCGCTGCTTTACAAGCTTCTGAATGATCTTTACAACTGCCTCATCTGCAATGCTCTCAGAGCCGTCTGCAGTTTTTGCAAGTGTAATGGCTGCCTTAATGGCTCTCAAGGACTCCAGGCGGGTCTTCTCCTTTGCAAGCATTGCTGCCTTAATGTCCTGCTGTATCTGTTGTTCCATGCTCATTTCTATGGTCTCCTATATTTTAAAGAGGGTGGCTCAAAAGGGTAAATTTCCACCTTTTGAGTCACCCTCATGTATTGTCAATCAATTGCGGGGAAGATTATTTCTCCTCTCTTTTTGCTGTGCTTACAAGGAAAAGCTCCTCCATCTGTGCGTTGTCGATAAGGCTTGGAGCATCAAGCATCACGTCGCGGCCCATGTTGTTTTTAGGGAATGCGATGTAGTCTCTGATGGTCTCCTGTCCGCCGAACAACGAGCAGAAACGGTCAAATCCGAATGCGATACCGCCGTGAGGAGGTGCACCGTATTTGAATGCGTTGATAATGAAGCCAAAGCGGTACTCTGCATCCTCCTTGCTGAAGCCAAGAACCTCAAACATGCGCTCCTGGATCTTAGAATCGTGGATTCTGATAGAACCGCCGCCAACCTCGGTACCGTTAAGGACAAAGTCGTATGCGTTGGCGTTAACCTGCTCCAAATCCTCTTTCCTGTTGCTGAAGAATTTCTCCATATCCTCAGGCTTAGGAGCGGTGAACGGATGGTGCATTGCATAGAATCTCTGGGTCTCATCATCCCACTCCAATAGAGGGAAATCACAAACCCATAGAGGTGCATAAACTGAGTTGTCCCTTAGGCCAAGGCGGTTACCCATCTCAAGACGAAGAGTTCCCAGTGCACCCTGCATTTTCTTTTTGTCTCCCGACAGGATAAGAATCAGATCACCCTCTTTAGCACCAATCTTCTCAGCAACAGCCTGCAACTGCTCTGCAGTGTAGAACTTGTCAATTGAAGATTTGATTCCGTCTGCGCCAAGTTTGATGTAAACCAAACCTTTTGCACCAACCTGCGGACGTTTAACCCACTCGGTAAGCTCATCAAGCTGTTTTCTTGTGTATGATGCGCAACCCTCAGCCACAATTGCACCAATGTACTCTGCCTGGTCAAAAACAGAGAAACCGTTGCCCTGAAGCATAGAGGTTACAGTGTTCATCTTCATTCCAAAACGGATATCAGGTTTGTCTGATCCGTAGTACTCCATAGCGTCTGCATAAGAGATTCTTGGGAACTGGCCCTCAATCTCCTTGCCCAAAACATTCTTGAACAAAGATTTTGCAAGACCCTCAAAAGTGTTGAGGATATCCTCTCTCTCAACGAAAGACATCTCGCAGTCAATCTGGGTAAACTCAGGCTGACGGTCTGCGCGAAGGTCCTCGTCTCTGAAGCAGCGTACAATCTGGAAATATTTGTCATAACCGGCAACCATCAAAAGCTGTTTGAAGGTCTGCGGGCTCTGTGGAAGTGCATAGAACTCACCTGGGTTCATACGGCTTGGAACCACAAAGTCGCGTGCTCCCTCAGGAGTGGACTTGATAAGGTAAGGGGTCTCAATCTCCATGAAACCTATGTTGCTCAAGTAGTTTCTAACCTCGTGAGCCATTTTGTGCCTAAGCTCCAACGCTCTCTTAAGCGGCGCGCGACGCAAATCAAGGTATCTGTACTGTGCCCTCAACTCCTCGCCACCGTCTGTATTCTCCTCAATTGTGAAAGGAGGGGTAACAGCCGCATTAAGAACCTTTACATCTGTAAGGGCAATCTCAATCTCGCCGGTCTCAATCTTGGTATTTTTGCTCTGTCTCTCAACAACGGTACCTTTAGCCTGGATAACCCACTCTCTACCCATCTTCTCAACAAGCTCGTTAACCTCCTTGTTGTGCTCATCAGCCACAAGCTGTGTAATGCCGTAACGGTCTCTCAGGTCAATGAAGTTAAGAGAACCCATCTTACGTACTCTCTGTACCCATCCGGCCAAGGTAACTTCCTGACCTACATTAGAAATGCGGAGCTCTCCGCAGGTGTGTGTTCTGTACATATATGTTTGTATTTTAATATTTGTCTCTCTTGTGCGCGTACGTGCGCGACCCGCAAAAATAATAAAATTTAGCTTATAAGCAATGTGAGCTCAATGAACTGCTCCACGGAAAGCTGCTCCGGACGGAGTTCAAACAGGGTTGCAAGTGCTTCTGGAGTACTATCGGGAGTAAAGTTCTTGCCCAGCTCCGCCAGGATTGGCTTGATTGAGTTGCGGATGGTTTTGCGGCGCTGGTTGAAGCAGGCTTTCACTACCTTCTTGAACAGCACCTCGTCGCAACCAAGTTCCGTGCGGCTGTTGCGGGTAAGGCGTATCACACCGCTCTTCACTTTTGGAGGTGGTACAAACACGTGCTCCGGAACGGTGAACAGGTACTCAATGTTGTACCACGCCTGAAGCAGTACTGAAAGGATGCCGTACGATTTGTTGCCCGGCCCACTGGCAAGGCGTTCTGCCACCTCTTTCTGGAGCATGCACACAACTTGCGGAATTGTCTCCTTGTAATCCAAGACTTTGAAGAAGATTTGCGAGGAGATGTTGTAAGGGAAATTGCCTATTACAGCAAACTCGCCGCTGAAAATCTTCTCAAGCGGAACCTGAAGGAAATCCCTCTGCTGGAGCGAGTAGAGCATCTGCGGATAGGTCTTCTGAAGATACTCAATTGACTCAGTATCAATCTCACACACTTCAAGCTTAATCTGCTCATCTGCAAGCATATATTTTGTAAGGACACCTGTTCCCGGACCAATCTCCAGCACCTGAAGCTGCTGCGATTTGTCTTCCGGAAGGATAAGCCCCTCAACTATTCTCCTTGCTATTGACTCGTCTGCCAGAAAGTGCTGCCCAAGCCCCTTCTTGGCCTTTACTCCGTATTGTGTTGCCATAATTTTTGCAAAGGTAGGAAAAATTTAGTAGATTTGAAGGCGGCTGAAATAAGAGAATCAGTCATATACGTTATGAAAAAGCTATTGGCAGTTTTTGGATTTGCAGTCCTGATGGCCTGCATTCCTGTATCGGGATACGCGCAATATCTGCGTAATTCCTATTTCATGGAGGGCTCCAGTGCAAGGATGTCCTTGAATCCGGCACTTGTTCCAAGCAGAGGGTATATAAATTTGCCTGTCATAGGAGCATTTGGAGTGGAGGTGAATTCAAGTTCACTTGGTGCTCAGGATGTGATTGATATCATTGAAGATGAGAGTGATGCATTCTATGCAACGGATGCATTCATGCAGAAACTCAATGCAGAAAACTCTCTTGCCATAAAAATGAATACAGATCTGCTCTCGTTTGGATGGCACAAAAGCGAATCTTTCATTTCGTTTGGAGTTGGAGCCAAAACAAATGTAGATGCCCAGATTCCAAAATCCATGTTCCAGTATCTGTATGATATGGAGAATGAGCTGTTTACCGGAAGCAGAAAATATGATATCAGAAATGAGAAACTGAATGTGCAAGCATACACTGAGATAGCTCTAGGGTATGCAAAACAAATAAATGACAGGCTTACAATTGGCGGAAAGGCCAAAGTCCTTATGGGTGTTGCCAATCTCAATCTTAATGTGAACAGATTGGGCATTGATGCATATATTCCCGACAGTTATCAGACTGTTGCCAACTCTTATGCAGATATAACAACCGATGTGGAGTTGGGATTGTCGGGAAAAGGAATTGAATTGGAGTTGGATGAGGACGGATACATAGAAGATGTGAAATTTGATAAATTCGGCATTGGCGGATATGGTGCAGCAGTAGATTTGGGATTGAGTTTCAACCTTACGGACAATCTTGCTTTGTCAGCATCAATTATAGATTTGGGCTTTATTTCATGGAGCGAGTCTGCATCTAAGGTGTATACTTCAAAAGGCAAAGTGTTCAGGGAAGACATTACAGATACTGAGATTCTTGATTTTGAAACATTTGGTTTGAAAGAGGGCGTGAGTGAAGCAAGAACTACCAAGTTGTGTCCTACAATGGTATTTGGAGGAGAATTTTCAATGCTGAACAATAAAATAGGAGTTGGAATACTTTCAACAACCCGATTTGGCGAAATTGAGAACTATTCCGAACTTACGGCTATGGCTACCTTCCGTCCATCTACCCTTCTTAATTTGGCGGTAAGCTATTCATTGCTTCAGGGCTCGGATACATTCGGACTTGCGCTTAAACTTGGCCCGCTCATGGTTGGAACAGACTACATGTTCTTGAGCGACAATACCAAACAGGTAAATGCCTACTTCGGATTGTCAATTCCACTTGGCAAAAAAGAGTAGCAGGGCAGGGTGTAGAGTGTCAGTCATGCAGGGTTGCGGTGCGGCAAGCCGATGCGAACAAGAAGTGGCTGTTGAGGGCTCTCACGTGAGACTGGTGTTCGGATTGTAAGGTTCCGGTAACCCGATAAGAACAAATATGCGCCAAGAAGATACTTTATGCGATGTTGCATGTTCGTATCGTCTTGGCGCATATGTATTTGTGCGGATGCATCTCCTGGTGCATACACGTTTATGCTGCCGGCGCACTCCCGGGCCATGCCCTTCCAGGCAGCCCCACAGCCCAACAGCCCAGGCAGCCCCACAGCCCTACAGCGCTTTTGCTATCTCAACAAATGCATCAAATACCGGGCCGGCGCTCACTGCGGCAGGGATACCCTCATCGCCGCACTCGCGGATGCCCTGTACAAGCGGAATCTGGCCAAGCAACGGAACGTTGTATTTCTCAGCCATTCTCTTGCCGCCGTCCTTACCAAAGATGTAGTATTTGTTTTCTGGAAGCTCGGCAGGGGTGAACCACGCCATATTCTCAACCAAACCAAAGATTGGCTTGTTGATGTCCTTGTTGCGGAACATGTTTATTCCCTTCTCCACATCTGCAAGGGCAACTGCCTGAGGGGTGGTTACAATGATTGCTCCGTTAAGCGGAATGTCGTGAACCATGCTTATGTGGATGTCGCCTGTTCCCGGAGGAAGGTCAAGCAAAAGGAAGTCGAGCTCACCCCATTTAACCTGCAAGGTCATCTGTTTAAGGGCGTTGCAAGCCATTGCACCTCTCCAGATAAGGGCCTGCTCAGGTTTTGCAAAGTAGCCTATTGACATCCATTTTACACCAAATTTCTCAACAGGGATGATAAGTTCCCCAACGGTTTTGCCGTGAGGGTTCTTGCCCATAGGCTTGCCTGAAGGGTCCTGGTCTTCAATTGCTGCCTCGCCGTGGTCTGTATAGCTGTCCTCGTAAACGAACTCCACATCAGGAATCTCCCCCTCTGTAGCGGTCATTTTAGGAATTGAAGGGCCATAAACATCGGCATCAGCAAGTCCCACTTTGTAGCCCATCTTGGCAAGGGTGATGGCAAGGTTTACTGAAACTGTAGATTTGCCCACACCGCCTTTGCCTGAAGCAATTGCAATAATCTTCCCGACGGTCTCAAGCTGCTCCTGGCCCAACTCAAGTTTCTTGGCCTTCTTTGGAGCGGCCCCCTCCCGCACCATCTCAATGATGCTCACCTTTACACCCGGCCAAACTGAGGCAATTGCCTCCTCGCAGGCTTTCTTAAGGGTGCCGGCAAGGGCATCTGGAGATTTGAATACGAGTTTGAACTTCACCTTATAGCTGTCGGGAATATCATTTCCAACAGCATCCTTGAGGGGTTCAACTTTAACATCCTCCACAAGGCCAAGTTCTGTTATGCTTTTGTCAAATGCCGGGTGGATTACCCCACCCAGCACATCAAGAATCTCTGAAGTTGTCATCTTTTGTTATTTCACAATGTTCATCTCATCTAGAAGATATCCTGCCTTGCCGTATTTGTCAATGATGAACAGCACGTAGCGGATATCCACGTTGATACAGCGCTGAAGGCTTGGCTCAAAGATTACGTCGCCGCTCATTGCCTCCCAGTTGCCGTCGAATGCAAGACCTATAAGCTCACCTTTGTCATTCAATACAGGAGAACCAGAGTTGCCGCCGGTGATGTCGCCGTTGCAAAGGAATGCAACAGGCATCTTGCCGTTCTCAAGTGCGTACGGACCAAAATCTTTGGCTTTCCACAACTCTTTAAGGCGGGCAGGAACTACAAACTCCCAGTTGTTAGGGTCCTCTTTCTCCATAACGCCGTCCAAAGTGGTGATGTAATCATAGATAACGGCATCTTTAGGTGAGTAAGGGAGAACCTTGCTGTAAGTAAGACGCATGGTTGAGTTTGCATCAGGGTAAGAAGCGTTGTCGCCCATCATCTCAAGGGTACCTGCAACGTATGCCTTCTTGGCCTTGTCAATCTTTGCAGAGCTTGCAAGAAGTTTAGGCATGATTCTGTTTGATACAATGTGAAGCTGGGCTCTAAGATCCTCTACAGGGTCGTTGCCAAGGTCTGCGCCTGATGCAACTGCTGCATCATATTTCTCCTTGCTTACATAAACTGAGTTGTCATAAAGGTTGTCTACAAAAGCATCAATGCTTCCGCCAAACTCAGAATCAATGGTTGCAAAGAATGCAGGGTGGTATTTTGCATCAACTTTCTCCTTGTAGATTGCAATCATGCGTTTTGCAAGCTTGCGGTCTGTAGATGCCGAATAATCCTTGAAGAAACCGTCCATGCCGCCTCTCTTTGCCCTTGCAGGAGCCTTGATAAGCTCAATTGCAGAAAGTGTCTCGGTAATGTATCTGTATACATATGCATACTCGGCTCTCTCCTTAATTGCGTTGTTGATGGTCTCAACGGCAGTGCCGTATTTCTCAACACGTTTAGGATCGGCAGCAACCCACTCGTTGAATGCTCTCTCCTCAGCAGCCCTGCGCTCAACAATGTTAAGCTTGTCAAAGGTCTCGTTCATACCCATCCATTTCTTCCAGCCGTTTGAAGAGCCTGCATATTTGCTTGAGTACTGGATTCTCACCTTAGGATCTGCAAGCATGTCGTTCATCCAGATATCCTGTTTCTCGCCACGAACATAGATGCTGATAGCGTTGTTGATCTTCTGGGTCTCCAAAGCCTCCTCGCTGCTCATGAAACGGGTAGTGCGGCCAGGGAAGCCAATGATCATTGCATAATCATTCTCCTTGACACCTTTCAAAGAGATCTTCAAAGACTGTTTTGGAGTATAAGGGACATTCTCCTCAGAGTACTCTGCAGGGTTGTTGTTCTTGTCTGCATAGATTCTGAAAACAGAGAAGTCACCGGTGTGTCTTGGCCACATCCAGTTGTCGGTATCAGCACCGAACTTTCCAATAGATGAAGGCGGAGCACCTACAAAACGGATATCCTTGAAAGTACGGGTAGTGATAAGAAGATACATGTTGTTGTTGTAGAAGCTGGTAACTCTTGCATCCAAAGTAGGGTCTGCCTTAACAGCCTCTGCTTTAATCTTCTCAATCTCCTTGTCCCAACGTTTTTTGTAGTCTTTAGGGTCTTTAGCCTTTGCAACAGCCTTGTTCAAGCGTGCAGTAACATCAACGAACTTGTCTACAAAAGTAACTGTAAGTCCTTTTGCAGGAAGCTCCTCCTTAAGGTTCATTGCCCAGTATCCGTCTTTAAGGTAATCGTGCTCAACTGTACTTAGAGCCTGGATATTGCCATAACCGCAGTGGTGGTTTGTGAACAAAAGGCCTTTGTCTGAAACGATCTCTGCAGTACATCCGCCACCAAAATGCACAATGGCATCCTTAAGGCTTGAATTGTTTATGCTGTAGATGTCCTCAGCAGAAAGCTTGCAGCCCATCTCCTGCATTTTCTTTATGTTAAGCTTCTCCAAAAGCGGGAGCAGCCACATACCCTCGTCTGCCTTTGCCGGCATAGCGCCCAACAAGATGGCAACCAACAATAAAAATCCTGTTTTTCTCATAAAAATATCTATATTTAAAAGTTTATTCCTTAACCCCACAAAAGTACTAAAATGGAAACTCAAAACCAAAATATGAAGCACATCCTCATTGTTCCCGACAAATTCAAAGGTTCCCTGACCTCCCTCCAGGCCGCCCAGGCCATCAGGAAGGGACTTGAGAAGCGGTATGCGGCAGGTGATTGCGGTGCTGGCCTGCAGTTTCAGCTGGTGGAGATTGCCGACGGCGGTGACGGCAGCCTGGATGTGGTTGCCGGCAGGGTAGAATCCCCGCAGAGGGTAGAGGTGGCAGTGCACGATCCGCTGTTCAGGGAAACGCGGCAGGAGATCCTGCTCTACGGCGGAAAGGAAACACCTCTGTGCGCCTTCATAGAGATGGCAAAGATTTCCGGTCTTGCCATGCTGGAGCAGCATGAGCGCAATCCGCTCAACACTTCCACTTACGGTTTTGGCGAGGCTATCCGTAAGGCACAGGAAATGGGCGCCAAAAAAATTACCCTCTCAATAGGTGGCAGCGCTACCGACGATTGCGGGGCAGGAATGCTTCAAGCCCTTGGTTTTGAATTCTTTAACTGCGCAGGAGAACTTATCCCGGTACCAATCTGCGGCAAGGATCTGCAGGATATTGGACGCATTGCCTCTCCAGAGGAATCTGTCGGGAAAATACTCTTTGGGGGTGAGGCAGGTTGCAAAATTGAAGTTATCTGCGACGTTGATAATCCTCTTCTTGGGGAGAACGGTGCCACAGCGGTATATGCTCCACAGAAAGGGGCAACTCCGCAGGCGATGGAGATGCTTGAGAGGGGAAAGGCAAACATGGCGGCGGTGGCGGAGAGATGTCTGAACATTTCCCCTACAATGAAGGAGCTTCCCGGAGCGGGTGCTGCCGGTGGAGTGGGGTATGCAGGAACAGCATTCTTGGGGGGTAAGTTATTGTCGGGATGGAGATTTTTTACAGAAATTACCTCGCTGGAGGAGAAAGTGCAGTGGGCAGATGTGGTTGTAACTGGAGAGGGGAGTGTGGATTCCCAGAGCCTGAGCGGCAAAATTGTGGGCGGCATAATGGAACTTGCCCAAAAATACGGCAAGCCGGTAGAGATTTTCTGCGGGGAGTCCTCTCTGCAGGAGTTGCCTCAGGGGGTGAGGTGTCACTCGCTGGTATCAATAGAACCCGATAAACAGATGTGCATGACCCATGCTGCTGAATTGCTCGAAAGGCTGGCAAAAGGGATGACAACATCACTGTCACCATATTATAATCCCGACGAAATTGAGGCAGGGTGCGACGAGGCTGGCCGCGGCTGCCTTGCGGGACCGGTATTTGCTGCAGCGGTAATCCTTCCAAAAGATTTTTACCACCCGCTGCTGAACGATTCAAAGCAGCTAACTGCCAAACAGAGGGAAAAGCTCAGGCCAATCATAGAAGAAAATGCCATTGCATGGGGTGTATGCGCAATATCGCCGCAGGAGATTGACAAGATAAACATCCTAAAGGCATCAATTAAAGGGATGCACGGAGCGCTGGATATGCTTGAGGTGCGCCCCACCTCAATTCTGGTAGACGGCAACCGTTTCTACAAATATCAGGAGATTCCCCATATATGTATGGTTAAAGGCGACGCCCGTTTTGCCAGTATTGCCGCGGCATCTGTCCTTGCCAAAACTTACAGGGATGAGTACATGCTGAAAATAGCCGCTGAGTACCCCCAATACGGCTGGGACCGCAACATGGGCTATCCCACCAAGGAGCACCGCGCCGCAATTGCCGCCCACGGCCCAACCCCTCACCACAGAATGAGCTTCAAGCTGCTGGAGGATCCTACGCTGTTCTAAGCCCCAGCCTCCTAAGGATAAGCCGAGCCACGGTTTCTGGTGTAGCTTTCGTTTTTCTCGTTGAGGATATTTATGCACTGCTTGAGGGTGTCAATCTCTTCCTCAAGACTCCGGATGCGTTTGAGATATTCTGCCCTCTCCAGATCTGCCAATGATGAATTGGTGTGAGGGTCCTCTTCAAGCACAAGCTCCTTTACAGAAACATTCAAGGCAGCGGCAATGTCCCACAGCCTCTCGTTTATGAGCACAGTTTTGCCCCTTTCAAGTTTCCTGTAGTTGTTGAGTGCAATACCTATAGCCGTTGCAACTTTCTCCTGGGAGATCCCTTTGCTGCGACGGATTTCGTAAATTTTCTGCTTTATTGGGCCGTTCTTTTTCATTACAACAAAAATATGGCCTGGATGGATGTGATATAGGTATTTTAAGGATTGCAAAATAGTATCCAAAGGATGTTATTGAAAGAAGGGCTTTGTATTTTGAAAATAATTTTATTAAATTTGAAACCACTTTTTCCAAAAGTGATACACACTTAAATAAAAACACAAAAAACACTTAATATTTTATAACACAATGAAAACTTACAATACCAGTAATGTGCGTAATGTGGTACTGTTGGGAAGTTCCAAATCGGGAAAGACCACATTCGCTGAGACAATGATGTTCGAGGGTAAAGTTATTGAGAGAAGAGGTACAATTGAGGGTAAGAACACTATGAGTGACAATACCGAGATTGAGCAGATTTACCAGAGATCAATTTATTCTACACTTCTATACACAGAGTTTCTTGACACAAAATTCAATATCATTGATACCCCGGGTTCAGACGACTTCGTAGGTGGTGTGTATTCAGCTTTCTCAGTTGCAGAGAACGGTATCCTTCTAGTAAATGCAACTCAGGGTGTTGAGGTTGGTACTGAGATTTTCGCACGTCACGCTGTGAAACATCAGAAACCTCTTATTATTGCCGTTAACCAGTTGGATCATGAGAAACAGGACTGGCAGGCAACCATCGATTCATTGAAAGCTACTTTCGGAAACAAGGTTGTATTGGTTCAGTATCCGGTTAACCCAGGTGTTGAGTTTGACACTTTCATCGATGTTTTGAAGATGAAGATGTACAAATTCAAGGATGAGAACGGTACCCGTGAGTCATTTGAGATTCCTGAGGAGTACAAGGAGGAGGCTTTGGCATTGCATCAGCAGCTTGTTGAGATGGCAGCAGAGAATGACGAGAACTTGATGGAGACATTCTTTGAGAAAGGCCAGCTTACAGAGGACGAGATCAGAGCAGGTATGAAAGTTGGTATGCAGTTGGGTGACATCCTTCCTGTATTCTGCTTGTCTGCAAAGAAAGATATTGGTGTTAAACGTATCATGGAGTTCACCATCAACGCAGGTATCACTCCAGACAAAGTTGACAATCTTACTAAAGAGGGTGAGGCAGTTAAAGTTGATTCAAACGGCCCTACTTCTATCTTCGTATACAAAACTGCACAGGAGCAGCACTTGGGCGACGTTTCATACTTCAAGGTAATGAGCGGTAAGCTTACTGAGGGTATGGATGTTGTCAATCCTGAGACCGGCGCTAAAGAGCGTATTGCACAGATTTACGCAGTAGCAGGTAAAAAACGTGAGAAAGTTACCGAGGTTATGGCCGGTGACATCGCTTGTACAGTAAAACTTAAATCAGTTAAGACTGGCCAGACACTTTGTGCTCCTGGTTGCGAGACTGTATTTGAGCCAACCCATTTCCCTGCACCTAAGTTCCGTACAGCAATCAAGGCTAAAGTTGAGAAAGATGAGGAGAAATTGGGTGAGATCCTAAGCAAAGCTAACGCAGAGGATCCAACAATTCTTGTTGAGTACTCAAAAGAGTTGAAACAGACCATCATCAGCGGTCAGGGTGAGCACCATATCAACATCCTTAAATGGCAGCTTACAAATACCCATAAGATTGAGGTTGACCTGTTTGCTCCAAGAATCCCTTACCGTGAGACCATTACCAAAATTGCAACTGCAGACTACCGTCATAAGAAACAGTCAGGTGGAGCAGGCCAGTTTGGTGAGGTACACATCCTTATTGAGCCTTACTATGAGGGCGCTCCTGAGAACAACAAGTTCAAAGTTGACGGCCAGGAGATGGTTCTTAACGTAAAAGGCAAAGAGGAGTATCCACTTGAGTGGGGCGGTAAACTTGAGTACTACAACTGTATCGTAGGTGGTGCAATTGACGCACGCTTCATGCCGGCTATCCTTAAAGGTATCATGGAGAAAATGAACGAGGGCCCTCTAACAGGTTCTTACGCACGTGATATCAGAGTTTACGTTTACGACGGTAAGATGCACCCGGTTGATTCAAACGAGATGGCGTTCAAACTTGCTTCACGTAATGCATTCAAAGAGGCGTTCAAGAAAGCCGGTCCTAAGATCATGGAGCCTATCTACAACGTGGAAATCCTAGTTCCAAGCGACTGCATGGGTGATGTAATGAGCGACCTTCAGAACCGCCGCGCAATGATTGAGGGTATGAACAGCGTTAAAGGCTTTGAGGTACTTAAAGCAAGAGTTCCACTAGCAGAGCTTTACAAATACTCAACCTCATTGAGCTCACTAACCAGCGGTAGAGCAACCTTCACAATGGACTTTGCAGACTACCAGCAGGTACCTTCAGATGTTCAGGAGAAACTTTTGAAAGCATACGAGGCAGAGGAGAAAGACGAGTAGTCTTCTTCCCCGCAGATACCCAAAAGGCACCAACCGCAAGGCTGGTGCTTTTTTTATTCCCCATATGGAGTTGTGTGCGTGGAAAAAAGTGTCTTCGGGGATTTTTTTAGGAATTGTCAATTTTAGAAAAAAGAAAAACTTTTTAAGATTTTTCTTTTTTAGGCATATATTGCCAGATAAACCCCATACATTTACTCAAAACTTTAAAATCAGTGTATTATGGAGCTTGAAGTTATAAAGAGTAAGATTTATGAAATCCGAGGGCAGAGGGTGATGCTTGACAGGGATTTGGCACAAATGTATGGAGTTGAGACAAAAAATCTCAATAAGGCTGTTAAAAGAAATTTGGAAAGGTTTGAAGGCGAAGATTTTATGTTTAAGTTAACAAAAGATGAATGTTTAAGGTTCCAAATTGGAACCTTAAACGGAGGAAGAGGCCAACATTTGAAATATTTGCCTTATGCTTTCACTGAGATGGGAGTAGCAATGTTATCATCAGTATTACATTCAGATACGGCCATTATAATTAACAGAAGTATCATGCGCGCCTTTGTAACAATGCGTAGTTATATGTCATCAGTTTCTGCTGTAACTTCAGAACTTTCCGAATTAAAGGAACGTATTCTAACTATTGAGCAATCTGGTAAAGATAATGCAGAAGCTATAAGCGATTTGTCTGATGATATTCAGAAGGAGCTGGATGACATTTATCTTGCACTATCACAATTGGCGGCAAAGCAGAAAGAGAATGACAGCCTGAAAGAAAGGCAGAAGATAGGGTTCAAGAAATAATTACCTCAAATAGAATCCCCCAACCAGAGCCTGATACTCCGGTGTATTGGCACCACCGCTCATCATTACCAGCTGCTCTCGGCGCATGGTGGGGCGGTTGGATGGGGCGCATTTTACAAACTCCAGCATAAGGCGCTTGGCAGGTTTGCGTTCAACGGTGTGCACATAGCAGATGCGGGAAGGGAACAGTGCTGCAGTATCTCCGCCAGCCGCCACCGCAGCATTAGCCATAAACTCCACTTTACGCAGCAGCTCCTCACCTTCTATTACGGGGAGGATAATGGCTAATGTGCCACCCTCTTTGAGCAGTGGGGTGGAATAGAACAGTAGCTCCCTTTGGGAAAGGGTATCGGTATGGCGGGCTGTGGTCTTGGCTGCAGAATCGTTTTTAAGAGATGAGATGAAATATGGTGGGTTTGAGAAAATGAGGTCGTAGCCCCCTGTCCCCCCGGCACTTTCAGCATCCCTGTCACCTTCAGCACTCCCGGCATCCCCAGCAGCCCCGGCAAACTCCTGCAACGGGACATTATGCAACCCAAATGAAATCCTATCCCACGGCGCAGCATTAAAGTTTGCAGCAGCATCCTGGCAGGCATCTGCATCAATCTCCACGGCATCAATGTGGGCGCAAACTCCAGTTTCAGATAGTCTTTGGCCGGCCATAAGGGCAATTACCCCAGTTCCGGTGCCAATGTCAAGGGCGCGGAGAGTTCTGCGGGCGCTTTCCCCGCCGGGAGCGGCATCAGCATCCGCAGCGGGTCCATCAGTCGCTCTATCAACCGCATCCCCACCAGCATCCTCCCCTCCGGGCACACTCATCCAGGCCCCAAGGAGCACGGCGTCGGTGTTTACCTTCATGGCAGAATGGTTCTGCTCTATCTCAAACTGTTTGAAACGGAATGAACCCATCGGGAAGAAAAATTAAAGTTGCTGCAGGATTTGGCCGTCCTTCATCTCAATGCAGCGGTCACACATGCGGGCCAGTTCCATCTCGTGGGTTACTATTACAATTGTCTGGTTGTATTTTTCGCGGAGCATGAAGAAAAGTTTGTGCAGCTCCTCCTTGTTGCGGCTGTCGAGGTTTCCCGACGGCTCGTCTGCAAGCAGCACTGCCGGGTTGTTCATCAGCGCCCTGGCAATGGCTACCCTCTGTTGCTCTCCGCCGCTCAATTGGCCGGGTTTATGGGAAAGTCTCCCCCCCACACCAAGTTCCTCCAACAGCATTCTGGCCCTTGCCTCAACCTCTTTGTTGCCCCACTTTGCACCGCCGATCAGGGCTGGCATAACAACATTCTCAAGCGCCGAAAACTCCGGCAACAGATGATGGAACTGGAATACAAATCCTATCTCCTTGTTGCGGAAGGCTGCAAGGGATTTGTCGGGAAGAGAAAAAATGTCTGTTCCCGCAATCTTCACTTTTCCTTCTTGCGGTTTCATAAGTGAACCCATGATGTTGAGCAGGGTGCTCTTCCCCGCGCCGCTGGCTCCCACAATGCTTACCACTTCCCCCTTGGCCACCTGCAGTGATACCCCTTTGAGCACCTCCAGTTCTCCGAATGATTTGTGTATGTTTTCCAGTTGGATCATATTCTGTTGTTTCGTTTTACAAAGGTACTTAAATTTTTTTTGAACAATGGGATTCTATGGACAGGGAGTTATGGTTGTAGAGATAAAGTGTTGCGCACAAGCAGCAATATTTTATAAAAAGTGTTGGTTTGGCGCAACAATATTTAATTTTGTAAACCTGATTACAATTGCAACAAACTGAAGCAAACACCATGAGACAGCTTGTCATTACACTACTTGTAACAATGTCATTTATTTCTTGCAGCAACACATACTCCCACCTGCAGGAAATAGAATCATACATAGAGGAGGACCCCAAAAGGGCACTGGAAGAGATTCGTAATATTACTCCCGACAATCTCCTTTCCCCAAGGACCAAAGCAAAGCATGCCCTGCTCCACTCTATGGCCCTTGACAAAAACTACATAGACCTCACCACCGATTCCATCATTGCCCCAGCAGTGAAGTACTACTCAAAGCACGGCTCAGCGGATGACAGGTTGCTGATGCATTACTATATGGGGAGGATATATGAGAATGCGGGGGATGATGAAAAGGCAGCTGTTGAGTTTTCCAAGGGGGAAGAACAATCTATGGAAGTGACCAATAATTTAGCTTTAGGAAGATTGTATATGCATTTTTCCAGCATCTATAATCGAGCATGGAATTCAAGCAGGGAGAGAGAATATTTAGAGAAGGCCTATAGAAGTTTCCAGTCATGCAATAGTGTAAAGTACTGCAATCTCGTGGTTGGTAGATTAGGTATGGCTTATGCCAATGCCAGACTATTTGATAAGGCTGATTCTTTATATAAAACAGGAATTGAATTGGTAATGGATGATACATTAGCTATTGTTCAATTATTAGGGAATTATGCAAGACTTAATGTTTTATGCCCCAATCCTAAACCTAATGAAGCTATTGCACTATTGGAAAGGAGAATTAATGAATATAAGCAACCTCTTTCCATAGAGTTATATTATGTTTACGCATATGCATTGCAGCTTTTAGGTAAGGATGCCAAATGTGATGAGATTTTGGAGCAGCTCGAAATATCTGGTTCAGACCAATCTGATTATTGGGATTATATGATATATAATCATAGAGGGGAGTATAAATCTGCGCTAAAATATTACAAAAATAGCTCTATTAAATATGAGAATAAAGTAACAAAGCTTTTGTCCAATACAATTGACGACAAATTAAAGGATTATTACTCTTCAGAAGCAGAAAAAAACAAACTGCAGATGAAGTTAAGGGTGTCATATCTGTTGCTTGCACTTGTATTGTTTGCCGCTGCCGCTGCATATTTTATCATTCATCTTGCCAGAGCAAACAGGAAAAAGGCGCAGGATATAGAAAACAGCCTCTTGCTGTACGAGAATGCTTGCCGGACTCTTGAAGTGTATGGCATACAATGTGCAGAGCAAAATAACAGCATAGATATTCTCCGCAGTGAACTTGCCCAATCATACAAGAAACAGTTCTCAACCATAGGCGAGCTCTGCCTTACATATCTTACAAAACAGGATAAGAAAGATGTAAAGGACCACATCTACAGAAAAGTGGTGAACATGATTGCCAACATCAGTGATGATAAGAAACTGCATAAGAAATTGGAAGACCAGATCAATGCTGAACTGGATAATATCCTTATAAATATGAGGGCAGACATGCCGGACCTTACAGATGAAGACATGAGATTTATCAGCTACTGTATAGTTGGTTTTGACGCTACAATAATATCAACAATACTTAATATTTCATGCTCTAATGTGTACACTAAAAAATCTAGATTCAAGAGCAGAATCAAAGAACTTGACTCACCACGAAAGGAGCATTATTTGAGGTTTATATAATTGAATTTTCAAATGAAAAGAGCGGGAATTAAAATTATGCTGGGCATATGTATTCCAGTGATAGTGTATATTTTATACGGATTCATCCGAACATACCAGGAGTCAAATATCTATGAGATAGAATTTCATGGTACAAATCCTACAGAGTATGTTTTCCCTTTTCCTATAGATTCAATTAAAAGAACTATGGCCAATATGGAATACACGAACTTTAAATCTTTTGTGGAGTTAAAATATAAATCTGTGCCTGATAGTAATTATTATTACTTTTGTCCTATTTCTTCGTCATGCGGTTCGTATGTATTCAGACATAATGGGGTAAACAAAAATGAACCCGTACGTCAACATTATGAGCAATCTGTAGAGTTATACCCTATGTCTGAAAACAGCACGAAAGTAATAGTAAATAATGTAGTACAAATGAGGAAAAAGGGTGTAAAATTTTGGCTCAGCTTTAAGTTTGATAAAAAATATGTATCCAAACGAGTCCCTGCAGAATCAACCACTATAGAGGAGTATGAATTGCTGCGTTATATTGGCAAGAGGTTGGGATATATTGATCAGATGCCTTATGTTCAGTATCCTCCGGAACTCTCAAAACAAGATATCCTATACGCTTTTGGCAGTGACAATCCATTTTCTTTAAAGGAGATGTTTAGCGACGAGTCTGATACTACTATTATAGGACATAAATACAGAAGCATTGATTGAGATCCAACTGGAAATGATGGTTGGAAATATGCAAGTTTGAACGAGAATGATGTTGTGGAATTGATTAATTGCTATTAAGTATATTGAAGGATCAAGCCGCATAGAGCATGTGTCTTCAAATCCAGATAAAATCAAGTGGATATTGGTAGATGATGCCACTCAGGGGATATTATAGCAGATCCCAAGTTAATAGAACCGCAAGGAATATCCTTGCCAAATGAAATAGTCCTTACCAAAGTTGAATAACAGTATGGGGGCCAGAAGGTTAAGAAGCACATACTTATCTTATTTGTGCTTTCTGCACTGTTTTTGCTGCAGACTGGGTGTGACAGGAGTTTACATGTACCAGCAGATAACGGATTTACCTTGGAGCAGGCCAAATATTTTCATATGGAGCATGCAACAGATTAAATAAATTGATGCCATCAATCGGAAAACGCACCTGGATTTTCAGGCATAAAGCAGGCTTGTAAGAAAAATTTCTTTCAGGCCTGCTTTCTGCTTTTATAAACCGCTGAGATTGTGCTTTTTATCTAAAGAATTCAAGAGCTGCCGTGTAAGACTGTTTTACGGCCCAGTGCCCCATTTATACAATTTAAAAAGGTAAATTTGTAAAAACTTGATGAAGCGAACCCCATGAGGCAACTTGTCTTAACACTACTTATAGCAACCCTGACTGTTTCTTGCAGCAACACTTACAAGCAGCTGCAGGAAATAGAATCATACATAGAAGAGGAACCCAAAAGGGCACTGGAGGAGATCCGTAATATTAATCCCGACAAATTCCTGCATTCCCCAAGGACCAAAGCAAAGCACGCCCTGCTCCACTCCATGACCCTTGACAAAAACTACATAGACCTCACCACCGATTCCATCATTGCCCCTGCTGTGAAATATTACTCAAAACACGGCTCTGCGGATGACAGGCTGCTGATGCATTATTATATGGGGAGGATATATGAGAATGCGGGGGATGATGAGAAAGCTGCAATTGAATATTCAAAAGGTGAAGATTTTGTTGAAGAGGTTTCTAATACTATCGTAGTAGGAAGATTATATGGCTGTATGTCTACAGTTTATAATGGAACTGGAAATTCTAAAAAGGAGATAGAATATGCACTGAAGGCTTATAGTTTATTTGGTGATTTAGGACATACCAAGCTGCTCAATATTGCAAAAGGAAAATTGGCTATGGGATATGCTAATGCAAGGGAATATGATAAAGCAGATTCTCTCTATAAAGAGTCAATAGCTTTATTGGAGGAGGACAGTGTAGCAATGGTGGTATATTTAGGGAATTATGCAAGGCTGAAGGTCTTGTCTCCTATACCTGACCCAATTGGTGCCATAAGATTGCTTGGTAGAATATCTAATGAATATAAACGGACACTAACGGCAGATCTGTATTGCGTATATGCGTATGCATTGCAACTTGCAGATAGAAATGACGAATGTGATTCCATAATTGAACAGTTGGCAAAACTTGGTGTCAGCGAACTTGATTACTGGCGATATCTCATTTACAAACATAGAGGTGACAACAAAATGGCATTGGAGTGCCTGGAAAACAGTTCAAGAAGATATGAACGACAAATGATAAGTTTACTTTCCAATACCACAGACAATACTTTAAAGGATTATTACTCTTCAGAAGCAGAAAAAACCAAACTTCAGATGAAGCTAAAGGTATCATATCTGTTGCTTGCACTTGTATCATTTGCCGCTGTAGCTGCATATATTATCATTCATCTTGTCAGAACAAACAGAAAAAAGACGCAGGATATAGAAAACAGCCTCTCGCTTTATGAAAACGCCTGCCGGACTCTTGATGCTTATGGCACACAATGTGCAGAGCAAAATAACAGCATAGATATGCTCCGCAGTGAACTTGCCCAATCATACAAGAAACAGTTTTCAACCATAGGCGAGCTCTGCCTTACATATCTTACAAGGCAGGACAAGAAAGATGTTAAGGACCACATCTACAAAAAAGTGGTGAACATGATTGCCAACATAAGTGATGACAAGAAGCTGCATAAGAAATTGGAAGATCAGATCAATGCTGAACTGGATAATATCCTTATAAATATGAGGGAAGACATGCCGGACCTTACAGATGAAGACATGAGATTCATCAGCTATTGTATAGTAGGATTTGATGCTACAATAATATCAACAATACTCAATATATCATGCTCCAATGTGTACACTAAAAAATCTAGATTCAAGAGCAGAATCAAAGAACTTGACTCACCACGAAAGGAGCATTATTTGAGGTTTATATAATTGAATTTATTATAACAACTTTTAATTTCAGATAAAGCCATGAAAAGAATTTTAACAGGAATCTTGTTATTAGTTTCCATCTCTTTGTTCAGTCAAGAAGTAAAAGGCGTAAGTAATGCCGGAGGGGTAGAAATTATGCTGGGGCTTGGTGGGGGATCTCATGAGAGCATGTTGATGAGTGCCAAAGGAACTTATATATCAGATTTGAATAAGATCCTTAAATTGGGCGGAGGCGTTGGGCTGTATAGATATGTTGAGCAAGGTGAGCCAAGCAATATCGGGAGTAATGCATTTTCATTATATATGGATTTGAGGGCAGTCTGCCCTTTGGGAAATACGGTTTCTTTAGTGGGTGGTATGGATGGTGGAATAATGTTTGCCGAAAAGACGGCAGGAAACAAAAATGCTGGTGCAGTCATTTCCCCTCAATTAGGTTTCAGATTTAAATTATCAGAAACAGGGATGGCCCTGAATACAAGATTGCAGTTCCAGCATATCACTTGCAATGATGATAATGTATTGGGTATCTCAGTAGGCTTGAGTTTTTGATTCCGTAAAATTCAGGCTCCAGACATAATGCCCCACAATTTTCGTATGATTTGAAAATAAATGATTATTTTTGAAAAACTTGTAAATAAGTCGGCTATGAAAAAAATGATATTTGTATTGTTGGCATTGTTCTTCATGTGTACCGCACAGACTATTCAGGCCCAGACCATGTATCAGCTGTTGAAGTATCCCAAGATGACAATCAAGGGGGTATGGGAGCTCTCGGAGCACGATAACAATGTTGTGCAGCTGAACTATTATAACAATGACAGGTGTCCGTATTTGCTGTATGTAATTGACAACAAGAAGTTCTATACAGTGTTCCCGGGAAAGAATACTGTCTATTCAAAGAAGAGGAGTGCACCGGATGATCCGTTCAGTAAGAATACATATTACTTCTACAGAGGCAAGTTCCCCAAGAATCTCAACCCTGCATTTGTGTACGCCATGCCGGTAGCAGAAGGGGTGGAGGTTGAGTGGATGATAGACCCAAGGGAGAGGATGCGCTCATATTTTTTCAAGGTCAACTATGCAGATACCGTATATGCGGCCCGCAGTGGAATGGTATGCAGTTCCGATTTTGAGAATGGTCTGCTGGTATACCATAGGGATGATACTTTTGGTGCATACCTTAACCTTTCGCAGAGGTTTGTAGATGCCGGTTCAATTGTTAAGGTAGGTGAGCCAATAGGGTTGGCCCATATGGGCGGAGTGTCGTTCTCCGTATTCTTCCTTGATGAAAACCTTTTCCATGCAGATAAGCCAAAGAGCTACCCGTACTCTCAGATTACCCCATATTTCAGAACAGACAAAGGGGATGTAAAACTGGAGAAAGGGGTAAAATACTCTGCAGTTAAGGATGATCCCCTCATCATGCAGGAGATGTCAAAGTCTGAACAGAAACGCTACCTTAAAAACAGGAAAAAATGAGAAAGCTGCTTCTTGCACTGCTTTGCTGTGCCATTTTACCCGCAATTTCCTGGAGTCAGGTGAAAATCAAATACACTGGAGATCCTCTTCCCAGCAAAGCTGTGGGGAAGATAGAATCCATGATGGGCCATATGTGGGATTACTACTCCTCAATGGGACTTAAGGAGACAGTGGAGGTGGAGCTGAAAGTGTTCAAGAGCAAAAAGGAGGGCTACCGCTACATGAGGGGCCTTTATCCCGACGATCCCAACTATATTGAGCAGCCGCACGACAAAACCATGGGCGGAGGCCTTGCCGCCGTATATATCCCCAAAAAGAAACTGGCAGTGCTGCTGGGAATAGAGCACGGAACCGACGAGGCCCTTACAATCATATATCATGAACTGAGCCATCATTATACAAGGATGCTGTTCAAAGGGGCAACGTACCCTCCAATCTGGCTGAACGAAGGGCTTGCGGAGCACTTTGAATGCCTGAAACTGAAGCGTAGCGGCGTAGTGAGCGAGTTCCCTTATGCCAATAAAGGGAAAGTGAAGACCCTCATAATGCTTGGCGACCTTAATCTTGAGAAGTTCCTCAATTTTACCCAAAAGGAATTTATGGAGATGCAGAGGAATGAAGGCCAGACCTGCTACTCCCTGGCCCACGTAACTGTAACCGTGCTGTTGGAGAATCTTTCCGTGGAGCAGAGAAACACCCTCATTTCACAACTGCAAAAACGCCCGGTCAACAGCAAAGTTTCAGATATCGTAGCCTCCATCTATCCCGGCGGCCTTCCGGCACTGGAAAAGGAAATTCTGGAGTTTGTTTCCCGATAGATATATCCAATAAACAGGAGGGTGGCTCAAAAGTTTTGAATCACCCTCCTGGCGTGTCTATGGCATGACAACGTTTTTATTTTCTCAATTGCTTAATGAGCATCACCCTGAATTTCTCCTCAAGGGTGCAGGCTTTTGCCGCTTTTGCAACCGGCAGCACCTTAGATACCTCGGCGTAGGTTTCTGCCTGAATCTGGGCCTCAGTTTGCTGAGCCTTGAAGTATTTCTCCATTAGGGCGTTTATCTGGGCATCGGAAGCGGCGGGCTCCTGTTTGAGGGCTGCGTTTATCTCTTTAAGAGTGTGGCGGATCTCCCTTCTTACAGTTTCCGCTTTTTTCCATCCGGCATTGTATACTGGCCAGAACTGCTGTGCCTCCTCTGGGGTGAGGTCAAGCTCCTGGGTAAAGAATGCTATCTTCTGGCTCAAGATCTCCTCGTGTGTAGGATACTTTTTCTCCCCTGCATGCGGCCCGTGCTGGGCGTATATTCCAATGGTTGCAACCACTGCAAGCAGGAGTGTGAGTATTGTTCTTTTCATATCTGTTCAGTTTGGTTATTCAAGTGTTGCTATTGCAGTAAGAGGGTATCCGCTGTCTATGAGGTATTGCTCTATCATCTCCTCGCTGATGGCAGTGGATGCAGGATTTTCTTCTTCCGCGTCGGTTGCACCGGCCATATAGATGTCCTCTACAGTGATGTTGAGGATTGAGATAATTTCCTCTTCATCTATAAGCGGGGTATCTTCTGTTTGTGCAAGCGGAACTTCCGGAGCAAAGATTTCGGTTACCTTCATTACGCTCCAGCCCATTCCAAATACTATGGCAAATACAGCTGCAAGCGAGAGAGCAGGCTTGAAGTAGGTGATGAAAGTGGCAGGTGCAGCAGGGGCCTCTTCCTGTGGCTCCATGGCAGGGGCTGGGGAGATTTTCTGCATCACCTCTTCCTGCATTGCTGCAAAGTATCCTGCAGGTACTCCAAAAGGGTTTTCCTTAAGGGAACTTCTGCCAAGGATATCTTCTGTGTTGTTTTTATCTTTCATATTCTTGTCCTCCTGTCCTTTAGACTGCTGTAATTCCAAAAGGTTTAATCTGCAAACTGTTCTTGCAGTTCATCCTTTATTTTTTTGTATGCATGGTGGTAGGATGCTTTAAGGGATCCTACGGATGTTTCCATAATTTCGGCTATCTCCTCGTATTTGAGTTCCTGGAAGTAGCGGAGGCTGAATACGGCCCTTTGTTTGTCGGGAAGATGGAGTATGGCCTTGTGGAGGGCCATCTGCAGTTTGTCTCCGTTGAAGGAAGGGTCGCTCTGGAGTTTGCTGGCCAGGGTGGAGTCGTAGCTGCTCAGTGAGAACATTGCGGCAATCCTCTTCTTTTTCAGGAATGTGAGGGTTTCATTGGTGGCAATGCGGTAGATCCAGGTGTAGAGCTTGGATTCTTCCCTGAAGGATGGAAGGTGCTCCCAGATTTTTACAAGAGCCCCTTGCAGGATGTCGTTTGAGTCTTCGTGTGAGCAGGTGAGTTTGCGGATGTGCCAGTAGAGGCGCTCGCTGTATTTCTGTACAAGAAGATTGAAGGCAAACTCCTGTTTGCCTTCTTCTCTGTATAGTTTGAGTATCTCCTTGTCTTCTATATTCATCTGCTATTTGCGTGCAATGGCTTTTTTACAAGCTGCTATAATGTTCTCTGCATCCAAGCCGTATGCTTTCATAAGTGCTGCAGGTGTACCGCTCTGGCCAAATTTGTCCTTGATTGCAACATATTCAACTGGAGCCGGTTTGTTTGCCGCAAGTACGCCTGAGATAAGTTCTCCAAGGCCTCCTGCCACAAAGTGCTCCTCTGCAACTACCACTGCACCTGTCTTGGCTGCTGATTCTATGACTGCTTTTTCGTCCAAAGGTTTAATGGTGTGGATGTTTATTACCTCTGCTTTTATACCTTCTGCCTCCAAAGCTTCAGCTGCCTGGATTGCCTCCCATACAAGGTGGCCGGTTGCAAAGATGGTTACGTCTGTTCCCTCAATAAGGTGAAGTGCCTTGCCAATCTCAAACACCTGGTCCTCTGGAGTGAAGTTAGGAACTCCCGGACGGCCAAAACGCAAGTATACAGGGCCAACGTGTTTTGCTGCAGCAATTGTAGCTGCTTTTGTCTGGTTGTAGTCGCAAGGGTTGATTACAACCATGTGAGGAAGCATTCTCATAAGGCCAAGGTCCTCAAGAATCTGGTGGGTTGCACCGTCCTCACCAAGGGTGATTCCTGCGTGTGATGCAGCAATTTTAACGTTGGTGTTTGAGTATGCAACGCTCTGGCGGATCTGGTCGTAAACGCGGCCTGTTGCAAATGCTGCAAATGAGCCTACGAACGGAATCTTGCCGCTAAGTGCCATACCTGCACCTACGCCAATCATATTGGCCTCTGCAATTCCTGCCTGGTAGAATCTGTCGGGATGAGCTTTTGCAAATGCATCCATTTTTAGGGAACCTGTAAGGTCTGCACACATTGCAACCACGTTAGGGTTCTCGTCTCCAATAACGGATAAACCGGCACCAAAGCCACTTCTGGTGTCCTTGTTACCGGTGTTTATGAATTGTTTCTTTTCCATTATAGTATTTTAAGTATTGTCGGTTAATGTTTGTCTTCTAAAACAGAGCCATGTACAAGCCTATATTCATGTAGAAGGATTGTCTGTTGTCAAACCTGATTCCTCCAATGTCGGCTTTGTTTGTGCTCCAATTGTATCCTGCTGTAATGTTTGCTCCCCAGTAATTGTCTGCTCCAAAAGGGATAAGGAGTCCAATCTCCGGTGATAGCAGGAATCCCCAATTGTTGTCCCACACATCTATATCCTGTATTATAATATGCTCACCCGCACTCAAGGCTCCAATGCCCAATCCTGTGTAGGCCTGCAGACCCGGACCAAAAGGTGCCATAAAGTATTTGGCCTGTACCTTTATAGGGAATACCTGGGTGTATCTGTACTGTGCTGCATTTATTGCAGTGTTTGCATCAGGCCTGTAAACCTTCTGCCCAACTTTGTGGGAGTAGTTGTTGTAGCTCAAATCCAAACCAACAGTAATATTGTCGGTTACAAAGTACGCCCAATTGATGTTGATGCCTTCCCAGCTCATGTTTGGGATAAAATCCCTGCTGCCGCCAATTGGCACGCTTGTCTGGTAGTTGATTGAGTATACCTGTCTCATTCCGTTGCCCCAGTACTGGGCTCTGGCTACGCCTGCACAACATAGGCTGATTGCCAGAATAAATAATATCCTTTTCATATGCCACAAGTTTTAACTATTTGGGAGGCAGAATTGCAAATACCTCGTCTATTGCAGAGAGAAGTTCCTGCTGGGTATGGTTAGTGTTGAGAATCTCTCTGATGAGGCCGTGCCATACAACCGGTACGGTTGATTCGGTGGCTACGTTCACAACATCTGCAACTTCAATCACAATACTTCCTGTAGTGTAGGAAGAGATGAATACCGGCATCTGGTAAGGGTAGTATGGATCCCATCCCCACCAAGGGTAGCCGTACCAGTTCCACCACCAGTCCCAGTCGCTCCAATAGCCTGGGTACATGTAGTTGTTTGTCCTCTGGATGTAGGCCAGGTCAACAAGCAGGTCGGGATTTTCATCCGGCTGTACCTGTGTGTAGCCGTACATATTCATATTGCGGACAACTTGGGCAATTATCAGATCAGCTGTTGCATCGTTGAAGCGGACTTTCTTTCCGTTGTCCACCGCGGTAATGGAGTCTGTAATTGCAAAACTGTTGAATTTGGTAAAGTCAACAGCGTCTGTCTTGCGGGCAATGGTGAGAATCTGGTCTTGGGTCTCATCCAATCCGTCGGGACCCCACGAACATGCGGAAGCCAGAAGGATGCCCACAAATGCGGTCAATACTAATTTTGCTTTCATACTGTTTGGTTTTAAAAACAGTACTATAACAAAATTTGCGATGTGTAGTTCAACAAGTCAAAGAACTGGAAAGTGGGATTCTAGTAGTCTCCCAGGGTCTCCTCAAGCTGGGCAAGCGCTTTCTCGGCAAGTTCAGGCTTAGGAGCTTTTCCGTGCCACTCGCAAGTGCCTTCCATAAAGTCAACACCTTTACCCATATTGGTCTTCATAAGGATCATTACAGGTTTCTGCTCTTTTGCTCCGTTCTCTTTAGCCTGTTTGAATGCGCCAAGGATTGCCTCCATGTTGTGGCCGTCTGCAACAATCACATTCCAGCCGAATGCTTTCCATTTTGCCTCAAGGTCACCAACGCCCAATACTGAATCTACAGTGCCGTCAATCTGCTGGCCATTCCAGTCTGTAATGGCAATGAGGTTGCTCAATTTGTTGTGGGCAGCAAACATTGCAGCCTCCCAAACCTGACCCTCCTCGCTCTCGCCGTCGCCCATAAGGATATATACATAATTGCTCTCGCTGTCGAGTCTCTTCCCGATAGCGGCACCTGCAGCCACAGAAAGACCCTGGCCAAGAGAACCTGAAGCCATGTAAACACCAGGAAGACCGCTCTCAACGCAAGGGTGTCCCTGAAGGCGTTTGCCAAATACCCTGAAGTCAGCAAGCTCGCTTACAGGGAAATAGCCGCTGCGTGCAAGTACGCTGTAGAATACTGGCGACATATGTCCTGCAGAAAGGAAGAACATGTCATTGCCTTTGCCTGATCTCTCCCACTGTGCAGGGGAATGTTTCATTTCTGAGAAGAATAGGGCAGTCATGATGTCTGTGCTGCTAAGGCTTCCTCCCGGGTGACCGCTCTGTGCAGCGGTGACCATCCTTATTATATCTCTTCTTACTTGAGAAGCTATATTGCTGAGCTCCTGAATGTTTGACATAATGTTTTAGTGTGTTGTTAGGGTTTGTATTTTTCAGCGAATTTAATGCTTAATTTACTAAAAAACAACGCAAATTGCGTATATTTGCAACCGTTAATTTGGCATAGAAAGCCCCAATTTTTTTTACATCAGATGAAGAATATCAGGAATTTCTGCATAATTGCACATATAGACCACGGTAAAAGTACTTTGGCAGACAGATTGCTGGAGGCAACCAACACATTGTCGGCCAGAGAGATGGAGAATCAGGTGCTTGACTCTATGGATTTGGAGAAGGAGAAGGGAATCACCATAAAGAGCCACGCCATACAGATGGAGTACTTGAGGGACGGACAGAAATATACGCTCAACCTGCTCGACACTCCGGGTCACGTGGACTTCTCTTATGAGGTTTCCCGTGCAATTGCCTCTTGCGAGGGTGCTCTCCTTATTGTAGATGCTACCCAGGGTATACAGGCCCAGACAATATCAAACCTTTATCTTGCCCTCAACAATGATCTTGAGATTATCCCTATCATCAACAAGATTGATATGGATGCGGCAATGGTAGATGTGGTAAAGGACCAGATTGTAGATCTTCTTGGCTGCGACGAGAGCGAGATCCTTCTTGCCAGCGGACGTACCGGACAGGGTGTTCCGGAGATTCTTGATGCAATTGTAGACAGGGTTCCTGCACCGCAGGGAGATCCGGATGCGCCGCTTCAGGCCCTTATCTTTGATTCTGTGTTCAACTCTTTCCGCGGTATCATCGCATATTTTAAGGTTGAGGCGGGTTCAATCAAAAAAGGTGACAAAGTGAAGTTCTTCAACACCGGCAAGGAGTATGTTGCGGATGAGGTGGGTGTGTTGAGGATGAAGATGTGCCCTAAAGATGAGATCAAGACCGGAGATGTAGGATATATCATAAGCGGTATCAAGAGTGCCGTTGAGGTAAAGGTGGGTGATACCATTACAACTGTTGCCAATCCTTGTGCCGAGGCCATTGCCGGATTTGAGGAGGTTAAACCTATGGTGTTTGCCGGTATCTATCCAATTGAGTCTGATGAGTATGAGGATTTGCGTGCTTCGCTGGAGAAACTGCAGCTGAATGATGCTTCCCTGGTATTTGATCCGGAGAGTTCATTGGCCCTCGGTTTCGGTTTCCGTTGCGGATTCCTTGGTCTGCTCCACCTTGAGATTGTTCAGGAGAGGCTGTTCAGGGAGTTTGATATGGACTGCATTACCACCGTTCCCAACGTTTCATATAAGGTGTATACCACTCAGGGTGAGGTGCTGGATGTGCATAACCCGTCGGGATTACCTGCAATTACCCTTATTGACAGGATTGAGGAGCCTTACATCAGGGCACAGATCATTTCAAAGAGCGATTTCTTTGGCCCTATCATGAAACTTTGTCTGGATAAGAGAGGTACCCTGGTGAGCCAGCACTTCCTTACCAGCGACCGTGTGGAGCTGAACTATGATATGCCGCTTTCCGAGATTGTGTTTGATTTCTATGACAAACTGAAATCCATCTCAAAAGGTTATGCATCATTTGATTATCATATTACCGGCTACAGGGAGGCAGACCTTGTGAAACTTGACATTCTCCTTAACGGAGAGGGTGTTGATGCGTTGAGCAGCCTTATCCACAGGGACCACGCTTATGACTTTGGCCGAAAGATGTGCGAGAAACTCAGGGAACTTATCCCGCGCCAGCAGTTTGATATTGCAATCCAGGCTGCCATTGGTGCCAAAATCATTGCCCGCGAGACAGTTAAAGCCGTGCGTAAGGATGTAACTGCAAAATGTTACGGCGGTGATATCTCACGTAAGAGGAAACTTCTTGAGAAACAGAAGAAAGGTAAACGCCGCATGCGCCAGGTAGGTAACGTTGAGGTGCCGCAGAGTGCATTTATGGCAGTTTTGAAACTGGACTAATAAGATAATAATAGGAATTGCGGATATATTTGGAAGCGCCTGCATAATTCGACGGTTGCGAGTTATTGCAAAGCAATGACGAAGCAGAGGAGACTTCGAGCAGGTGCTTTCAAGAATATATCTGCAATTCTTCTTTTTTGCTAGGCACAAAACTACGCCAAAACGTGCCCGAGTGGCGGCAATGATCACCTCCGTACCCCTCAAGGCTGTTCCTCAAGGTCGGAGAGGATACTTTTTATAGAGTCTTAGGCGGGTACAGAGCATTCCACCAGGTTGGGTCGTTCTGGAGCCATTTTGCAAACCATGCAAAGATGGTGTTCTGCCACTGGATCCTTTTGTTGTAATCCAGGATATGGTGGTCCTGGTCTTTTACAAGTACCATGGCGGTCTCCTTGCCAAGGAGCTTGAGGGCAGTGTACATCTGGATGCTCTCGCCAACCGGAACATTGTTGTCCTTGTCGCCGTGAAGGAACAGCAGCGGGGTGTTCACCTTGTGGGCATTGTACAATGGGCTCTGCTCCACGTACAGATCCCTGTGGCTCCACGGGTAGCTGTTGGCCATAGAGACCTCGCTGTATGAGTAGCCCCAGTACCCCTCGCCCCAGTAGCTGGTATGGTCGCTGATGCCGGCGTGCGAGATGGCTGCGGCAAAGATGTCGGTGACGGTTTGCAGGTACATGGTGGTAAAGCCGCCGTATGAGGCCCCAATGCAGCCTATCCTGGTCTCATCTACAAACGGATGCTCCTTGCAGAACTGCTTGGTTCCCTCAATGATATCCTGGGCAGGTCCGTTGCCGGCGGTGTTTACGTGGCGGGCAGAAAACTCCTGTCCAAAGCCGGTGGCTCCGCTCGGGTTTACCACATAAACCACATATCCCATAGCGGCGTATAGGTGATGTGGATAGCGGCTTTCAAAGCTGCGTTCTGTAGGGCTGCAGCCGCCGTAGTAGTTTACAATAAGAGGGTATTTCTTCTGCGGATCAAAATTTGCCGGAAGGTAATATCGGCCATTTATCTCATCCCCTTTTGAGTTCCTGAAGTTCCATCCGCGGCACTCGCCAAGCTGCACACCCTCAAGGATATCCTTGCTTAAGTCTTCCCAAAGGGCTGAGGTCCCTTTCTTCAGGTCTGCAATGTAGGCCTTGTCTGAATTGCTTGCCCCCTGTCCGTACCACATCATCACCGGAGCGGTATCCGCAATGGTGAAATGTTTTACAAGGTCTTCCTGTGTCTTTATCCGGGAAATCTTGCCTGATGCAGGGTTGAGCCTGAACATGTTTATCATATCCTTGTCCTCTGCAGTGAAGTAGATTTGGTTGTCATTTCTGCTCCATGCGATGGATCCCACATTAGGGTTGAAATCCCTGGTTGCTGCCCTTATCTTCCTGCTTTCCAGATTCATAAGATAGAGCTGGTAGTCGTACATGCTTGGAGTCTGTCCCTCTTTCACATTCTTGCCTATGCCGCCAAGCGCCTCCGGTGTCCCTATAATGGCAATCGAAGATCCGTCGGGAGAAAATATGGCATTGCTTATAAATCCGTCATCCTCCACTAATGGCGTCATGACCTTTTTGACGTCGTCCCAAAGGTGCAGTGTGTATAGAGTGGTAGGACGCGCGGTAAGGCGGCTGCGGCTGGTCATTACAAGGATTTTGGTGCCGTCGGCGGAGATGTCTGATGCCCATGTGTTGCTGTATCCGAATGTGAGAGGCTGCATCACCCCTGTTGCAAGGTTGTATTTGGCAAGGTAAGAGCGGTTGCGCCATCCCGGCTGTCTGTCATCCGGCTCAATTACCTCGTAAATTGACTCCTTCTCGGCAGGGCCCTTCTGTTCAATGGAGTAAAGAAGGTAATCTTCAGATGGGGAAATCTGGAAATGGCCGTCGGGAATATTACGGGCAAAGATGGTCTCCTTGCCGGTTGAAGGGTCTACGGTTATGATATGTCTGCCCTCTGTATCCTCTCTGGTGAACCAGTACAGGCTGCTTTTTGGCATCCAGTTTGGCCTTTCACCTCTTGGAGCTGTAACAGTGCCGGTTGCAACCTCAGTGATTGTTGTGGTGCGTACGCTTTTGCCACCTGCCAGAGAGGTGACGTAGTTGGTGATGAGCCATTTCCCGCAAGGGGAAAGCTGTGCCCCCTGGAACCTTTTCCCGTGAAGCACATCAGTGAGGGCATATTGTCTCAACCCGTCTTCCCTGAGGGTGAACACCCCCTCCTGCTCAGTCTCAACACTTATTGCCGGAGCCCCCTTCTGCTCCGGGGTAATGAGGTATTTCACAACCACAGTGTGAGTGGAAGGGATCACTTCAAATTTGCTTCCCGACAGTTTCTTGCCGTTTAGGTACACCACATAGTTTTCTGCACCATCCACTTTTATCTCTCCTTTGGCATATCTTTCATTCTGCAGGGAGAACTCCAGCATGGCAACCGCATGCCCTTCTGTTGTGGCAGGGATTTCGGCTGCATCCATGTAAGGGGCATGCTCAAGCTGGCTGAATGACATATAGGTATTGAGAAGACTTTTGTAGTCAAACTCTTTGCCGTTCACATCTGTCTTGTCTATTGTGTATGGGGTAACCACCTGGTGAGGCCCTGCATACTTGAATCTGCTTATCTTCATTGTCTGGGCGCTTGCAAAAATGCTGCACAACAGTGCGCAGCACATGACTGTAACTTTTTTCATAATTTATGTTGCTGTATAATGCAAATTTGCGGAAAATATGGGAGAATGGCAATAAAAAAGGTGGCCCGAAATCCGGACCACCTCTCTATATCAGAAGTTCAGATGAACATTATAGTTTTGCGAACTCAATGTCTTTCTCTGCTCTCTTGGCAAGTTTCTCATCTTTCTTAGCTGTCTCAAGAAGCTCTTTAGCCTGGCTGTTGTTGCCCTGGCGAGCTGCGATGATAGCTTTCAAGTAAGATTTGCAAGGGCATTTTGCGTTGCCTAGAACTGAAGCTGCTTTGTCAAGTTTGCCAGTTACAACGTTTACTAGAGCCTCGTTGTAAGAGTTTGTACCTGCCAATGCAGTTGCTGCTGCAGCGTAGTCACCTTTAAGGATTAGCAATGCGCCCATGTTCTCTTTAGCCTCAGCAAGGTTGCCTGCTTTTGCAAGGTTCTCGGCTGCTGCATCAAAGTTACCCTCCTGCATAGCTGCTACTGCCATGTTGTTGTAGTAGATAGCGTTTTTGTCTGATACTTTTGCAAGGTAACCTTTAGCCTCAGCAGTTTTCTTGGCTTTAAGGCTCAAAGCTGCAAGGTTGTTGTATGCTCTGCTGCTGTTGAATTTAGAAGCTGCTGCTTTGTAGATCTCAGCTTTAGCTGCGTCTTTGTCAAACAAAGTTGCGCCGTAAAGAAGAGCCTCCTCATCAAGCTGGCTCATGTTCTCGTTGATGATCTGGGTAAGCTCCTCATCAGTCCAGTTCTTGTACTCTACGTTAGCAACGAATCTTGCTCTACGCAATGCAGGAAGAACCTCGTCAGACAAAGTTTTGTAAACAGCGCTCATGTTTTTGATCTCACGCTCTCTAACTGCAGGATCTGAGTACATTGAAAGTACGCGAAGGATAAGCTCCTTGTCCTGGATATCAGATGCCTGTACCAACTCCTGGAAGCCCTCCCAGTCCTCAGAGATCTGAGAAACGTTTACAGGGATATCTTTAACTTTAGCTTTCTTTGAGATAACTTTTACAAATGCAGTCTCAGCTGATTTTGCTCTTTTCTCAGAAAGTTTGGTGTTTACATCAAGCTCTCCGTCTGGTGAAGCGTAAGCGATGATGTCGTTTGAAACGATAGTCTTGCGCTCGTTGTTCTGAGCCTCGTTCAAGTACTCCTGGAACTCTTTGATCTGCTCTGTCTTAAGCTGGTTGTTTCTTACATTTGACTGGTTGATGATGTAAAGAACCTGAGCCTCTTTCTTCTCAGTAATCACTTTCTGGTAAGCGTCGCTCTCAAAAGCAGGTTTACCGTCAGTTTTAACCAACATGTAAGTGCAGTTGGTACCGTCAGCAACTTTGTAGTTGATAGGGAACTCATACTGTTTGCTTCTGTCTGCGTTGTAAACAACAGCTCTCAGCTCAAGTACAGCTTTCTCCATGCCAGGTTTGTAATCAAAGGTAACCTCTTTGGTAACCTCGCCACCCTGTTTGTAAGAAATTACAGTGTAGTTGTCCATAATTTTGTCGCCCTGAAGAGTAAGGACAGGACCTACAACCTCGCCACCCTCGTATACCATTACTGGGGTTACGTTAAGGATAGCCTCGCTCTTGAAAAATTCAGCAGGGAACTTAAGGGTGTATGAAGCGGTAATTTTTCCGCCAATTGCCTCAAGCACATCGCTCTCACCTGCTGCACCGTTGATAGTAACATCAGTTACAACAGAGTCAGCAAGTTCAGCCATTTTTGAAGGGTTGCTGCACGCTGCCATCAATAGGCATGCCAATGCAAAAAGAATGCTTTTTCTCATGAATATTGTGTTTAGTTGATTTTAGTTTACACACTTTTGCGCAAATATAATCAATCCCAATCATATTTGGAATTAATAAATGCCAAATCTTCTTCAGTATCTACGGCATGTGTCTGGAATTCTGTCTCGGCCACCCTAATTTTCAGTCCGTTTTCTATCCATCTGAGCTGTTCAAGCTTCTCTGTCTTTTCCAGGAATCCCTGAGGCATGGCGCAGATTCTGGCCAGGGTATCCACTCTGTAGCCATACAATCCTATGTGGCGGAAGAAAGGGGTTGAGTTCACATATTCGTCGGTAACTTCCACGTCTCTGCTGTATGGGATTGGGGTGCGGCTGAAATAGATTGCATCTCCATTTTTGTCAACGATAACTTTAGGGCTGTTCGGGTTCATAAGCTCCTCCTTGCCAATGACTCTCTTTACTAGGGTTGCAAGCTCAACTGAAGGGTCGTTGAAGCATGCTCCAAGCTGCTCCAGCTGCTGTGGCTTGATGTAGGGCTCGTCTCCCTGAACATTTATCACAACATCAAAGGTTTCGCCTGTTTCGGCACAGTAGTTTTTCAGTGCCTCATGACATCTGTCGGTACCGCTGTTGTGTGATGTTGATGTCATTACAACTTTGCCTCCAAACTCCTTTACGGCGTTGTATATTCTTTCATCATCTGTAGCAACGCAGGCGTTTGGGAATGCCTTCACGGTCTGCTCGTATACTCTTTGGATCATAGGTTTCCCATGTACCAGGGCAAGCGGTTTGCCGGGGAATCGGGAAGATGCATACCTTGCGGGAATTAGTGCCAGTATCTTCATGTTTCTCTTAGTATTGTGCCCTTTGGGCAATTTTGAACAAAAGTAGTTAAAATTGGCTTTTATGCAGTAGAAAATGTTTAACTTTGCAAATTATGGAATTGCAGAATTTAAAGCAGAGGTTTGATATTATTGGCAACGATCCGGCTCTGATGAGGGCTCTGGAGATTGCCGTGCAGGTAGCCAATACGGATTTGTCTGTACTGGTTACAGGAGAGAGTGGTGTGGGCAAGGAGGTAATTCCCCAGATTATACATCAGAACAGTGCCCGCAAACATGGTACTTACATTGCTGTAAACTGTGGCGCAATACCGGAAGGTACAATTGATTCTGAGCTGTTTGGACATGAGAAGGGTTCATTTACCGGTGCTTATGATACCCGTAAGGGATACTTTGAGACGGCAAACGGCGGTACAATATTCCTTGATGAGGTGGCTGAGCTCCCTTTGACTACCCAGGTGCGCCTTTTGAGGGTACTCCAGACAGGTGAGTTCTATAAAGTGGGCTCGTCAAAGGTGCAGAAGACAAATGTGAGGGTGGTGGCAGCAACAAACAAGAACCTCCCGCATGCAATAAGGCAGGGCAAGTTCAGGGAAGACCTGTATTACAGGCTCAATACTGTCCCGATAGTCCTTCCTGCCCTTAGGGAGAGGGTTGCTGATATAAATCTCCTTTTTACCAAGTTTGCGGTAGATTTTGCCCAAAAGTACCAGATGCCTCCGGTGAAGCTCTCAAAAGGGGCGCAGATGCTTCTTGCCCAGTACAGGTGGCCCGGAAACATAAGGCAGCTCAAGAGTGTGGCCGAGCAAATGTCAATATTGGAGGAAGACAGGCTGATAGAGCCGGCAATACTCCAGAAATATCTTCCTGCAGACGGTCCGGATTCCCTTCCGGTAGTGGGTGGAGAGCAGTTCAATGCGGAGATGTTCAGCGAGAGGGAGAAGTTCTATATGGCTATGCTCCAGCAGCTGCAGCTTGAGGTGCAGAACCTCAGGATGGATATGGAGAGGATCAAGGGTGGAGTTCCTGTCGGGATAAATAATGAAGAGGTTGCAGCTTTGCCTGCAGTGATTCCGGTGCATACTGTTCCTGCAGTTGCCAATGTCCCTGCAGTTACCCAGCCGGTGCAGCCGGTGGAGCCGGCACATGAACTTCCGGTGGAGGAGTCTGAGGCTATAGATGTTGGGGAGTATGAGGAGGATTACTCCATTCCAAAGGCAACTGACAACCTTATAAGGAAAGCACTGAAGAAATATTCCAACAAGAAAGAGGCGGCCGAGGCGCTTGAGATCTCGGAGAGGACCCTTTACAGGAAAATCAAGGAATTGGGTCTGGAAGACTGACACGATATGAAGAGAATACATTTTATACTTTTAGCCGTACTGATGATTGTTTTTGCAGCATGCGGCATATACAAGTTCAATGATACGTCAATTGCTCCCGACGTGCATACCATCTCTGTGTATACCATTGAGAACAGGGCAATGAAGGTGAATCCGCAGTTGAGCAACACCCTCACCCTTGCGTTGCAGGACCAGTACAGGAAGCTTACCAAGCTGGAGATGCTGGAAGATGGCGGAGATCTGCAGGTGAGCGGTTTCATTACCTCGTATGAGGTTACCCCAACGGCAGTCACATCTCAGGAGGTGGCGGCGCAGAACAGGCTTACCGTAACAGTAAAGATCATCTTCAAGAACCTCAAGCATGAAGAGGAGGATTTTGAGAAGTCGTTTGCGGCATTCCAGGATTATGATTCCAACCTTTCGCTTGATTCTGTTGAGGCCCAGCTTGTAGACGAGATTGTGGAGATTCTTGTTGAGGACATTTTTAACGCAACAGTAGCAAACTGGTAGTTTTGGAGACAGGTGCCGTAAATATAAAGAATCTGGAGATCCCCCAGCTGCAGGCTTTGGTCTCAAAGTATCCTTGGTTCTCATATGCCAGGGAGGTCCTTTTGTGTCGTTTGGCTTCCGTTGAACCGGAGTGCCTTGAGAGCAGCTACAAGGAGAATCTCATATTCTTCCCCCGCAGGGAGGCGGTGCTTCTCAGGAGCCGTGCTCTGGTGGCGCAACGCAGGCAGGAACCGCAGAGTGGTGAAAGTGTTGATGTGGTTGAACTGCTGGGCATTGATTCTGATGCTGCTCAGGACGGGGAGTTTGAGATAGACTTTGACCTTATGCAGCAGGAGGCGGAGATGTTTGCCCTTGAGCACTCCGATATCCAGGAAGATGACCTTATGGTGGAGGAGCATCCAAAAACTCTACCCAACAGCAAACCCAAATATTTTGTGGTTGGGGGAGATTATTTCTCCAAGGCAGATTTTGATGAACTTTCACAGGAGGAAAAGGCCCCTGAGATAAAACTTGGTGCTCCGGCGGACAATGTGGACAGGGCGGATACATTTGCAGGCGGGGACGGCGAAGTGGATTTTGAATCCATGGATTTTGTTACTGAAACATTGGCTGCCATTTATGCAGACCAGGGGTATTATGAGAAGGCGATAGATGCTTATGCAAAACTAATTTTGCTATATCCAGAAAAAAGTACTTACTTTGCATCCCTTGTAAACGAAATAAAATCAAAAAATTAATATAAACTATGTACACAGTTATTGCTATCCTTATTGTTATTGCAAGTGTTATCCTTACTCTTGTAGTATTGGTACAGAACTCTAAAGGTGGTGGATTGGCAGCAAACTTTGCAGCCGGCAACCAGACTTTTGGCGTAAGACAAACTGCAGATTTCCTTGAGAAGGCAACCTGGACTCTTGCAATTATCATTATTGTGCTATGTATTGCTGCAACAGCTTTTGTTTCTACAAAAGTTGATGAGAACAATTCAGCTCTAATTGAGAAGATTGAGAACACTGCGCCAGTAGCACAGCCTCAGTTCCCGGTTGAGCCTGCAACAGAGGCTCCTGCACAGGAGGCTCCTGCAACTGAGCCAGCTAACTAATATGACTCGGGTTATATAGAAATGAATGGGGGCTGTCGGGAAAAATGACAGCCCTTTTTTAATTTTTTAGTACTATGTATTGCAAGGTATTATAAAAATTATATATATTTGCAATGCAAACAACAAAGTGCACAGATATACGTTATAAATGAATAAAAGGAACAAGCTATGAAAAAAGTGATCAATGCAGGTATTGGAGGCAGAAGTTTTGCCATGGATGAGGATGCATATTCTCTTCTGAAGAAGTATTTGGAGGCTTTCCGCAGAGGGGGCAAACTGGGTCCCCAGAGTGCTGAGGTGATGGAAGACCTTGAGGGGAGGATTGCGGAGCTGTTCGCCGAGGGTGTGGGCCAGTTCAGGAATGTGGTGGATATACTTCTGGTTGAGAAGGTGATAGCCCAACTTGGCATGCCGGACGGGGAGCCGTATATAGAAACTCCCAATGATCCTATCTCCGACATTTTCAGCGGCAACAGGCCATCCAGGAAGTTTTACCGTAATCCCGACAATAAAAGTATTGGCGGAGTCTGTTCGGGTATAGCCTCCTATCTGAATATAGACATCCTGTTGGTGAGGATTGTTTTTATTGTAGCCCTGTTTATGGGATCTGCCGGTTTCTGGATCTACATTATCTTGTGGATTGCAGCCCCTTTGGCCCAGACTCCTGCGCAGATGTGCGAACTTTACGGGTTGCCGGTTACAGCTGAGAACATGATGAAGTTCAACTATAAAAAGTAGAGCCATGACAGATTCAAACGTAGACAATATAAAATCTCAAATGCGCAAGGGCGTATTGGAGTACTGCATTCTGGGAATTCTGGGGCGGGAGGATGCCTATGCATCACTTATACTCTCGTCATTGAAGGAAGCCAGGATGATTGTAGTGGAGGGAACCCTGTATCCGCTCCTTACAAGGTTGAAGAATCAGGGGATGCTCAGCTACAGATGGGAGGAGAGCACCCAGGGGCCACCACGCAAGTATTATTCCCTTACAGAAAAGGGGCGTGAGGCATTGGTGGAGATGGATACTGCCTGGAGCGAGGTTGTTTCCTGTGTAGAAGCGGTTAAAAGAAGATAAAACGTATTGTGTAATAGAGCAGGGTGCCGGAAACTGCAAGTTTGAGTCCGGTTCCCAGGATGAACCCCAAGAAGGCTCCACCTGCTGCGGCAAGTGAGTTTTTGAGGGGTTTCCTGTTTATTGCATATTCTGCAATGAAGGCACCAATGAACGGGCCTATGATTATCCCTACTGGCGGGAAGAAGATCATGCCGGCAACAAGCCCTGCAATGGAGCATCTTACGGCCAGCTTTGAGCCGCCTGTAACCTTTGTAAGGTATGGTTGCAACACATAGTCGAGCACGGTTACAACAGCAACCACAACTAGCCAGATTATAAGAAACCTGGAGGTTATTTCATTGTGGGGATTATTGAACAGATAGAGCAGCAGCACTGATACATACGAGAGTGGTGGCCCCGGGATAGCCGGAATGAAGCATCCTGCCAGGCCGGCAAGGGATGCAATGATGGCCAATATGTCCATTACGATATCCATTGTAGCTTAAATGTTTCTGCTTCCCACATACTGCACCAGTTGTATGAGCCTCTCTTTGGCGGTGCTCTGCGGTAAAATTAAAAGTGCGTCAGTGGCAATGCTCACGTGGCGCTCCAGGATCTCCTGAGCCTTGGCAATGCCGTTATGTCTGGATATGAAATCATTTACAGCTGTTATGATCTCCTTTTCAGACTCAGATAATGTACTGTCCTTTACAATGGAGTTTTCAATGCCGCCAATAAGGGCCCTGATGCGGGCCTCCTCCTGTGGGGCAGCTTCCATGGCACATAATAGCGGAAGGGTGATTTTCCTCTCCTTCAAGTCTGCACCGGCAAGTTTGCCTGTGTCCATTTTTGGAGAGTAGTCAAAGATGTCATCCCTCATCTGGAATGCAAGACCAAGGTGGAATGCATATTCTGCAATGGCATCAATGTATTGCTGTGGAGCTCCTGCTGATATCGCACCGCTTTTTACAGCAGCCACAAAAAGGCTGGCTGTCTTGCACTCTATAATCTTGTAGTAATCCTCTTTTGTGGTATCAAGCTCTTCTGCCTTTTCCATCTGTATGATTTCACCCACAGACAAATCGTGAAGCGCTTTGGTAAAATGTCCCAAGATCTCCACGTTGCATCTGTTTATGAGCAGGTGCATCCCTTTGGCAAGCCAATAGTCGCCTGTAAGGACTGAGGCGGCAGGGCTGAACACAGCTTTTACTGTAGGTATACCTCTGCGCATGTCGCCGTCATCGGCCACATCATCATGTAAAAGTGTGGCTGTATGTATTATTTCACATACAGCTGCACACTCATACGTCATTTGGGAAACTTCACCGCAAGCTTGGGCTGAGAGGAGGCAAAGCATTGGCCGCATCTGTTTGCCGGCCGTATCTATAATGTACCCGTTAAGCTTTGTAAGAAGCTTGTTGTTATGCGCAAGGGCATCTTTAAGAGCCTGCACATACGAGTTCCAGTGCTCTCCAAGTTCAAGTTTTACAGTATCTAGTTTCATCAGTAATGTCTTTTAGAACATATAGGCTACAGATAGCTGGAATCCTTTGTCCTTTTTGGCTTTAAGCAGACCTGAGCCCAACCCCAGCTTGCTTGAGTCAAACTCGGATGCCTTACCCATATCCCATACATATTTGCCGCTGACCTGCAGTTTCCAGATATCAATACCTGCTCCAAGGCCAATACCATATCTCAGTTCATCCATCTCCCATTTCATATCCTTGATGGAAGTGTTGTTGCCCATAACATAGCCCATGTAAGGTGCAACCTGGAGATACGGACGCAAAAGGATAAGGTCCAAACCCCACTGTAAACTGGCAGCCAGCTGCAGCTGCTTCATTTTGAAATCACAGATGTCGGCATTGCCCTTTGTACCAAGGGTAGACTCGTTCTGTGTGTAGACAAGTTCCGGCTGAAGGGCGAGTCCTACAAGAGGAATCTTTATCCTGTAAAGTGCGCCAACATGGAAACCTGTCTTGTTGTCCATGGTACCTTTTTCAATGTTGCCCAAATTGATGTCTCCCATTGTATTGAAATTCAATCCGGCCTTGATGCCAAATTGGGAGAAACCCTGTACAGAGAATAGCAAAACTGCTACAGCAAGCAAAAGAATCTTTTTCATAAGCTTCCGTTATTAAAGGGTTGAAAATAAAAAACCGGCGCACGCTATTGCTGGAAAATGTGGCCGGTTGTATTGTTATAGAAGTGCGTTCAATTTCTCAGCAATAGCAGCTTTTGTGGTAGAACCTACAAGCTTGTCCTTAACCTCACCGCCTTTGAAGAACAATAGGGTAGGGATGTTTCTAACGCCGTACTCTGCTGGAGCGTCGGTAGCATCATCAACGTTGCATTTAGCTACAACAGCCTTGCCCTCGAACTCTGCAGCAACCTCGTCAATTACTGGTGAAAGAGCTTTGCATGGACCACACCATGTTGCCCAAAAGTCAACTACTACAGGTTTCTCGCTATCCAAAACAACCTCTTTGAAGTTTGAATCATTAATCTCTAGTGCCATAATTATAATTTTTAATAGTTATTAGTATCAATAGTTCTGCTAAAATAATCTAAAAAACGGAAACTACCATACTGCAGCCCTATTTTTTTGCCAATTGGAACGCAAGTCCCCCCTCTGCAGTTTCCTTGTAAAGGCTTGGAAGATCCTTTCCTGTGCGTTTCATCACCTCAATCACACTGTCAAAGCTTACCCTGTGATTGCCGTCGGTGAGGAGTGCATACACATTGGCATCCACAGCGCGGGTTGCGGCAAAGGCGTTCCTCTCAATGCAAGGGATCTGTACAAGTCCGCACACAGGGTCGCAGGTAAGTCCCAGGAAGTGCTCCATTCCCATGGCTGCCGCATACTCAATCTGCATTGGGGTGCCTCCGAACAGCTGGGTTGAGGCTCCTGCAGCCATACAGCATGCAGAACCAATCTCCCCCTGGCATCCCACTTCTGCTCCCGATATTGATGCATTAGTCTTTATGATTGTTCCAATCAGTCCGGCAGTGGCAAGTGCCTTGAGCAGTTTCTTCTCAGAAAATCCGTAGCACTTCTGGCTAAGGTAGAATACCGCAGGAACCACACCGCAAGAGCCGCAGGTAGGGGCGGTTACAATTGTTCCTCCCGACGCATTCTCCTCGGCTACCGCCAGGGCATACGCAAAGGTGAGGGCCCTGCGCTGCATCGACCCCTGGTGCCCGAGCGCCTTTATGTGGAATGATGATGCCTTTCTGGCAAGGTTGAGGCCGCCTGGGAGGACACCTTCCTCATCCAGACCTTTCTCAACAGCACTCTTCATCACCTTCCACACCTCGTAGAGGTAGTCGTAGATATATTTGTCTTCATGCTGCTCCACATATTCCCAGAAGGTGGTTCCGTGGTCCTTGCACCAACCCAGGATATCCTCCATCTTGTTGTGGGTGTAGATGCTCTCCTTGTCGGGACGGGTACCGTCATCACTGATGTCGCCCCCTCCAATGCTGAAGGTGGTCCAGTGGTCTATCTTGGTTCCGTCGGGAGAAAAAGCCTCAAACAGCATGCCGTTGGGGTGCTGGGGGAGGAAGATGTTTCCCCTCCAGTGTATCTTGCATCTCTCTTTGCCAAGTGCGTCCTCAATGGCCACATCGGTGAGGTGACCTTTGCCGGTTGCTGCCAGGCTGCCGTACAGGGTTACCTCAAAACGGGCATCTTCCGGATTCCTCTCCTTGAATATCATTGCAGCCTTCCGGGGCCCCATTGTGTGGGAGCTGGAAGGCCCTTTCCCTATCTTGAATATCTCTTTTATGCTTTCCATTCGGGTTTCATTTAAAGGGCAACAAAGATAATGTAACTTTTGTTTTGCAAAATGTTTATATTTGTAAAAATATAAAAGATAACCAGTCATGTATACAGATTTTCAGTCATATTTGCAGACCACCCTCAAGGAGATTGAGGAGGCTGGCCTATACAAGAATGAGAGAGTGATTGTTTCACCGCAGAGAGCTGCCATTAAGGTTAATACCGGCAAGGATGTGCTTAACTTCTGCGCAAACAACTATCTTGGACTTTCAGACAACCAGGAGCTTATTGATGCTGCAAAGAAGGCATTGGACGAGAGGGGCTTTGGAATGTCAAGCGTACGTTTCATCTGCGGTACACAGGATCTTCACAAGGAGCTTGAGCAGAAGATTGCCGAGTTTTTTGGTACAGAGGACACTATCCTTTATGCAGCTTGCTTTGATGCAAACGGCGGTGTGTTTGAGCCTTTGTTTACAGAGGAGGATGCAATCATTTCAGATGCCCTTAACCACGCTTCAATCATTGATGGTGTAAGACTTTGCAAGGCAAAACGCTACAGATATTCAAATGCAAACATGGAGGAGCTTGAGGAGTGCCTTAAACAGGCTCAGGCCCAGAGATACCGTGTAATTGTTACAGACGGTGTATTCTCTATGGACGGTAACGTATGTCCTCTAGATAAGATTCATGAACTTGCAGAGAAATACAATGCAATGGTAATGGTGGATGAGTCACACTCTGCAGGTGTTGTGGGCCAGACAGGCCGCGGTACTACCGAGCTTCACAACCTCAGAGGCAAGATTGAGATCATTACAGGTACTCTAGGCAAGGCATTCGGTGGTGCTATCGGTGGTTTCACTACCGGTAAAAAAGAGATCATTGCAATGTTGCGCCAGCGCTCACGCCCTTACTTGTTCTCAAACTCTATCCCTCCTATGGTAGCGGCTGCAGGTTGTGCAATGTTTGACATGATGGCCCGCACAAACGAGCTTCAGGACAAGCTTCACGCAAATACAGAGTACTTTGTTGCCAAGATGAAAGAGGCTGGCTTTGACATCAAGCCTACCCAGAGTGCAATCTGTGCAGTAATGCTTTATGATGCAAAACTCTCACAGCAGATGGCAGAGAAGCTTCTCGACGAGGGAATCTATGTTGTTGGCTTCTACTACCCTGTAGTTCCTAAAGACCAGGCCAGAATCCGTGTTCAGATCTCTGCCGGCCACGAGAGGGAGCACTTGGACAAAGCGATTGCCGCATTCACCAAGATTGGCAAGGAGCTTGGCGTAATCAAATAGGGATTTCTTCCCGACAGGAAATGCAACACCCCGTCACAATCAAGTGGCGGGGTGTTCTTGTATGGTTCTTTGGGAAACTATCCTTTGTTGGCCGGAACGAATCCGTGGCTGGCAATCTCTTCTTCGTACCAGTGGTCTTCTTCCCAAGTTGGGGAGATGAGCTCGCCCGGGTTGCTGATGCGGAAGGCCATGTAGGTGATTGGTAGACCTTTCTTAATGTAGTGTGCCTCGTAGAAGGTGCGGATAGAAAGGATCTCGTCTGCGCGACCGCTGCCGTAGATGTCGGTGTTGGCCTCAAGGATCTCAAGGCTGTTCTGTTGGGCGCACGCAAGGGTGTATTCATGCAGGAAGCGGCTGTCGGTCTTGAGGTTGATGATGCCGCGGGGAGTAAGGAAGTTGCGGTATCTGTGCAGGAACATTGGACCGGTGAGCCTTCTGCGCTCGCGGCGGAGCTGAGGATCTGCAAAGGTGATCCAAATCTGGTCAATCTCATTTTCTGCAAAAAGGGATTCAATGAACTCAATTCTGGTACGGATGAACGCCACGTTAGGCATGTTGAGTTCGGTAGCCTCTTTGGCACCTTTCCACAGACGTGCACCTTTGATGTCTATTCCAATGAAGTTGCGGTTGGGGAACATCTTTGCCAAGGCAATTGTGTATTCACCTTTTCCGCAGCCAAGCTCAAGGGTGATAGGATTATTGTTCCCGAACACCTCCTGATGCCATTTCCCTTTTAGTGTATAGTCTTTGTTCAGTACCTCCTCAGTCTGTGGCTGGTAAAGGCATTTGAACGTCTCGTTCTCTCTGAATTTCCTTAGTTTGTCTTTAGCGCTCATAGCTCAATTGTTTGCAGCGTATTCCCAGGCCTATGAGATTGGTGTAATCGTCAAGGGTATCGGCCTTGCTGATTGCCACTTCCCAAATTCCCGGAATCTTGTTGTATATGTTTTTTCTGTATGGCCATTCTATCTCCTTTATACCGTGGGATGTCCTGGCAATTTTTCCGTCCTGTATCACATGCAGGGGAAGGGTGACGGTATCGGTGTAGCTGGTGCTGTCGGGAGCAAAAAAGGTGAGGATTATGGGGTATCCATCCCTCTCTTCAATTGTCCGTTTGGCAGCTATTTCCCCTATCAGGTAAAGTTCGGATTCACCAACGGTGTCGGTCATTTCAAAGGTGAGTTTCAATGGAGTATTTTCTTTCCATCCCGACAGCCTGTTGAGGTTGATGTATGAACTGCTGTGCACAGGGCGGGTGCAGCCTGCGGCAATAATCATAAGGAGCAATGTCCCCAATATGATTCCTTTATGCCTCATTGCCCCCTTCCTGTTTCTTCTCCCTGCGGTCCCTGTTGTTACGGTGTCCGTGATGATTTCTGCGGTTGCGGTCACCTTTCTCACCTTTCTCCTGGCGGTCGTTCCTCTCTTTGCGCTCCGGTTTCTCCTGTCCTTTGTCGGGAGTCTGCTGCGCAGTTGCGGGAGCCTGTGTCCCCTCATTGCGCTGAGGTTTTTCTCCACGCTCACCTTTTTCCCTTCTTCTGTCCCTGTCTGATGAGCGGTTCTTCTTTTTCTTCTTGTCTGAATCAAAGCGGGATATGCTCTCCTCGCCAGCTGCGCTCATGAACTCAGAATGCTTGTCGCCAAGATTATTCTGCATGCTGCTTGGGGCTTTCTCTCCTCTTCTGTTCATGGCAATCACCTCCTTAACCTCTTCGGCTGTGAGCTGTACCATATTTGCCATGCTCTTAGGGTCGTAAGAGAACCACATCATTCCTTTGAGAATATCTGTCTTCATAAGGAATGCGTCTCCGTCCTCAAAGTGGAGCGGCTCAGAAACCTTAGGCAACTTGCTCTGCGCATCTACGTAAACCGATGCCTCGTAGTTGATGCAGCATTTGAGTTTGCCGCACTGGCCTGCAAGTTTCTGCGGATTCAATGAAAGGTCCTGGCAACGGGCTGCCTGGGTGGTGATTGACTGGAAGTTGTTCATGTATCTTGAACAGCACAATGCCTGGCCGCAGACGCCAAGTCCGCCAATAAGGCCGGCCTCCTGTCTTGCACCAATCTGCTTCATTTCAATTCTTATACGGAACTCTTCAGCAAAATCCTTAATCAGCTGACGGAAGTCAACCCTCTCATCTGCAATGTAATAGAAGATAGCCTTGGTGCCGTCTCCCTGGAATTCCACATCTCCAATCTTCATGTTCAGCTGAAGGTCTGCAGCCATCTGCCTGGAGCGTATCATTGTCCTGTGCTCGCGGGCAATGGCCTCCTGCCATTTCTGTATGTCGGCAGGACGGGCCTTGCGGTAAATCTTCCTGAACTCATAAGTAGTAGGGTCAATGCGGTCTCTCTTGAGCTGGTTGGCAATGATTGCCCCAGCCAATGTGATAATGCCCACATCGTAACCGTTCTGTGCCTCAACCACCACAATGTCGCCAATCTTCAGGTTCTGCTCCGATGCGTTCCTGAAAATGAGCTTGCGGGTATTCTTGAACCTCACCTCAAAAAGATCTTTCAGATCCTCCTGTGAAATTCCCTCCAGCCAGTTGAATACACCCAACTTGCAGCATCCCCTCTTGTATGTACATTTTATTTCGCCAGTCTCCTTAATCTCTTTCTCACATCCCCTCTGGCAGTCATATTCCTTTATAGTTCCCATAGCTAAATGTTGTAAAATATGCGATTGCACAAATCGCAGAAAATAAATTTGGGGTTCACATTCCTCTCAATGCACTCAATGGCATTACCCAGGTAACCATACCCCTTCTGGTAAAAATCCTGTTTTATTCTTCCCGACAGTCCCTTCAGCTGCTCCGCCTCCTTCACTCCAGCGTAGGAGATCTCTTCCAGCCCAAGGCTTGTCATATATAATTTGCGGAGAATTTCTCCCCCTTCAATGCATATCCCTTTCTGTCTTTCTTTGCCGTATGAGGCAATCTGCTCCCACATCTCAATCAGGGCGTTGAGATCTTTGTCAAGCGCCTTTGTGAGAATGGAGACAAATGTTGTATAGTTCTCGCTCTGCTCCTCTTCCCTTGCAATCAGTTCCAGTGCCTTGCCCATGCTGCCTCCGGAACATCTTGCCCAGAATCGGGCCTGATCTGCGCTGGCTCCTGTCCTCCCAATCAGTGCCCCGGCCAGTATCTCCCGGTCTATAGGTGGCACCTCAACAATCCTGCATCTTGAGAGGATGGTGGTGATGATCTTCTGGGGATTGTGCGATATAAGGAAATAATATGTCCCGCTCTGAGGCTCCTCCAGATTCTTCAGCAGTTTGTTTGCGGCCTCAAGTGTCATCCTCTCGGGAAACATTATGAGCATCACTTTGGCTCCACCTTCATATGAGCTGAGACTCAGTTTCTTTATTATGGAGTTTGCCTCTGCAACGCTTATGGTTCCCAGTTTGTTCTCTATTCCAAATGCCTTGTAAAGGTCGGCTTCGCTGAAATAAGGGTTTCCCAATACCAGCTCTCTCCATGCCGGATAGAACAGCTCCAGCTCACCTCTCTTGTCCCCACCTATGGTGTTTGAGGTGTTGATTGGAAAAGTGAAATGGATGTCGGGATGAACAAGTTTTGAAATCTTATGGTTCCTCCCTTTGCTGAACATGTATTCCAGAGTTGCAAGTGCCAGTGGTAGGGCTCCGCATCCGGGTTTTTCTGTAAATAGCAGGGCATGCGGCATCCGGTCTGAATCCGCCATGTTGCGCAGGTTGGCAACTATATCCGTATGTCCCAATATTTCAGAATAAGGCATAATGTAAAATTACTTATTTTTATCCAATTACCAACATCTCACAGTTCTTGCAGTCAAATTTCAGTTCAAGCCTGTTCTTGCCGTTGAGCAGGTATAGCGGCTCAGTGAATGCCACCTTCCCCAAGTTGTCCCTGTAGCTCTTGTCGTCTGCCCATTTGGCCTTATGGTTGGGGCAGAGGCCAAGTTCGTATTTTATGCAGTATTTTGTACGCATGAGCTCCGCCTGTGGCGTTTCCTGCAGCTCGTATGCCGGTGCTATGCTCTTGGCTCCAAGTGAGGCGTACACCCCTTTGGAGATGGAGTTTGAGCAGTTGGCCAGGTAGGTGAGCCTTTCTGCCGCAGGGAGTCTGCGGGCAGATGTTCTTTTCTGCGCAAAAAGTTGGAACGATTCTCCCTTTTTTGCTTCAAAGTGCTTTTCTGCGGCCTCTTCAAGTCGGATGGCAATTTCCCTCCTTATACCGTTAAGGGTTGAGGCTGCAAAGAACGGAACATCTTTTACATTTACATCTGTTACGGTAAAGGAGAAGATGCCGGCGCTCTTGCCAAGCTGTCTGCTGATATTCTCTATTGCCAATGTAGGGTTTTGGGCTATGTCTGCTGTCCCTTCAATGGCGTATGTTGCTGTTATACCCTCTTCTGTTGTGGCTTTGATGGAGTATCCCTGTACTGTCTGCTGCATTTTCAGATTTACAAGGATTGTCCTGCGTGGAGGGTTCTTCTCCATCTCCTTTTCAAAGAGGATATTGTAGTTGCGGTACAGTTTGGAGCCTGCTGCTACCTGCAGCTTTTCTGTAGTGGCTACCATGCTGCCGTTGCAGGTGTTGGCTCTGGCTCCCAGAATCTCCCCTTTAGGGGTTACAAAGCACAAACCGTCTCCGTTGTTCAAAGTGTTGCCGGAATTTGCAGCTTTGTAGGTAAAGTGCAGTTGTCCGTATTTGTTTGTGCCGGTGCCGGTTACCGTTCCAATGAACTCTCCAAGGTATTTTGCACCGTCCTTGCTGTGCCATTTGCCCCTCTTGCCGTCTATGAACAAAGTGGTGTAGTCCCTGTTGAATGTGGCTTTTGGGTTTGGTTCAAAGCCTCCGATGCATCTTCCGTATGAGGCTCTGCAGTATTGCGGGTTCTGTTCAAGGAACTGGTCTATCTTGCGTCTGTAGAGCAGTACTGTGTTCCTGATGTATGATTCGTTCTTCAGGCGTCCCTCAATCTTGAACGATGTGATTCCGGCCTTCACAAGCTCAGGAATGCGGTTGCTCAAGTTGAAGTCTTTCAATGAAAGGATAGGGGAGTCCTTTACCAGCGGAGCCCCGTCGGGACCCTTAACCTCCCTTCCCGTGCTGTCTATAAGGGTGTAGTTTGATCTGCAGGCCTGGGCGCAGCACCCTCTGTTGGCACTCCTGCCTGTGATTTTCTGGCTCAGGTAGCACTGACCGCTGTAGCTTACGCAGAGTGCTCCGTGGATGAACGATTCCAGAGGTACATCTGTTGCCTCCTTTATGGCAGCAATCTGCTGCAGGCTCAGTTCCCTGGCAAGGATGAGTCTGCTGAAACCCAATGATTCCAGGAAGCGGGCCTGCTCCACGGTTCTGATATTGGTTTGTGTGGAGGCATAGAGTTCAATGGGAGGCAGCTCCATGTTGAGGATTGCCAGATCCTGTACAATGATGGCGTCGCATCCAATTTCATATGCCTGGCGGATGGTTTCCTGTACCTGAGGGAGCTCCTCTTCATACAGGATGGTGTTTATCACCATGAATACTTTTGACCCAAACTTATGGGCATAAGCTACCAGCTCTGCAATGTCAGAGATGCTGTTGCCGGCAGCCTCACGTGCTCCAAATTTAGGGCCTGCAATATATACAGCATCGGCACCACAGTCAATTGCTGCAATGCCGATACTTTTATTTTTAGCCGGAGCCAGCAGCTCAAGCTCTATTTGCATAGTGTTCCAACTTTGCTGGTTGCGTATGCGCCAAAGTTCTTGTCTGTAGCAATTGCCTTGTAGTTCTCGCAAGCTTTAGCGTTGTCGCCTTTAGCCTCGTATGCTCTTGCAAGGTAGTATTTTGCGTTTGTTGAGTTGTCACCCTCCAATAGAGAGATGCACTGGTCGTATTTCTTAAGGTTGAAAGCGGCCATACCACCGTAAACGTTCAATTTTGTGAAACCGTACTCGTTGGCTTTAAGAACGTTCTCAAGTGTACCTGCAAAGTTTTTAGCTTTGTATGCAGCCTGTGCAGCTTTACCGTAGATGTTACCCAACTGTTTGTCTGCAGCAGCTTTCTGACCAAACTCAGAAGCTTTTGCGAATGCAGCAACAGCACCCTCTACATCACCGCCGTTAGATTTGCACATACCAAGTCTCAACCATGCAACGCCGTTCTCGCCGTTGATGTCAATAGCTTTCTGGTACTCAGCAGCAGCCTCTGCAAATTTTTTCTCGTTCAAAAGGGCATTTCCTGCGCCAAGGTATACCTGAGGCATAACCTCTTTAACGTCAGCTACAGTCTCCTCCTGAGCAGCCTCAGTTGCAAGTTTCTCTGCAGTGGTAAGGAACTCAACAGCTTTTGTGAAGTCTTTTGCGTTGAAAGCGTCTTTACCAAGTTTTACGTATACTTTAGGGATAACGTTCTTACAGTCTGTAGCAAGGGCAGCACCCTCCTCACCTAGAGCCTCAGCAGCTGCAAGAGCCTTCTGGAAACCGTCCAAAGCTGCAGTTGCATCACCGTTGCCGTAAGCCTCAATGGCTGCATTGTACATTTCAGTTGCCTGTGCCATATCCTGAGCACTTGCAGATAGGCTGAAAGTAAGGGCTACAGCCATAACTGCCAAAATTTTTGCAATTCTTTTCATTGTGTTATAATGTTTATGTTGTTAATATTTTCCGTAAGTCTGGCAAATATAAAAAAAATACACCTATAGACAAAAAAGAGATTTAAAGAAAGTTTGTATTTTTGTACTTTATACCAATGTCAAAAAGTTAATGTATATATGAAAAGGATATTGTGCCTGCTGGCGGCAGTTGTCATTTCTGCATTGTTTTCCGGATATCTTTTGGCTCAAGTACAGGATGTGCAGTCCTTACCCGATGATCCAAGGGTGAAAACCGGGAAATTGGCAAACGGACTTACATATTATGTATTCAAGAATACCGCTGTAAAGGGGCATGCTGATTTTGCCGTTGCCAACAAAGTGGGAACATCGGTGGAGTCGGGCAGCCAGAAGGGTATGGGCAAAATGATAGAGCTCCTGTCTACCAGAGGTACAAGAAACTTTACAGATTCTACAATTGTGGAGTATCTGAACTCACTGGGTGTAAATTCCAATGAAATAAAGTTCAGTACCGGAGAGGATGAGATTGTCTATTCCATAAAAGGTGTACCTGTCGGGAGGGAAAATACAGTGGATTCAACCCTGCTTATCCTTTATAACTGGATGGCTTCAATCAATATTGATGAGGAGGATGTGGCCCGTACAATGCCTATGCTCAAGAAGACCCTCATTGACCAGTTTGATGCCGGTGCCAGAATTGAGGATATGATCATCAGGCAGCTGTATCCTAAGAGCCCGTATGCAAAATCCATTACACCGGAGCAGATTAACGGCCTTGGGGTGTATTCTTCAAAGGAACTGAGAAATTTCTATTACAAATGGTTCAGACCGGATTTGCAGGCGGTATTTGTAGTGGGAGATGTTGATCCGTCCAAGGTTGAGACACAGATAAAGTCAATTTTTGCCACTATACCAAAGCCTTTGAAGGGGGAGAAGAGGACATATTATGAAGGGGAGATGGTAGAGGGTACAAAGGTGATTCTGGGAACAGATCCGGAGTATGACAAGACATCTCTCTCAATAAGCTTCCAGAGGAAGCCGATGGAGATGAAGTACAGGAATACGAGTGTTCCTTATATTGAGGCTTATTTTGATGAGGCAATATCCAGCCTGCTCCTGAAAAGGATACAGAGCGGAATGGTGTCCCAGGACCTTCCTGTCTCCAACGTAAGGATTGAGAAAGGCAAATTCATGGAGATGAATGATATTGATGCGCTTACCATCTCCTTTGAGACAGTACCTGAGGCGGTGTATTCTTCTTTGGGTTTCATAAGCGGTGAAATAAACAGGATGGCAAAGAGCGGTTTCAATAACCAGGAGTTCAGAAGTACCATTGAGAATCATTACAGAAGTATCGAGAGCATCTATGACAACAGGCTCTCCCAGCCCAATTCAAGGTTTATGGAGAGAGCTATGGAGCACTGGTTCAGGGGCTTTTCCCTTGCCAGCATAGAGATGCACTTTGAGATAATGAAGGAGATCCTATATTCCGGAATGATAAAGGCGGAGCAGCTCAACAGTTATGCGGCGGCTCTTCTGGGCCAGAAGGAGGGTGTTGTGATATCGTGCAGGATGCCTCAGGTGCAGGGCGTGGAGGAACTGTCGGTGGAGAGGATCCGGAATGCATTTGTACATTCATTGTCAAAATCGGAATATATAGCATCTGTAGACAAGCAGGTTTCGTGGCCTAAATTCACAGGAGCCGGGAAGCAGGCGCTGCTTGTAAGCGAAATGCAGGATCCGGTTACAGGGGCAACCGTGTTCAGTTTGGATAATGGCGTGAAGGCCATTTTCAAGAAGGTGGAGGGGGCGTCCGATACTGTCTCTTTCGGCGCTGTGAGCAAAGGTGGAATGTCTGTGGCGAGGACAAATCTGGGAAGGGATATCAATTTGTATATAAGTGATATAGCAAATTTGAGCGCCGTGGGGGGATATAGCAGGAGTGATTGGGAAAAGCTCTTCTCCTATAACAATATGCAGGTGAAGGTCTCTATAGATGACTATAAGGAGCAGATGAGGGGGTATTGCACTGGGGCAAGTCTTGAAAAACTGTTCCATTTCATAAACTTGAGTTTTACCCAACGTAAGGAAGATTATAATGCATTTGATGTATACAGGAAAGGAAAAGCTTTTGAGGCCCAGTACAGGAAGCTCTCCCCAGAGAAGGTGTTTGAGGATTCGGTAGCATATTACAACGCCGGCAACAGACGTTTCCTTCCATCCCGTTCCCATGAGTATATGCAACAGATGGATTATCATAAGGTTCATGCAACAATAAAGGAAAGATTGGGAAATCCTGCAGATTTTGTGTTTGTTTTTGCGGGAAATGCGGAGCTTGAGGAGGTGAGGCAGCATGTTGTAAAATATCTGGGATCGTTGGAGAGCCAGCATGAAACGGAGGAGTGGTTTGTAGTTCCAAATTATCCTGCCAAGGGAAGGGTGGAGCGCAGATTCCTTCACCAGATGGTGCTTCCAAGGTCGTTTGTGGATGTGACACTCTCTTGTGGAATGCAGAATAACCAGCAGAACAGGGCTTTGTGCGGAATTCTGGATGAGTATCTCAAGGGGATGTTTTCCAACGGAATAATCAGGGAACTTTCGCCTAAGAGCAGCGTGCTGTCGGGAATAGAAATATACCCTGAGGAGATTATGGTGTGCAGACAGAGGTTTGAAACCGACAGTGTTGGGGTACAGCAGCTTCTGGATGTGTTGGAGGCCAGACTTGAGGAGATAGCATATAACGGTATTCCGGAGGATGAGTTTGCCGCAGTAAAGAAGAAGTTTGCCGGCAAAGTATCTGCGCAGATGCAGGGAAGCAGCTTCTGGGTAGACAGCTATATGGAGGGATATCTTCAGGGTAAGGATCTTTATTCCGGGTATCTTACAGTGATTGAGAATATTACTCCCGACAATTTTAAGGAGTTTGTTGACAGGGTATACCGTAGGGGCAATAGAATCACTGTTGTGATGGAGGGTACCACAGAGGATGTGAATACCCAGAACCTGTTCAGGGAGAACCAGTTTATCAGAGAGTTTTTTGATTTATAACAATGAGAAACAGAGAGAGGACATTTATTTTTGAGATAGGGGGATGCCTTGTCTCTTCAGAGATTCTTACAGAGTATTTTGTATGCGATTTTGAGACTTGCCACGGTGCGTGCTGCATAATTGGAGACAGCGGGGCGCCGCTTGAGGCAGACGAGGTGGACAGCTTCAGAAAAGAGTTTGACAATTACCGCAAATATATGACCCCTGAGGGAATAGGGGCGTTGCATAAGCAGGGTTTTGGAGTTGTAGATGCAGACGGAGATCTTGTAACCCCTCTTGTGAACAATGAAGAGTGTGTGTACACAAGCTTTGATGAGCACCATAACTGTTTTTGTGCTACAGAGATGGCATGGTGCAAGGGTGAGTGCAAGTTCCGCAAGCCCATTTCCTGTGCCCTTTATCCTATAAGGGTAAGTACCCTTTCAAATGGAGTGCAGGCATTGAATCTTCACAGGTGGAGTATCTGCAAATGCGCTTTTGAGAAGGGACAAAAAGAAAAGGTTCCCGTGTATAAATTTCTACGGGAACCTATTGTAAGAAAATTCGGGGAGGAGTTTTACTCTGCATTGGAGTCTGCGGCAAGCAGTCTTGAGGCTTCTGAGTAGTCCTCATCATTTACCACCAGTTCAATACTGAGAAGATCGGAGTTGCATATCCCTGTAACAAGGGGTATGTGCTCTCCAAGTATTGCAGCTTTTATTCCGTTGCTTTCCAGCATTCCTTTGGCAACGTTTGCGCTGAATGAGTCGGTAAATTTCTTTACGGTTTTCATAGCATATGATGTTTTAGGGGATGTTATTCCTCGTCCTTTCTGCAGATGTACTCAATGCCTCTTGAGAATCTCAAGATATCTTTTCTCAAGCCTTCCATAGTTGCAGGGGTCTCTGAGAAATCAATGGTTACATAATCCTCGCAAAGACGCATGAATCTCAAGAAAGGATTTCTCAACTTGAAAGTGATTGAGGTTGCTGATTCCTCTGCAATTACATAGTTGGCATTCTCAAAAAGCTCAACAATCTCTTTTCTGTGCTCCTTTATGTTGGAAACATATACCTCCTTTTTCTGGAATCCCAATGCGGGATAAACTGCCGCTACCGCTACAAAGAAGGCAAGCATCTTGTAGATTGACCCCTCCACCATAAGCATGTCCATAAGGGTAAGCCCCTCAGGCTTTGTAGAGAAGTGGAATGTGAGTACCAGTATAATTCCGCACATTACGGTAAAGTATACAAGGTATTTCACAGATCTGATAAAATACTTCATAATAGTTCTGTTTTTTGTTTATTGCTAGAATATTTTTCTTCTGGCTGTTATGTTATTGTCTTTCTCAATCTCCTTTATGGCAAGGGCTGCTGCACCCAGGATGGGGGCATTCTCATATTCAAGGGATGAGAGTTCCAGCTTTACTTTTCCTTTCCATAAAGGGAGGATATTCTTTTCCATAGCCCTTTTTACAGGGGTGAGAATAAGGTTTTTTGCATTGGCAACCCCTCCGCAAAGGAATATTGCCTGAGGTGCTGAAACCGTTACAAGGTTGGCAAGAGCCTCTCCAAGGATTTCTCCTGTGATGTCAAACACCTTGCGGGCAATGCTGTCGCCACTTTTTGCCACTCTTGCAATCTCCTTGGAAGAGAGTTCTCCTGCGGGGATGTTCCGTAGCTTGCTTGGTGCATCCGAAGCCTGCAGAAGCTCAATGGCGGTCTCTTTAAGACCCTTTGATGATGCGTAGCACTCAAGGCAGCCTTTTCTTCCGCATCCGCACTGTCTTCCGTTCTTGTTGATGATTATGTGTCCAACCTCTCCGGCGTATCCGTCATGTCCGTACAGAACGTTCCCGTTTACAACAATTCCACTTCCAAGACCTGTGCCAAGTGTTATCACAACAAAGTCCTTCATCCCTTTTGCCCCGCCATAGATCATCTCACCTATGGCTGCTGCATTTGCATCGTTGGTTACAACTACCGGAATGCCGTCAAACAGGTCGCTCAGCATATGTCCCAGCGGCAATTTGCCTTTCCATATAAGATTGGTGGCATTCTCAATCTCGCCGGTATAGTAGTTGCTGTTTGGAGCACCAATACCTACGGCCAATACATTATGGGGAATGTCAAGTGTTTGGGAAAGCTTGAGAATTTCATCTTTAAGCCTTGCCACATAGTTCTTGAATTCCTTATAGTCGGCAGTTGGAAAACTGTCTTTGGCATAAATCTTGCCGAACTCATCAACAAGGGCGCAGGTGGTAAGTACACCATCAATATCTACGCCGGCAACCAGGTTTTTCATACGGAAGAACAGTATAACAGCTTTAAATCACGCAAATTTAGCAAAAATTGTTATTTTTGCGCCTTGTAATAAAATACTTTATCATGGAGCAGAACTACAAGAAAATAATCATTGCACTGGCGGCAGTTGCCGTTGTGCTTTTGGGTGTACTTATATTTGTATACGTAGACAGGAACAGCATCATCAACGATCTTACCATTGAGAAGGACGATCTTACAGCCCAGATGGTTGAGCTTCAGAACGATTACGCAAACCTGTCAACAGCCAACGATACCCTTAATGCAGAGCTTGCCTTGGAGAAGGAAAAAGTTGCGCAGCTTTTGGAGAGGGTAAAGAAGACTGAGGCCAGCAACAAGGCAAAACTCTTGAAATATGAGAGGGAGTTGGGTACTCTAAGAACAATTATGCGTGGCTATATCAAGCAGATTGACTCATTGAACACCTTGAACACCGAGTTGAGGGTTGCCGCTGCAAAGGCAAAGAAAGAGGCAAAAGAGAGCAAGACACAGTACGAGAACCTCAAGAGCACTACAGAGGAGCTTGGCAAGCAGGTTGAGCTTGGTGCAATCATCAAGGGTAGGGGCATGACCGTTGTTGCAGTGAATGCAAGCGGCAAGGAGACTGACAGAAGCAGCAGGGTACACAAGTTGAAAGCTTGTCTTAACCTTGTAGAGAATTCAATTGCTCCTAAAGGTCCTAAGAAAGTATATATAAGGGTAAAAGGTCCGGATGGAATCCTTATGACCGACAACCCTATGCAGATGTTCACCATCTCAGGTGAAGAGATGATTTATTCAGCTTCAAGAGAGGTTGATTATCAGGGCAGCGAGGTAGAGGTTTGTATCTACTTTGAGACTGTTGAACAGTTTGTGAAAGGCGTGTACAGCGTTGAGGCATACACTACAGAGACCAAGCTCGGTTCAGCAGACCTGTTGTTGAAATAAGTTCCCGCTGTGGCAGGCATCTACATACATATCCCTTTCTGTAACCGGTTCTGCACATACTGCAATTTCTACTCGGTTAAGGGTAAAGCTCTAAGAAGCAGTTTTACAGATGCATTGCACAGGGAAATAGAGACTAAAAAACATTTTTTTCATGGTTCCGGGGTTACTCCTCAGACAGTATATGTCGGAGGAGGGACCCCTTCGCTTTTGCAGGCATCCCAGCTGGGAGAGATTCTCAGCCACATAAGGGAAGCGTTCAATTTCATACCGGTTGAGGCCACTGTTGAGGTTAATCCCGACGACATCACACCCCAATATGCCCTGGATCTTTTCCAGGCAGGGTTCAACCGTGTAAGTATGGGGGTGCAGTCCTTTCATGATTCCCATCTGCAGTGGATGAACCGCAGGCATACTGGGGAGCAGGCGGTGCAGGCATACAGGTATCTCAGGGATGCCGGTTTTGCCAACATCAGCCTCGACCTTATTTTTGGCTATGGAGGACTTACCATGCAGCAGTGGAAGGAAAATGTCGGGAAGATGATGGAGCTCTCGCCGGAGCACATCTCTGCATATCAGATGAGCATTGAGCCGGGGAGTGCCTTGAGCAAGCTGCTGGAGAGAGGAGAATATGACCTTGTTCCCGACAGCCTTTGCCATGAGCAGTATTCGGTGCTGCAGCAGATGCTTTCCCATGGTGGTTATACACAATACGAAATTTCCAATTTTGCCCGCAGGAATTCAGAGGGCACTCTGATGATATCCAGACACAACAGTTCCTATTGGACCAAAGATCCATATCTAGGCCTCGGCCCTGCAGCACACTCCTATAACGGCCGGCAGCGTCTGTGGAACGGCAATAGCGTAACCGCCTACTGCAGGCATTACGCACAAATGCCCATTATGACGTCGTCCCAATGGGCACATTTGGAGTTTGGCGGGTATGAAGAGCTTACCGCAGAGGATGTTTTCAATGAGTCCATCATGTTGGGTCTGAGGACTGTGGAGGGGGTTTTGCTCTCTTCCCTGGACCAGTCTCTCCTGTTGGAGGTGAGGGGAGAGATTTTAAGGCATTGCCGTTTGGGCAATCTTGTGATGGAGGGGGACAAAATAAGAATCCCGTCTGAAAAGCTGTTTGTTTCAGACGGGATAATAAAGGATTTGTTTATCTAGTGATTAGCAGCAGCAGAAACCGTTTGCTACAAGGTAACCTTTAACTGCTACAGCAATAAATACAAGTACGATAATTGTTGAAACTACAATACCGGTAACTTTCCAGCGTTTCATCCAGATATTGTTGTTAAGGCCTAGAGTGTGGAATGCGCTCCAGAAACCGTGGTTCATGTGCAACCAAAGTGCTACAAACCAAACTACGTAAAGGATAACTACCCATAGAGGTTTGAATGTCTGTGCAAGAAGAGCTGCACCGTCGTGAGTGTACTCCTGGCCAAGGAACATAGGAAGCTGCATCTTAGCCCAGAAATGTGTAAGGTGGAAACCTAGAACACCAAGAACGATGATTCCAAGAACCAACATGTTCTTTGAAGCCCAGTCATCAGTCTGAGCCTTGTTAGGTACGGCATATCTTTGGGTACCTCTAGCTTTGTAGTTCATGCAGTTCAAAACAAATGCATAAACGATGTGCACTACAAAACCTGCTGCAAGAACAGGAACCATTACTGAAATTATTGGCAAAGCCATGAACTCGCAACCTGCGTTGAATGCCTCAGCACTGATAAGAGACAAACCGTTTACAAACGCATGAACGCACATGAAGACAATAAGGAAAAGACCGCTGATACTCATAATCAGTTTCTTTCCAATTGAAGATGTAAAGATATTAGCCATATCAAATAAATAGTTTTAAAATTTTCTTAATCAAGGCGGATTATATACGCATCCGGAATACAAAGATAAACTCTTAGTTGCAATTTTCATAATCTTTGGTTACTTTTGTTTTACATTTATTTGAAAAAAGGATGAAGTACAAAAGGATATTGCTCAAGCTGAGCGGAGAGAGTCTTGGCGGAGAAAAAGGGGTGGGTCTTGATGTAAATATGATGGCCCAGTACGCTAAAGAGATTGCCAAAGTTGCACAGAGCGGTGTGCAGATTGCAATTGTAATTGGCGGAGGCAACATTTTCAGAGGAGTAACCGGTGTGGGAAAAGGTTTCAGCAGGGTTAAGGGTGACCAGATGGGAATGTTGGCAACAGTAATCAACAGTATAGGACTTTCAATGAGCATCAAGTCTGAGGGTATTGATGCCGAGGTGTTCACTTCTACCCCTATGGAGCCTATGGCAAGATATTATGCCAAAGAAAAGGCTCAGGAGGTAATGGAGAGAGGTGGCGTGGCTATCATTGCCGGCGGTACCGGAAATCCTTTCTTTACAACAGACTCTGCTTCTGCCCTAAGGGCATGTGAGATAGAGGCGGATGCACTCCTTAAAGGTACAAGGGTAGACGGTGTCTACACTGCAGACCCTGAGAAGGATCCTACAGCAACAAAATATGAGACACTTACATTTGACAAGGCTCTTGCAGACAACCTGAGAATCATGGACCAGACTGCATTTGCACTTTGCAAGGAGAACAATATGCCTATCATTGTATTTGACATGAACAAGGTGGGCAACCTTTATGATCTTATGCAGGGAGGTAATGTAGGTACAGTAGTTTCAAACAAATAGCAATTTAAAAACTTACAGATATGGATATTAGCGTTTCTAAAGAATGTATTGCGCAGGCTAAGGAGAAAATGAACAAGGCATTGGCGCACTTGGAGGATGAGTTGAGAAACTTCAAGGCAGGTAAGGCTAACCCTGCAATCTTCAATTCGGTAATGGTAGACTACTACGGTTCTGCAACTCCAGTTCCACAGGTAGCCAGCATCAACACCCCAGATGCAAAGACCATCATTATCCAGCCATGGGAGAAAAAATTGATCCCTGCAATTGAGAAAGCAATTATGGATGCAAACCTTGGCTTTACCCCTGCAAACAATGGTGAGCAGATCAGAATCAACATCCCTGCACTTACTGAGGACCGCAGAAAGGAGCTTGTAAAACAGGCCAAGACTGAGGGTGAGACTGCAAAAGTAAGCGTAAGAAATGCACGTAGAGATGTTATTGACGCTCACAAGAAATACCAGAAAGAGGGTCTTCCTGAGGATGTTTGCAAAGATGCAGAGGCAGTAATCCAGAAAGAGACCGATGCTTTCAACAAGAAGATTGATGAGGTTATCGCAGCAAAAGAGAAAGAGATTATGACAGTGTAATTGAAAAGCCGGCCCAGCCGGCTTTTTTTATTGCCATCCATGATGTGGATAGGATTCCCCCGGAAATTTGTATTTTTGCACAGTAATTCAGGAGGCAGAAGATGATAGTTTGTATAGCAGAGAAGCCGTCGGTGGCAAGGGATATAGCGCAGGTGTTGGGTGCAACCGCAAAAAGGGATGGATACATTGAGGGAAACGGATACCAGGTAACCTGGACATTCGGCCATTTGTGCACCCTCAAGGAACCGCACGACTACACCCCGCAGTGGAAAGGATGGGACATATACAAGCTCCCCATGATACCTCCCCGCTTTGGAATTAAGCTCATTGAAAACCCAACCTATATAAAGCAGTTCAAGATTATTGAGCAGCTGATGCAGAACGCGGAAATGATTGTAAACTGCGGTGATGCCGGACAGGAGGGAGAGCTTATCCAGCGCTGGGTAATGCAGAAAGCCGGAGCCAAGTGCCCGGTAAAGAGGCTCTGGATCTCCTCACTTACAGAGGAGGCCATAAGGGAAGGATTCAACAGCCTCAAAGACGCGTCTGAGTACCAGCTTCTTTACGAGGCAGGCCTTGCCAGGGCTATTGGCGACTGGCTCCTTGGCATGAATGCCACCAGGCTCTATACATTAAAGTACGGCCTCAACAGGCAGGTCCTCTCCATTGGCAGGGTGCAGACCCCAACACTGGCCCTCATTGTTAACCGCCATCTTGAGATTGAGAACTTTGTACCGCAGGTCTACTGGGAACTCAAGACCGTATACAGGGACACAACCTTCTCCGCCACAAAAGGAAAGTTCAACTCGCAGGAGGAAGGTGAGGAGTTCCTCAAGACCGTGCAGCAGGAAGACTTTACGGTAACGGATGTAACCCACAAAAAGGGTACAGAATACGCTCCACGCCTGTTCGACCTCACCTCGCTGCAGGTTGAGTGCAACAAGAAGTTCGGCTACTCGGCCGAGGATACCCTGCAGACAATCCAGTCTCTGTACGAGAAAAAGATAACCACCTACCCAAGGGTAGATACCACATATTTGAGCGACGACATTTTCCCAAAATGTGCCGGCATCCTAAATGGACTCACTGAGTACCAGCACCTTCTGCAGCCACTCAGAGGAAGGAAACTTCCCAAGAGCAAGAAAGTGTTCGACTCCTCAAAAGTGACTGACCACCACGCAATTATCCCTACCGGAGTGCAGCCTCAGAACCTCTCGGACATGGAGAGGAAGGTGTTTGACCTGGTAGCCCGCAGATTTATTGCAGCTTTTTATCCCGACAGTAAAATCTCTACCACCACAGTCCTTGGAAAAGTGGGGAAAGTGGAGTTCAAAGTGTCGGGAAAACAGATCCTTGAACAGGGATGGAGGGCAGTCTTTGCCCAGGGAGGCGCCTCATCTGCCGAGGAGGGGGAAGAGAAGGAGCAGGAGAAGACACTCCCTGCATTCACAGTAGGAGAAAGCGGTCCGCATGCACCGCAGCTGCAGGAAAAATGGACCCAGCCTCCAAAACCGTACACCGAGGCAACCCTGTTGAGGGCAATGGAGACCGCCGGCAAACTGGTGGATGACGAGGAGTTGCGTGATGCCCTTAAGGAGAACGGTATAGGCCGCCCTTCAACAAGGGCCGCCATAATTGCTACACTGTTCAAAAGGGAGTACATCCGCAAGGAGAAGAAGAATCTCCATCCTACCCCTACCGGTATTGAACTTATAGGACTGATAAAGGAGGAGCTGCTCAAATCAGCACAGCTCACCGGAATATGGGAGAAGAAACTGCGCCAGATTGAGAAGAAAGAGTATCAGGCCGCGCAGTTCCTGCAGGAGCTCAAGGATATGGTTACCGGGATTGTAACTACAGTGCGCAGAGATACCTCAAACAGAAGAAGCACATATTAAAATGTTCCTGCAATTCGTCTGTTACGCCAGATAGGGCAGCCGGGTAAAAAACAAAGAGGGCAACCTTTTGGGTTACCCTCTTTCTATATTCGTCGGGAGTAAGATTACTCTCTGATAGCCTTGATACCTGGAAGTTCAATTCCCTCAAGGTACTCCAACATTGCACCGCCACCTGTAGAAACGTAACTTACTTTGTTTGCGTAGCCCATCTGGGTAACAGCAGCAACTGAGTCACCGCCACCTACAAGAGTGAATGCGCCTTTCTCTGAAGTAACTTTTGCAAGGATCTCAGCAATGTAGTTGGTACCTTTTGCAAAGTTAGGCATCTCAAATACACCTACAGGACCGTTCCAAAGGATAGTTTTTGAGTTCATAAGAACCTCCTCCCATACTGCAAGGGTTGCAGGAGCGGCATCCATACCCTCCCAGCCCTCTGGGATCTCATAGTTGTTTACGATCTGGGTGTTTGCATCGTTGGAGAAATCGTCTGCAATCACAACCTCTTTAGAGAAGTATAGTTTTACACCTTTCTCCTCAGCTTTCTTCATGATGTTAAGAGCAAGCTCCATCTGGTCATCCTCGCAAAGTGAACAGCCAATCTTGCCGCCCTGAGCCTTAACGAAAGTGTAAACCATACCGCCACCGATGATCATGTTGTCAACTGCATCAAACAAGTGCTCGATGATACCAATCTTTGAAGAAACTTTAGCACCGCCAACGATAGCAGTTACAGGGTGCTCAGCACCGTGAAGAACTCTGTCAATAGCCTTGATCTCGCCCTCCATGATGTAACCGAACATCTTGTCGTTAGGGAAATATTTTGCAATTAGTGCTGTAGAAGCGTGAGCGCGGTGAGCTGTACCGAATGCATCGTTGATGTAGCAGTCTGCGTATGAAGCCAAAGTCTTCACAAACTCTTTCTGGCTCTCTTTAACCTGAGCCTTAGCCTCTTTCTTCTGCTCATCGGTAGCGTCCTCAGCCAAACCGCGTGGTTTGCCCTCCTCCTCAGCGTAGAAACGCAAGTTCTCAAGAAGAAGAACCTCACCAGGTTTAAGGGCTGCAGCAGCCTCCTGTGCTTTCATGCAATCGTCGCAGAACTGAACTTTGGTGCCAATAAGCTCCTCAATTCTGTAGATGATATGTTTTAGAGAGAACTTCTCGGTAACCCCTTTTGGTCTGCCAAGGTGAGACATTAGGATAAGTGCACCGCCACCTGCAAGAACTTTCTTGATGGTAGGGACAGCAGCACGGATTCTGGTGTCGTCAGTAATCTTGAACTCAGCGTTCAATGGAACGTTGAAATCAACTCTGGCAATGGCCTTTTTGCCTGAGAAATCGTAAGTTTCAATACTCTGTTGCATTTCTTGTACTATTTAATGTTATTGTCTTCTGTCTTTTTGCGTGGCAAAAATAAGAAAAAAATCAAAATTAAGCGTATCTTTGAACTTTATAACCATTAGAAAGGCAATAAGTTGTAGTATGCTTTTACAGTCACCGCAAAATTGGAAGGATTACGAGCTTATAGACTCGGGTAATTTTGAGAAACTTGAGCGATTCGGCTCATTCATATTGGCTCGTCCTGAGCCCAAGGCACTTTGGACCCCATCTCTCTCTGCAAAAGAGTGGGACAAGCTGGCACACACCAGGTTCACTGCCGGCGCAGGCTTTGGAAAAAGCGGCAAGGAGGATACCGGAACATGGAAAATGCTCAAGAAAATGCCTGAGCAATGGTATATCAGATATAATCTTCCCGACAGTTTCTTCAAGCTCCGCCTCGGACTCACCTCATTCAAGCATGTAGGTGTATTCCCCGAGCAGAGTCCCAATTGGGAGTTCATCTACGAGCAGAGCAAACGCCTTGTTGAGAAATTTGAGGCCAAAGGGATTGACCCTGTAACCGGAACCGTCCGCAAGCCTAAAGTACTCAACCTGTTTGCCTACACCGGTGCTGCATCATTGGCAGCAAGATGTGCCGGAGCGGATACAACCCATCTGGATTCTGTAAGACAGGTAGTTACCTGGGCAAAAGGAAACATGGAGAGCAGTGGCCTGGACAACATCCGCTGGGTAGTTGAGGATGCCCTCAAGTTTGCAAAAAGGGAGGCAAAAAGGGGAAACAAATACAACGGCCTCATCATGGACCCCCCTGCATATGGCCATGGTCCCGACGGCGAAAAATGGAAACTTGACGAGCTCCTTTACGAGTTCCTTCAGGAGGTTGCAAAAATCCTTGATCCCGACGATGCATTCATGGTACTCAACCTGTACTCCAACGGATACTCCGCAATGTTGGGGGATACCGCAGTGAGAAGTGCATTCGGCATGCTCAACGGCAAGGGCAAAGGGGAACTTACCTGTGGTGAACTTCTTTTGAAAGACAATTTTGGCAAGGCAATACCTTTGAGCGTATTCAGCCGCCTTGTAAGATAATAACCGTTTGCAGTTATGATGTTATCAGTAAACTGGGATGTGAGTCCCGTAATATTCAATATAGGAAGCTTCCAGCTCCGCTATTACGGCGTCCTTTTCATTATAGGATTCTACTTGGGCTATTATATGTTCAGGCATTTCTTCCGCAGGGAGAACAAGCCGCTTGAACTGCTCGATACCTTGCTGTGGACCCTTATGATCTGCACCATCGTTGGTGCAAGACTAGGACATGTGCTGTTCTACCAGCCCGATTACTACCTTGCAAACCCTTTGGAGATTCTGAAAGTATGGCATGGAGGTCTTGCCAGCCACGGCGGCACTATAGCCATAATGATAGGAATGTGGTGGTTCGTTAAGAAATACGGCCGCAAACACAACTTCGGCTACATCTGGCTGCTGGACCGTCTGGCCGTTGCAACTGCCTTTGCTGCAATGTTTATCCGCCTGGGAAATCTCATGAACTCAGAGATTTACGGCCATGAGACCTCGCTTCCTTGGGGATTTGTATTCCTGCAGAACGGCGAGACAGTGGCAAAGCACCCAACCCAGTTGTATGAGGCGCTTGCATACTTGTGCACAGGTGTGGTTCTGTGGTGCATCTACAAATATGCCCTTCCAAAAATCAAGGAGGGACTCCTATTGGGCATTTTCTTTATTGGAATTTTCCTTTCCCGCTTCTTCATAGAGTTTGTTAAGGAGAATCAGGTAGGCTTTGAAGAGGGAATGGCTCTCAATATGGGACAGCTTCTCAGCATCCCGTTTGTGCTGCTGGGAATATTCCTGATTGTAAGGAGCTTCCGTCCTGGAACACCTGCGGCGTTGAGGGGTGACGGGAAAAAATAAATTGTCGGGAAGAAAAATAAAGGCGGCCTCACCGGTCGCCTTTTTTATTAATATCTCTCCATATCCCTTTTCATGTCCTTCTCCTTTATGGTGTTGCGCTTGTCGTACTCGCGCTTACCTTTGGCAAGGGAGATGTTCAGCTTTGCATAGCCGTTCTCGGCAATGAACAGGCGGGTAGCCACTATTGTGAGACCCTTCTCCTTGGTGGCACGCTCCAGCTTGCGGAGCTCCTTGCGGTTGAGGAGCAGTTTGCGGTCGCGGCGAGGGTCGTGGGCGTTGTAGGTGCCCCACCAGTACTCGGCCACGTGCATGTTCTTCACATAAAGCTCATTCCTTACAAAATAGCAGTAGCTGTCTACCAGAGAGGCCTTGCCGGCTCTGATGGATTTGATCTCGGTACCTGTAAGCACTATTCCGGCGGTGTAGTTGTCCAGGAACTCGTACTCAAAAGAGGCCCTTTTGTTTTTTATCTCTATTTTACTTTTTGCTTTAGGCATAACAGCGCAAATGTAGTAAAAAAAACTAACTTTGTAAGGTTGTAAACGTATGGAGAATATTCTGGGTTCAATAAAACATGGGAACTGGGATGCGGTATGCATACTTGGCCCAACAGCTAGCGGCAAGACAAAATTTGCCGTAGAACTTGCCCGTACCCTTACGGCGCAGTGGAAACCGTGCGAGATAATCTCGGCCGACAGTCGTCAGGTATACCGTGGTATGGACATTGGTACTGGCAAGGACCTCTCCGAATACGGTGATGTACCCGCACACCTTTTGGATATTGTGGATGCCGGCACAAAATACAACATCTTTGAATACCAGAAAGATTTCTCAAAAGCCTACACCAACATCCTGGAGAGGGGTTGCTTCCCTATAATCTGCGGAGGATCAGGTCTCTATATTGAGGCGGCCACCCGTGGGTATGAACTCTATGAGGTTCTTCCCGACGAAGAGCTGAGAGCCCGTCTGGAACCAAAACCCATGGAGGAGCTGGTGCAGATGCTCAAGGACCTGAAGGCAGCAAAGGGGGTAAAACCCCATAATGATACCGATTGGGATACCAAGAAGAGGGTGATTAGGGCAATTGAGATAGAGATGGCCCAGACGGAACCCCGCGCTCCACTTCCGTTGCCGCAGAATGTCCTGTTCATAGGGGTAAGTGTAGACCGTGATACCCGCAATGCCAGGATAGATGCCCGCCTGGAGGCAAGGCTGCAGGAGGGGATGGTTGAGGAGGTAAAACGGCTGCTGGATAGCGGCATACCTGCCGAGGATCTTATCTACTATGGCCTGGAATACAAGTTCCTCACCCAGTATCTTATAGGAGAGCTCTCGTATGAAGAGATGGTAAGCGGCCTCCGTACTGCCATCCATCAGTTTGCCAAGAGGCAGATGACCTGGTTCAGGGGGATGGAGAGGAAAGGTGTTGAGATCCATTGGGTTGAGAGATAAACTGTCGGGAAGAAAATTTAAAAATATATGACTATGAAGAACATTTTTAAGCTGATGCTTGTGGCGGCGGCCATGATGGTTTCTGCAGGTGCTTTTGCACAAAAGGCTTCCGAGTTGAAGTATTATGATGTGAGGGAGTTGGGACTTCCGGTTCTAGGAAAGGGTTTCCAGGATTGTGTGAGGGAGAATGATACAATAAGTGACGGATTCTACTCCCGTCTTCCTGCCGATCTGCAGGGGGTTGTAAGAAAGGCTGTTTGGGATTTGGGTCAGAATTCCGCAGGTTTGGCTGTGAGGTTCCGCACAAACTCAAAATGTATTGGAGCAGCGTGGAAACCGCTGAACAATTTTGGCATGAGCCATATGACCCCTACCGGAGTGAGAGGCCTTGACCTTTATTCCCTAACTGACGGCGAATGGCTGTTTGTGGGTGCAGGCCAGCCTAACGGAAAGAATTCAAGAAACGTGTTCATAAGGAGGATGAACGGCGATATGAGGGAGTATATCATGTACTTGCCTTTGTATGACGGTGTTATAGATTTGGCTATTGGCATTGATTCAACTGCGGTGATTGAGCAGCCGCAGGTGATGGACCTCGTTCCTTCTGCGCAAGACCTTCCAATTGTATTTTACGGCACCAGCGTAACCCAGGGAGGTTGTGCAACCCGTCCGGGAATGGCTTATCCTTCAATCATTGGGCGTGAACTGCACAAGGAGACCATCAACTTGGGCTTCAGCGGCAATGGCCGTATGGACAAATGCCTTGGAGAGAAAATAGCAAAGATCCCGGCATCAATGTATGTGATTGACTGCCTTGCAAACTGCACATCAAAGATTGTGAAGGACAGCACCGAGCACTTTATCCGTGCAATTGTTGAGGCTAACCCTGATGTTCCGGTACTTATGGTTTCAAACTACTGCTACCCGTACCAGTACCTTGATGCACAGTTCCACATTGATACCCAGGAGGAGAATGCCATCTGGAAGGAGTTTGCACAGAAGTTCAGGAAAGAGGGCTACAATGTCCGTTACATTGATGCATACGCAAAAGGCAACATGAAGAAATCCCCTATTGGTCCGGATCATGAGGGAACCGTAGACGGCGTGCACATGACCGATGTCGGTTTCCAGAGATTTGCAAAATTCTTGATGAAATATATTAAGTAAATTTAATGGAGAGGTATTTCCATTAGGAGGACCTCATTCGACGGTTGCGAGTTGAGGCATCATCAGATGCCCGGCGGAGGCCGTGTAACACGGAAGGCCGGGAGCCGCACCCTGCGTGAGCAGTATACAAAAGGGAGACTGCGTCGTCCTCCGGGGAAATACCTCTCCAATAGATGTAGAATAATATGGAACAACAAATAATTTTAGACCCGCAGGAGCAGCAGGCTCAGTTGGAGCGCAGGCAGAAAGTATTGGACACATTGAATGAGTGGGGCATCCCGTTCACAATGTATGAGCACCCGCCGCTCCCAACAATTGAGCTGGCGCTTGAATACTGGAAAGACATTGACTCAACCCACTGCAAGAACCTTTTCTTCAGGAACCACAAAGGCAACAAACATTACCTTGTAGTGTTTGAGTGTCACCAGCAGATGGCCATACACGACATTGAAAAGATGCTCAAGCAGGGCAAATTGAGTTTTGCATCAGAGCAGCGAATGGACAAATACCTTGGCCTCAGACCAGGTTCGGTTTCACCGTTCGGCCTTATCAATGATCCCGACAAACACGTGAAGCTCTTCCTTGACAAGAACCTGCAGAACGCACCAAGATTGAGTTTCCATCCAAACGACAACACCGCAAGCCTTGTGGTTGAGAACTCCCACTTCATGAAGTTCCTTGAGCACTGGGGCGGTGAATATGAGTTCCTGGATTTGTATTAGGAATAAAGGAAAGTGCCCATTATGACGTCGTCTTAATGGGCACTTTTCAATTTACTGCAGTCGGATATATGTCTCTTCAATCTGTTTCTGTATGGTATTGTAGAAACTGTGGAAGAGGGCAGGGTTGTACGGTTTCCCTTCAGTGGCTTTTATCAGTGCTTCGCCTTGCTCAAAGATAGAGTTTTCAAGCGGGGCAAGTTGTTGCATATAGCCGGAGCCTGAAGGGTTGTGCATCAATGAGAAGTTGTAGTATTTGTAGCCGTTGCCTCTCTTTATCGGGAAGACATTTGCCTTAAGGGAGAGTGCAAGGTCACACATGAGGGAGTTCTCCGGTTTCTGTTCCAGGCCAAGGGTGGCCATTACAGGGTCTTGTCTGTCGCCTCTTCTGGTCATCAGCTGCGGCTGGTCCTCTTTTGCCTTGATGAACAATGGCACTGCTACAGATACCGGCGGGTAGCCGAGAACTGTCCACATTACGGTCTCCATTGGGTTCTCACCTTTTTTCACCCCTTTGAATACCATTGCGCAGGAGGTTGATTCGCGAGGGATGAAGTCCTGGTCTATGAACCATTCAATGTTCTCTTTTGTGAGGTCTATTCCCAGCAGCGAGTGGTAGAATGAGCGTGAAAGGGCCTTGAAGATCCACTGGGGGGTTATTTCGCCGGCTCTGGTGATGTGGGTCTTAATTATGTTGTCGGCGTTGGTGTATCTGATGTAGCCGTAGCCTTCATCAAGTCTTCCGGTGTATGAGTGGTTTGAATATACAAGATATCCCTGTGGGGCCATCCTTGGGTCGTTCACGTCTATTTTTCTCCAGCCGGAGTTGTTCACCTCATAGTATGCGGCTCCTCCCTGGGCATCTATTACTCCGTAGTTGCTCTCTACATACATGGGCCTCTGGAGGGTGTCGAGCATTTTTTCAAAATCGGCAAGTGTGGCGCATATCTCAAGGGCCCGGTAAATTATCTTGCCGTTGTTTACCATAAGGTCTTCGTCTATGTCATCATCCTTAAGGTTGTAGGATGCGGTGTTCATTATGCAGAACCCTGCCTCATTGTTGCCGCCCCAGGCTTTTTTGGTTCCAATGGGGTACCATGCGTCGGTGAGGGCAAGGAAGCCGTATTTCTCCCCTCTGATGTATGTTGTAAGGTTGTTCATCTCGTCAGTGTCGCGGTGTTTCCACATAAGTGGTTTTCCGTCGGGAGTAGACTTGCCTGTAAAGATGGCTGAGGTACAGGCTGTTGACTGGATGCTCTGCAGCAAAGAGGCCGCCAGCACAAGCAGAAGAAGGATTTTTTTCATAGTGGGAAATTTTTGTTCTACAAATTTAACATTTATATAAAAATAGTGGGAAGTTTACATGATTTTTTATTAAGTTTGTAGGAAGATGATGTTCGGCAGGAGTTTGTAGGATATTGGAGTAGAAACACTACGTTTTACTAAATACTTAAAGCTATGGAGAGAACGAATCTCAAATTTGGAAGCAGGCTATTATGTATATGCCTGGTTCTGCTATTAGCGCTTCCTCATCAGCTGATGTCCCAGCAGATGACAAATCAGAAAGAACAGAACAAATGGGAATTGAAGGGAACTGTGAAGGATCCCCAGGGCGAGCCGCTCATTGGGGTGTCGGTGAAGGACAACACTTCCGGTGCAGTGGCTATTTCAGACATTGACGGTATGTATGCCATCAAGGTTTCAGACGGGGATGAGATTGTATGGTCTTTCGTTGGTATGGAGTCTGTGACTATGAAGGCTTATGCAGGAATGTCGGGTGATGTGGTGCTTAAAGCCAGTACGGAGATGCTTGAGGAGATGGTTGTTGTGGGTTATGGTACTGCAAAGAAGATCAGTTCAATCGTAGGTGCGGCAACTACCGTAAAGAGCGAGGTACTCAACAGTGCTCCTGCAGCCAGTGTGGGTGATGCTTTGCAGGGACAGGTGGCTGGTCTTCAGGTATTCAGCAGCACCGGTGAGCCTGGCAGTGATGTTACAATGCGCTTGAGGGGTGTGAACTCCATCAATGCATCAAATACTCCTCTTTTTATTCTCGACGGTTCTCCGGTGGATGTTGGAATTTTTACATCCTTAAACCCGAATGACATTGAGAACATTACCGTATTGAAGGATGCCTCTTCAGCAGCAATCTACGGTTCGAGGGCGGCAAACGGAGTAATTTTCATCACTACAAAGAAAGGAAAGGACGAGACACCTGTTGTACAGTTCTCCGCTTCGTATGGCGTTTCCAATGTTGCAAATTATCCGGTTGAACTTATGAGTTCTGAGCAGTGGTTTGCATTCAGGGAGATGACCGATCCGTCTCTTGTTTCAAATGCGCAGTTCCAGGCTCTGAAGAATTTCAGACTTTCAAACGGAATAAGCTATGACTGGAAAAAGTGGATCCTCAATGAGAATGCCCCTACATGGAAGGCTGACTTGAGCCTGTCGGGAAGAACCCAGAAAATGGACTATTATATCTCTATGGGAGCTTTTGACCAGGAGGGTATTGAGCATTTCTCGTTCCTGGAGAGATATAATCTGAGGAGCAACATAAATGTGATGGCTACAGAGTGGCTGAAAGTTGGTTTGAATACCACTTTGTCTTACCAGCAGCAGAAAACTGCCGGCTACTCCACATCCGGCACCAGTTACTACAACCCTATGAACATTGCGTTGTGGTCACTCCCTTATGCTGTTCCTTTTGAGATTCTTACAGATGCTGCAGGAAACTTTACCGGATACGGGAAGGAGCAGGACTACATTTCAGATTTGGGGTTGTGGAACTACTTCAGAAGAATGGAGGCCCAGCCTTCATCATCCAACACATTCAAGATAAACATGAATGCGTACCAGGAGATAAGGCCTTTGGAAGGGTTGACAATCAGGGCAATGCAGGCTTTGGATGATAGTGAGTACAAGTATACCGGAAAAGTGCTTCCTAATGATATGGGTTTGAGTACCGTATCTGAGGAGACTTTCAGGAGGATCTACAGGCTTACCTCAACAAATACCATTGAGTACAAGTTCTCGCTTGCAGAGAAACATTTCATAGACCTTTTGGGAGGACATGAGTCTATAGTATACAAGAGTCAGGGCTTTGGTGCTGCATCTTCAGGTCAGACCGACATAAGAATGACAGGTGTGAACCAGGGTACAGACTTTAACCAGCCTTCTTACAGCTCGTCGGAGACTTCGCAGAATTCATTCTTTGTGAGAATGTCCTACAGCTTTGATGACAAATATTTCTTGGACGGTACATTCCGTACCGACGGTTCTTCATTGTTTGGTGAGAACAACAAATATGCAAACTTCTACTCGTTCGGCGGTATGTGGAACATGAAGAAGGAGAATTTCCTAAAAGATGTGGCATGGCTAGACAACTTGCAGGTGAAAGCATCTTATGGTACAATGGGTAACAGCGGTATTGACAACTATCTGTCATACGGTCTTACAGAGACAGGAAAACAGTATGACGGAATTGGCAGCTGGTACTTGAGTTCGTTGAGCAACTCAAACCTTACATGGGAGACTCTTGAGAACTTGAGCTTTGGCGTAAATGCTACAATGTTCAAGAACTTCACAGTAAATCTTGAGCTTTACAACAAGCTTACCAAAAACATGCTCATGTATATCCCTTATTCATTCCAGACCGGATTCTCAGGCGGATGGGGTAATGTTGGAAACATGAGAAACAGAGGTTTTGACCTTGAACTCAAATATGACTTTGTAAATACTAAGGACTGGTATGTTACGGCAGCCCTTAATATGAACTACAACAAGAATGAGATTACCGAGCTGTTTGGCGGACGTAATGAGTTTGTAGATGGAAGAAGCGGTTTGAAATATGAGGTTGGAAAACCTTACGGCGAGTTCTATTTAGTAGACTATGCAGGCGTAGATCCTGCAACCGGTAAACAGATCTGGTATGACAAGGATGGAAACCTTACCGGTTCATACTCGGAAAGTGATGCAAAATTCATTGGAAAGAATAGATTTGCTCCATGGTCAGGCGGTCTTAACATCAACGTGTCTTATAAAGGCTTTGCTTTGAACGCAGCATTCTCAGGTGTATTTGGAAAATACATTGAGAACTATGACAGATACTTCATTGAGAACCCTTCATTCGTGGATGAGTCGAACATGACAGCACGCATGATGAATATATGGACAACTCCAGGACAGATTACAGATATCCCTAAGGCTGGTGAGACTATCAAGCACGACAGCAGATGGATTGACAATGCATCTTTTGTACGCTTGAAGAACTTGCAGCTTTCGTACACATTGCCTGCAGCGATTGCCAAGAAGACAGGTTTTCTTAATGGTATGAAGGTTTATATCACAGGCCGAAACCTTGTTACCTTCACAGGGTATAAAGGAATTGATCCTGAGGTGGATTACGAGATCGCTTCTGGTGACTATCCTAACACCAAACAGATTATTGCAGGTGTAGAGTTTACATTTTAATTAACCGTTAATTGGAAGACATTATGAAAAAGATATTATCGTTATTATTGGCAGTGCTGGTAGTTTCTTCCTGTGAACTTACAAAGATGCCGGAAGGCTCCATCAACAGTGAGAACGCACTTACCACGCTTGATGATGCCAAGAAGTTCAGGATGGACATGTATCTTCAGCTGAGGGATTATTTGTGCTCGGGATATCCGGTATATGTTCAGGAAATCATGTCGGATTCGTTCCACGCATCTGTGATGTTCGGAAACAGGAACGGTGAGTATTACAAATGGGAAGTGTCAAGCACATTCGGATATGTAGAGGGAATATGGAGTGCAGCCTATTATAATGTTACATTGGCCAACTTCCTTATTCAGGGAATTGAGAAGATGATGGCGGATGGTGCAATTGGAAGTGCAGATACTGAAATGGCAAATGTTATCATTGGAGAGGCCGCTTTCCTAAAAGCATACTCAATGTTCACATTGGCACAGCTTTACTGCAAGAATTACAACGCTTCAACAGCAGATTCAGATCTTGGCGTAATGCTTCTAGATGGTCCGGTTTCAAATCCTGGCGACATTACCTCTTATGTGGGCAGGTCTTCATTGAAAGCAACTTATGATTATATTGAGAGCAACCTTGCAATTGCTGAGGCAAAACTTGCTTCTGTTGCAGGAGAGGTGGCATCTGAGTATATTACAGGTGACGCCGTTACAGCAATGAAGGCAAGGGTTGCCCTTACAAAAGGCGACTGGCAGGCAGCAGCAAGATATGCATCATCGTTGGTTGACAACAACAAATATCCGTTGATTGACAATCTTGCAGAGTTTGACAACTTGTGGACAAATGATTCTGGTAAGGAGTGTATCGTGCAGTACTGGGCCGGATTCAACGAGGGATCTCTTCCGGATACAAACAACTACGACTACATTGAGTACAGTACCAGCGGCACATATAGCCCTAACTACATTCCGGAGCAGTGGATCATTGATGCATACGATGATGATGACATCCGTTTCCAGAGCTGGTTCAAGGAGCTTGAGGTTGTGTACGGAGCAATAAAGGGTGAGGTTTATGTATTCTTCAAATATCCTGGCAACCCTGCGTTGAACAACAGCGGAGCAGCTGTATCAAACTATGTAAACAAGATCAAAGGATTCAGAATTGCAGAGCAGTACCTGATTGCAGCTGAGGCATATGCAATGGCAGGCGGCCAGGAGGCACAGGCAAACAAATACCTGAATGCCTTGAGGAGTGCCAGAATTCCGGGTTACGTTACCCAGGACTATTCCGGTGATGAGCTTATTGCACAGGTGAAGGCTGAAAGAGCTAAAGAGTTGTATGGTGAGGGCTTCAGATTTACAGACCTGAAACGCTGGAACGAGGGCTTTGCACGTTCAGAGGCCCAGGATAGCCAGATTATCAATAATGCCGGCAGCAGCAACACCGAGTTCCTGCAGAAGAGTGCCTCGGACCCACGCTGGTTATGGCCTATCCCACAGTCTGAGATTGACGCAAACCCTCAGATGAAAGGTCAGCAGAACGCAGGATACTAAAAAGCCTTGAAGTTTTAACTTAAAAATTGAAAGTATGAAACGAATGAAATCAATATACAGGATATTGTTGTCTGCAGTGGCAACATTATCACTCCTTACGGCAGTTTCCTGTTCACAGGATGAGTATATCTATACTCCCGACAACAACTGCGTAACATTCCAGGACATACCTTCCAGCGGATTCAAGCTCGACGGCAATGTTCTTGTAGTTGAACTTACCAGAGGAGTGGCAGATGCAGACCTTGCGTTGGGTGTAACCCTTGAGCCGGGCAGCATCTACACAATAGACAAAACAACGGTAAACTTCCCTAAAGGGGAGTACAAGGCCATGGTAAACCTTTCATATGATGAGGATGCCCTTGAGGCTTTTGTTGAGTATCCGTTTGTGCTCAAGTTTGATGCAAATGAGGCTTCACCTACAGGCATAAGCACATTCAAGGCGGTTGGACAGGTTCCTTTCTCTTTGGATGACCTTCAATATGAGGATTACGGTACCGTATATTGCGAGAACTATATGTTCGGGTCGGGTTACGACTTTGAGGGTAAGACCTACACCCTTCAGGTTGCAAAATACACCAAAAACTACTACAGGATAAAGAATCTCCTTGGATCGGGCATTGATATGGACTTTTTCCTTGCAGCAGACGGAACACTGGAGATTACAGCCCCAATGGAGTCTCCTACTCCCGACGATATCAACAGTTATGACCTGTACAAGTTCCCTACAGAGTTTACCCACAACGGCGAGCAGATTACCTTGTGGTTTGATACCGACGCCGATTATATCCAGGTAAGGGATCAGGGCGAAGAGGGCTATACAATGATTGAAGGTACATACTTCAGCAACTATTCAGTATGTTCAATACCTTCGGTGGGTCTTCTTACAGCAGACCTTTTCAGAGATGATTATGCTCCGGGTGAGGATGACGGCTGGTGGAGGTTTTACATTAATGTAGATACTGTCTTCTAGCAGCATTTTTAACAGAATAACAAGAAAAGTGCCCATTATGACGTCGTCATAATGGGCACTTTGTTGGTATAGCTAGACTTTCCCTCCGGATTATTTCTGTTTTGGAACAGCAGTAATGGCCGCATCGGGATCTGCTGCTATGGCCTCCTTTATCTTTTGTGTGTATCCCGGATACTTGGGTTTTGCAGGGATTCCTACGCCGTAGCCGTTGTCAGTGAATGAACCGTCGGGATTCTGTACCTTCACATTGCCGTCCATGTATTTTATAAGTAGGAATTCATCAAGCTGTTTCCATTTGCTGAACATCTGAGCTGCCATTTGCTCGCCCCAGTCGGTAAGGTACTCCTTCACCTGCTCAGGGGATGATTCCTGCATCTGGAGGGCCTGTTTGTCAATAACCTCAATCATCTGCTGTGAGGTGGCCATATGTTCGTCTGCAGTTTTTCTGATTTCAGGCTCAAGAAGGCTGTATCTGAGGTATGCAGCCTGAGCAACCCTGTTGAAGAGCCAGAATGCGGATGTTGGAGAGTAGGTGGTCATATTGCCGTTGCCAACTTTGAAGCACTCGGGAACTCTTGTAGAAGATGTGTAAATTGGGGTGAGGCAAGAGGTTGCCGCGTCGTCCACGCCAAACCAGATGATACCTCCAATCTCGTCGGGAAGCCAGTTACGGGCCTGTCCGAGCATCCAGAACCCGGTCTGCTGGGTGGCAATTGCCCTCTCAAAAGCATACTCGTTCTCCCCTACGGTGAAGTTCATAGGACGCCATCTGTAAGGTGTGCTGTACCAGCCTGCACCAACGTCCTTGCGCATGTCAAGAGGGGTACCTTCGTAATGGTCCTTCATTACATCAGCCACCTCCTTGAGGGAAAGCTTGTCGTAAGGTTTTATGTAAAGCGGCATCTTGTTTTCAGTGTCAAGGCCAAGCGCAAACTGGAAGTACTCTTGGGCATCCTTATCTCCAATTTTACCCTTTCCAAGGATGTTGAACGCACTCCATACCCTTGTCTCGCAGCCTCTCAAGGCGTCGTAGCTTGCTGGGGCATAGGTGTCGCAGAAGCTGAACTCCTCATCTTTGCCGTTGAAATATCCCATTTGTCTGGCAAAATCAATCACATCCTTCTTGTAGATGCAGTTCTCCGGGTCATTCAGAGGAAAATGGTCTATCCTTGAACAGTTTGCATGCGCAGAGATGTAACCGTCGGGAATACGGACAGCTACCCAAACGGCACCTTTGTTTATGTTTTTGCCTTTCTTGTCCAACTTGGTTCCCTTGCCAACCATCTCCATGATCCACACCTCATTCTTGTCTGCAATTGAGAATGATTCTCCTCCCGACGGGTATCCGTATTCCTCTACAAGTGAAGTCATTATTTCAATGGCCTCTCTGGCGGTGCGGGCCCTCTGGAGGGTAACATATATCAGCGAACCATAGTCCATGATTCCGGTTGAATCTGCCAGTTCTTCCCTCCCTCCGAAAGTGGTCTCGGTGATGATTACCTGGTGCTCGTTCATGTTGCCCATGGTTGAGAAGGTGCGTGGCACCTGGGCAATGTCACCCAGATATTTCCCGGTATCCCACTCAAAGATTTTCAGTTTGCTTCCTGGAGGGAAGACCCCTGCAGGGGTATGATAGAGCTCACCGTAAAGCACGTGTGCGTCAGCGGCATAGGTTATCATAACCGATCCGTCTTTGCTGGCTCCTTTTGTAATAAGGATATTGGTACAGGCAAAAAGGTCTGTAACCTGCAGGAATGCCAGTATGACGGCCAGTGAGGCGATTTTTGCAAATGTTTTCATGTCCGGTGTTTTTTGTTGCTGTTAAAGTTAAGAAAAATTCCAAATGAGAACAAAAGTGCCCTTTAGGATGTCGTCCCAAAGGGCACTGTGGTTGAGAACTCGGACTTCATGAAGTTCCTCGAGCTTTGGGGCGGTGAATATGAGTTTTTGGATTTGTATTAAGACTAAGAAAGAGGCTGAGTCAAAGAATCCCATTTTAGACAGGTAACCCCCGCGAGAGTGTTTTCTAGCGGGGGTATTATCTTGTCGGGATTACTTTTTAGTCACCCTTGTTTTTTGTGTGAATGGTAACGGTTATAGACAAATTACGGTGATCAGCCACAACATTATTCCTCCCAGCAGAATATATCCGTTCCGTTTTGCGAAATATAAGTAAAGCGTTGTAAGCATTATTGCCGCCTGTACAATATGCGATGTAAGGTAAAAGAAATTGCTGGTATATTTCAATCCTCCAGCACTAATCATACTCTCTGATCCTATCATATACTTTGCGGGATCAAGTATAAATTCAATGCTGTCAGCAATATGTATAGCAAGCAGGAATATACATGATATTATACCTGTAAGTGTGAGTATATTTTTGAAAATTGACATTTTGAGTGGGTGTTGTTGTTAACAAAGTTACTAAAAATTACCAGATGTGTCTTCCTGCAAATCGGTGTTCCCGCAATATGGCCTGTAGCGCATCTAGATGGCGGGTTGTGGGGATTCATAGGGCAATTTGGCCCCGGTATCCCCAAAGCATGCGTTCTAGGGGTATGTGGCAGGGGGTATGGGGGATACCGATTTGCTGGAAGGGGTACCGGGGGCGCCAAGGGTGCCAAGGGTGCCGGGGATCGCGGGGATTTGAGGTTTGGGAACAAAGGATACTCTTTTTGTGCCCAGATGGGCAATTGTGGGCACGCTGGGGATCCGAAATGTTCCCGAAAGGGGATTTTTTGATCTGTCGGGAACAAAAACAATGGAATATGTGCCCGACTGGTGCGCTATGGGCACATTGGGGCTCATTTTTGTGCCGGCCTTACTTTCGCTGGTATAAAAAAGAGAGTAATTTTGAGGCCGCCTTTTTTATTCCCGACAAAAATATTCATCAATTACCTTTCTGTATCACTCTGCCTAGATTGCTATATATCTTCTAATAAAAATTGCTATCTTTATAGTGGACTAACCAAGTCACACTGTTCTATCCCTCAAGCCAAAAAACTTTTCACACTCCCCTCAACTTACACCACTTATTTCCCACTAAAATGTACAAATTAAATCTCCATCAATATGTATAAAATAATTACTGTTTCAATAGCATTTTTATTGTCTACTTGCGTACTCAGTGCACAAAAAAAGACTAATGCAATATTAATAAACGAACTCCAAGTCATAAACGACAGTTTGCTTTACATCTTAAATTCTAAAGTAATACCTAGCATAAGCCAGCCCGAAGAAGATATATACATCTATTGTATAAAAGATTCGTGGGGAGAATATTATGTACATATCAGCCTCACATTTTTAAATGAGTGGTATAAAGCCGATTGGAAAGACACTGAAGGATATACATTTTTGGGAGAGCATGTGATTATTTTTAAAAATTGCAGATATACTAAATTAACAAAACGCAAACTACATAGTACTCCTCTCAAAATATTGCCATATGATGATGATCTCGTCCCAAGTATGTATGATCCCCCAACATGGACTTACCGGTATAATAAATATAAAAACCAATGGTTACTTGTTGAAGAGATTTTAAGTTGGTGACAATAAACGGACAGGTGGATTTTGCCAAGAGGTTAAGCACAGAAACCTCCTCTCCAGGCACCCACAAAGCATATTGGCGTCCTTAACCCCAGATGCACTGATGTGAATCCCAAAAGTTGGACGTAAGCATCCGATAAAGTACATTACCAACCAATAGTATACAATTAGCCGCTATTACCATTGGATTGTAGGTAATAGCGGCTATTAGTAGACCTTTGGATTACTGGCAGTTGCAGACAAGGTTTCTGTCGCCGTAGCCGTTGTCTACGCGGGCTACTGCTGGCCAAAACTTGTTCTCTCTCAACCACTCAAGAGGGAATGCGGCCTCTGTTCTGCTGTAAGGGTGGTTCCACTCGTCTGCGCAAACCTCGTCTGCGGTGTGTGGAGACATTGTTACAGGGTTGTCTTTAGGGTCGTATTCGCCTGCCTTAATCTTCTCGCACTCAATCTTAATCTGTTTCATTGCCTGGATGAAGCGGTCCATCTCCTCTTTTGGCTCAGACTCTGTAGGCTCAACCATCAAGGTCTCGTGTACAGGGAATGAAAGGGTAGGAGCGTGGAAGCCGTAGTCCATAAGACGTTTTGCAAGGTCGGTTGCATCTACGCCGTACTCAGATTTGAAGTGCTGGCAATCAATGATGCACTCGTGAGCCACGCGGCCGGTTGCGCCGGAGTACAGAGTCTTGAACTCAGGCTCAAACTGTGCAGCCATGTAGTTTGCGTTGAGGATGGCAACCTGGGTAACTTTCTTAAGACCTGCTGCACCCAATAGTTTGATGTAGGCGTGGGTGATAGGCAATAATAGCGGGTTACCGTATGCTGCTGCAGAAACTGCACCCATATCTTTGCCGCCGCACTCAGGATCAAGCGGATGGCCTGGAAGGTATGGAGCCAATGCTTTTGTACAGCAGATAGGGCCAACACCAGGACCACCACCACCGTGAGGCATTGCAAACGATTTGTGAAGGTTCAAGTGGCATACGTCTGCGCCAATGAAGCCAGGGTTGGTAAGACCAACCTGTGCGTTCATGTTTGCACCGTCCATATAAACCAAACCGCCGTTCTGGTGGATGATGTTGCAGATCTCCTTGATCTGTACCTCAAACACACCGTGGGTAGAAGGATATGTGATCATCAAGCCTGCAAGGTTCTCTGCGTTTGCAATAGCTTTTTCACGCAACTCCTCAACGTTGATGTTTCCGTTCTCGTCACATCCTACAAGTACAATGCTGAAACCTGCCATAGCTGCAGATGCAGGGTTGGTTCCGTGTGCAGATGTAGGGATGATCATTACGTTTCTGTGGGCACCTCCGTTTGCCATGTGGTATGCCTTGATGGTCTTCAAGCCTGCATACTCACCTGCTGCACCTGAGTTAGGCTGAAGTGAACAGGCGTCAAAGCCGGTAATCACTGCCAAGTCGTGCTCAAGCTCCTTGATTAGCTCCATGTAACCCTCAACCTGGTCTTTAGGCTGCAATGGGTGTACATTGCCAAGCTCGCCCCAGCTTAGTGGAAGCATCTCCACAGCTGCGTTAAGCTTCATTGTACAAGAGCCAAGAGGAATCATTGAGTGGGTAAGTGAGATGTCTTTTCTCTCAAGTTTCTTGATGAATCTCATCATTGCAGTCTCCGAGTGGTATGTGTTGAATACCTCGTGCTCAAGGAATGAGCTCTCCCTCTTCATGAAAGGATCCTCTGCAGGTGCACCAGGGCAACCTGAAGGCTGTGCGTCAAAGATGTTTGCAACTTTCATTGCCTCAACGCAGTTGGTAAGCTCGTCAAAGCTGATTCTTACGCTGTCGGGAGCAGGATAGAAGAAGTTGATGCCGTCCAATTCCGCTCTCTGTTTGAGTTCTGCTGCGTTTACACCTTTTATCTCAATTGTGTCAAAGAAGTTCTCTGTTGCAAGGGTGTATCCTTTTGCTTTAAGAAGGCCTGCCACTGCGTGTGCGTAGTGGGAAACTTTCTGTGCAATTGATTTGATTCCCTGTGGTCCGTGGTATACTGCGTACATTCCGCTCATGGTTGCCATAAGGGCAGTTGCGGTACATACGTTTGAGGTTGCTTTCTCTCTCTTGATGTGCTGCTCGCGGGTCTGCAGCGCAAGTCTTACTGCGCTGTTGCCCAAACGGTCAACTGATACACCAATGATGCGTCCTGGAATCTGTCTCTTGTAGGTGTCTTTGGTTGCCATGAAACCTGCGGTAGGACCGCCAAAGCCCATAGGCAAACCGAATCTCTGTGCAGAACCTACTGCGCAGTCTGCGCCCCATGCTGCAGGCTCTTTAAGTACTGCAAGTGAAAGAAGGTCGCAGTATGCTGTTACAAGTCCGCCTGCTGCGTGCACTTTCTCACAGAATGCTGCGTAATCGCGTACCTCACCGTTTGCTGCAGGGTACTGTACCATTGCACCGTAGCATTTCTCGCTAAGTTCTGCAGTTTTATAGTCTCCAAGCTGGATCTCAATGCCAAGACCTGCTGCACGGGTCTGAAGAACAGAAAGTACCTGTGGGAAAATATTCTCGTCTACAAATACAACGTTCTTGCCTGCCTTTACAGCATCTCTGCTTCTTACCTCAAACATCATTCTCATTGCCTCTCCTGCAGCCTGTGCGTCGTCAAGCATAGAGCAGTTTGAAAGAGGGAAGCCGGTAAGGCTGCTGATCATGGTCTGGAAAATAAGAAGAGCCTCAAGGCGGCCCTGGCTTATCTCAGCCTGGTATGGGGTGTATGAGGTGTACCAGCAAGGGTTCTCAAATATGTTTCTGGTAATTACCGGAAGGGTTCCGGTGCCGTAATTGCCCATTCCAATAAGGCTTCTGAACGGTCTGTTCTTTGAAACCATTTTTTTAAGATTAGCCAGATACTGGCTCTCGGAAACGGCTGGTGTAAGTTTAAGTTCCTCTTCAAGAAGGATGTCTGAAGGAACAGTCTGTTTTGTCAGTTCGTCCAAAGTTTGGACATTCAATACCTTGAGCATCTCCTCAATCTGGGAGTCTCTAGGGCCAATGTGTCTGTCAGTGAATGTTAGTGACATGTCTTTGTATTTAAAGTGTAATTATTTCAATTTATTAGCAGTTTACAAATATATGATTATTTTTGTAAAAACCAAACCTACAAAATTATGAGTTTATTAAGAGAAAAAATTTCTGAACTTCAGGAGAGAACAGCCCGTGTTTTGCAGGGAGGAGGAGATAAAGCCATTGCTAAACAGATAGCTATGGGCAAGCTTCCGGCAAGAGAGAGGATAGGCAAACTTTTGGATGAAGGGTCGTTTTATGAGTACGATCTTTTTATAGAGCACGATGCCAGGGAATTTGGAATGGAGAACAAGAGTCTGGCTGGTGATGGTGTAGTTATAGGAACAGGTACTATCAACGGGAAGCCTGTGGCAATTTATGCCCAGGATTTTACAGTTGCAGGTGGTTCCCTGGGTTCAATGCATGCAAGGAAAATCACCAAGATAATGGATTATGCGCTGAGGATGAGGATACCCCTTATCGGGATTAACGATTCCGGTGGAGCCCGTATTCAGGAGGGTGTGAACTCTTTGGCCGGGTATGGTGAGATTTTCTTCCGCAATACCATGGCCAGTGGTGTGATTCCGCAGATTTCGGTGATTTTGGGGCCTTGCGCAGGTGGAGCCGTATATTCCCCTGCCCTTACAGATTATGTTTTTGTGGTGGACAAGATTTCCAAGATGTTCATTACAGGTCCGGAAGTTATCAAATCCGTTCTTGGAGAGGAGATAGATATGGAGTCACTTGGTGGTGCCAGGGTACATTGCGAGACTACCGGTAACGCCCATTTCTTTGCCGAGAGTGAGGAGGAGTGTTTTGGGCAGATAAAGAAACTTTTAAGTTTCATTCCGTCGCATAACGCAGAGAAACCTGTCCCTATGAAGCCGGGGTCGCCTCTGAAAAAGTACAAAATAGACAAGGTCGTTCCGGTAGACCCTACCACTCCATACGATGTGAGGGATGTGATAAGGTCGCTTACTGATGATTCCGATTTCATTGAGATTCAGGAGATGTGGGCCCAGAACATTGTTATTGGTTACGGGCGTATGGATGGCCGCACAGTTGGTTTTGTGGCAAACCAGCCACTTTACCTTGCAGGTGTGCTTGATTGCGATTCTTCAGACAAGGCTGCCCGCTTTATCCGCTATTGTGATGCCTTTGAGATTCCTATCGTAACCCTTGAGGATATGCCGGGTTACCTTCCGGGAGTGGATCAGGAGCATGCGGGAGTTATCCGCCACGGTGCCAAACTGCTGTACGCATACTCCGAGGCATCGGTTCCAAAGATCACCATCATCCTGCGCAAAGCCTACGGAGGAGGATACATTGCAATGAACTCCCGACATCTGCGTGCAGACTTCGTCTTTGCATGGCCTACTGCAGAGATTGCCGTAATGGGACCGGAGGGAGCTGCAAACATCATCTTCCGCAAGGAGATTATGGAGGCTGAGAATCCCGACGAGATGCGCAAACTGAAAGTTCAGGAGTACAAGGACAAGTTTGCCAATCCGTATGTTGCTGCAGCCAAAGGATATATTGATTCTGTGATTACTCCACAGGATACCCGCAAGTTCATTCTTCATGCTTTGGGTATCTCGGGCAACAAAACTTTGAAAAGACCTGCCAAGAAACATGGCATTCCACCTTTTTAACAGCATAGGAGGTTTAATTTATGAACGAGATAAAATCTATAAGTGCAGATCTGGGCGATGCTGTGCTCATGTCCAATGACCCCAACCTCTTTACTGATAAAATCCAGATCCACGAGTGCGGGCGCGTGTACAAAACCCGTTATACCCGCAAGTTTGTGGAGAGGAAAAAGTGGGAGGCTCCCAACCCTGCCGAGGTGAGGTCAATCATCCCCGGTTCGGTAACCGAGGTGCTGGTAAAGCCCGGCGATAAAGTAAAGAAAGGCTCCAGGCTTATGATATACGAGGCAATGAAGATGAAAAACGTCATCACCGCCCCGTTTGATGCCGTTGTAGAGCGCGTTGAGGTTAAGGCCGGCGACAAGCTCCCAAAAGGAGCATTGCTGGCAATTTTAAAGTAACGTCGTCTTTTTGTACAACTCTTTGTCCCACAAAGAGTTGGAAAACAGGGGTGCTGCAGAAGGTAGCACCCCTTGTTTTCTATTTGCCTCAGGATGAGGCAAATGTACAAAAAGACGACGTTACAAAGTAAATTTGCTTTGCGAGGGAAGTTTTAGTAACTTGGTCCTTTGTGAAAAGGGGAGAAATATGGAAGATTTGTGGTGCAAAAACAGACAGGATTTGGGCAAAAGGGGAGAGGATGTGGCTCTGGAATATCTTTTGCGGAGAGGAATGAAATTGCTGGAGCGGAATTGGCGCAGCGGACACAAGGAACTGGATCTGGTGATGGAAGAGGAGAGGTTTATAAGGATAGTGGAGGTGCGCAGCAGGAACTTTCCTGCGCAGATAGACCCGTTTGAGAGTGTAGACACGGCAAAGAGGAAGAAAATCATACAGGCGGCAAAGGGATTTGTGGCGGCAAACAGAAGCAGGACAAAGGGGAAGGAGGTAGTTTTTGATGTGGTTTCAATCCTTTTCAATGGGGAGTTGTTTAAAGTTGAATATATGCGGGAGGCATTTGCCCCCACTTGGTAAAATATAAAACAGATATGGGAAGAGAGAACAATTATTGTATCATCATGGCCGGCGGTGTTGGAAGCCGATTCTGGCCTGTAAGCAGAAATGACAAACCAAAGCAGTTTCTGGATTTCTTTGGAACAGGAATTTCGTTCTTGCAGCAGACATACAATAGGTTTGCCAAGATTATACCAAATGAAAACATATTGGTGGTAACCAGCGCACAGTATGAGGAGCTGGTTAAGGAGCAGCTGCCGCAGATGCTCCCGGAGAATATCCTCTTGGAACCGCACAGACGCAACACTGCCCCTTGTATAGCCTATGCAACATACAAACTACAGAAGAAGAACCCCAACGCAACGGTGGTGGTGGCCCCTTCGGATCATCTTATATTGGATGAGGAGGTGTTCCTAAGCACTGTGCAGGCAGCTCTCAACCATGCCTGCAGCAACGATGAACTGCTTACTTTGGGCATTAAGCCTACCCGCCCGGAGACCGGTTACGGCTATATTCAGATAAACCCTGCCAAAACCAAACAGGTTGGCGGATCAAAAGTCTACAGCGTAAAGACCTTCACTGAAAAGCCTGATAAGGAGCTGGCAAAAGTATTCCTCCAGAGCGGGGAGTTCTTGTGGAACTCAGGCATCTTCATCTGGAACATCAGAACCATTGCCCGTGAGCTTGAGAGATATCTTCCCGACATTGCCAACCAGTTCAAGGACATAGTCCCATTCTACTATACCGATAAGGAGGAGGAACTCATTAAGGGAATCTATGAGGGGTGCAACGGTATCTCAATAGACTACGGAGTGATGGAGAAGACCAACTGCAGCTGGGTGTTTGAGACCTCGTTCGGATGGAGCGATGTGGGTACCTGGGATGCCCTTTATCATCTTGGACAGAAAGATGAGGACGGTAACTTGATGAGCGTAGGGGACAGCATGATAGACAAGGTACAAGGATCAATCATTGTGTCCAATGAGGAAGACAAGCTTGTGGTGGTGAAAGGGTTGGAGAATTTCATGGTGATAAACACTGATGATGTGCTCCTTATCTGCCCAAGGGACAACGTGAGGTTCAAGAATGTCATCACGGACCTTACAGTAAACGAATTTACAAAATATCAGTAAAACAACATGCCATGGCCGAGATATTGAGTTTGAATATACAGAGTGAAATAGGGGAACTGGAGGGGGTTATCCTCCATACTCCAGGAGCAGAGGTTGAAAACATGACCCCGGGTACAGCCCAGAGGGCCCTCTATAGCGATATCCTTAACCTTTCAATAGCAAAGACAGAGTATGACCAGCTGCAGGGGGTGTTGGGGAAATATACCCGTACATTCCAGGTAACGGATCTGCTTGAGCAGGTGCTTGCCAACTACAGCCAAAGGGAGATGCTTATAAAGAAAGTGTGTGAAAGCGAGGGGGCGCTGGAGTATTATGAGCAGCTGATGGCAATGCAGTCGCCCGAGCTTGCAAAGGCTCTCATTGAGGGCGTTCCTGCCAGGAAAAACACCCTTACGGCATTCCTCAGCGATGAATACTACGCTTTGTACCCTTTGTATAACTTCTACTTCACCAGGGATGCTTCTGTAACTATCGGGAATAATGCACTTATTTGCAAGATGGCCAATAAGGTGAGGATGAGGGAGTCTCTCATTATGGAGGCTATCTTTAAAGGATCGGGGGCGTTCAGTGGCGGTATCATAAATGCGCATGAGTTCCAGCCTGGCTGCAATGACATTTACATGGAGGGTGGCGACATCCTTGTGGCAAGGGAGGACATCCTCATAATAGGCAACGGTTGCCGTACCAGCACCCGGGGCATAGACCTTCTCATTGCAAGGCTCTGCAGGGAGCATACCCAGGGGACAAGGCACATCATTGTGCAGCAGCTCCCGTCGCAGCCGGAGTCTTTCATCCATCTTGATATGGTTTTCACTCTTCTCGACAGGGACAAATGCATGGTCTACGAACCACTCGTCCTGCGCGACAACCAGTACCAGACCGTACACATAACCATAGAGGATGGAAAAGTTTCAAAAATAAGGAGTGTTCCTACGATTCTTCACGCCCTCCGGGAGCTTGGAATGGACCTTGAGCCTGTAGCATGCGGAGGAAGCTCCGATGAATGGAATCAGGAGAGGGAACAGTGGCACAGCGGAGCAAACTTCTTTGCCATATCACCCGGCAAACTCCTGTCTTATTCCAGAAATGTAAACACTTTGGGTGAGCTCTCAAAACACGGCTTTGAGATTATACCTGCGTGGGATATCATCTGCGGCAACAAGGATGCGGCCGATTACACAAAATGTGTAATCACCATTGAGGGAAGCGAACTTCCGCGCGGTGGAGGTGGAGCCCGTTGTATGACAATGCCGGTGAGAAGGAAGAGTCTATAAAGTGCGTCTTTGATAAAAGTTATAGAATAAACGGATATTTTTCTGTAGATTTGCAACCTTAATTTGTTTGATATGCAGCAGAAAATAGATGATTTGCTAAATAAGATAGAATCTCTTACAGCTGGAAAGTTGCAGGAGGTTGAGGAAATAAGGGTTAGGCTTCTTGGTAAGAAAGGAGAGATTACTGCCCTTTTTGATGAGTTCAGAAATGTCCCTGCAGAGCAGAAGAGGGAGTTTGGCCAGAAGCTGAATGTACTTAAGACAAAAGCTGCAGAGAAGATTGAGGAGTTGAGACAGAAAGTTGAGGAGATGGGCGGCTCTGATGCTCCTTCATTTGATTGTACAAAACCAGGAGACAAATATGATTTGGGTACAAGGCACCCTATATCTGTAACAAGAGAGGAGATTATCTCAATTTTCAGCAAGTTCGGATATGCAGTGTCTGAGGGTCCGGAGATTGAGGATGACTGGCACGTGTTTGGCGCCTTGAACTTCCCGCCTGAGCACCCTGCAAGGGATATGCAGGATACTTTCTTCATTTCTGCAGGCGGTGATAACCCTATCCTTCTGAGAACCCACACTTCATCTGTTCAGGTAAGAAGTATGGAGAAGATGCCTCTCCCTATCAGAATTGTTTGTCCTGGCCGTGTGTTCAGAAATGAGGCAATTTCTGCACGTGCGCACTGTATCTTCCATCAGGTAGAGGGACTTTATATAGACAAAAATGTATCTTTCGCAGACCTTAAGCAGGCTGTATTGCTTTTTGCAAAGGAGATGTTCGGTGAGGAGACTCAGATCAGATTGCGTCCTTCTTACTTCCCGTTCACCGAGCCAAGTGCTGAGGTGGATGTAAGCTGTAACATCTGTAAAGGTAAAGGTTGCAACATCTGTAAAGGAACAGGCTGGCTTGAGATCATGGGTTGCGGTATGGTAGACCCTAATGTTCTTGAGGCTTCAGGTATAGATTCAAAGGAGTATTCAGGCTTTGCATTCGGAATGGGTGTGGAGAGAATTGCAATGCTCAAGTGGCAGGTTAAAGATTTGCGTCACTATTTTGAGAACGATGTAAGATTCTTGAGAGAGTTTGAAACGGTAATTTAAGCTGTTTTTGCGGTTGAAAAGGGTAAAAAAGTGGCAAAAACTGAAAAAAGTTGAAATTTTTTCAAAAATTTGTAAAAAAATTTTGGAGGTTTAAAAAATGTTACTACCTTTGCAATCGCAAAACAGAAACGCGGAAGTAGCTCAGTTGGTAGAGCACAACCTTGCCAAGGTTGGGGTCGCGAGTTCGAGCCTCGTCTTCCGCTCCAAAAGCTTCAGAGAAATCTGAGGCTTTTTCTTTTTGTATCCTGTCCAAAAAACATTGCACTCTTTTTCGTAACTTTGCAGTTTTAACAGCAATTTAAATTTATTTGCAGATATGAAAAGATTTTTCCTTTTGGCAGTTGCCATGGTGTTCACCACTGCTCTACTTGCACAGAAAAATGACAAAGACAAGGATTGGGCCCTCTACAGCCGATATGCTCCCGCAAATGATACGGTAACCGTTGCACCCAAGGCGGTGTTTATGGGAAACTCCATTACCGAGAACTGGCTCAAGTTCCATCCGGAGTTTTTCCAGAAGAACAATTATGCCGCAAGAGGTATCAGCGGCCAGACTACTTATCAGATGCTTGCAAGATTCCATAATGATGTTGTGGCGTTGAACCCTAAAGTTGTGGTTATTCTGTCGGGAATAAATGACATTGCCCGCAATAGTGGATATATCTCTTTGGAGAATATTATGGGGAATATTATCTCCATGTGTGATATAGCCCGTGCAAACGGTATTGTTCCGGTGCTGTGCTCTATTCTTCCGGCAGACTATTTTGTGTGGAGAAAGGACCTTAAGCCGGCTCCGCTGGTGATTGAGCTAAACGGGATGATAAGGAAATATGCTGCAGAGCAGGGGTATGAGTATGTAGACTATTATTCTTTTATGGCTGATGAGAAGGGTGCACTTAAGGAGGGACTTTCAAAAGACCGTTGCCACCCATACCCCGATGCGTATTACCCAATGGAAGAGGTTGTGGTTAAGGCCATAAATAAGGCTGAAAAACAGAAATTGCCTCGCAGACGTAATAGAAAATAGAGGGATTTTATTATTTTTGCGCCCCGTTAACTGATTATATTAAAATCAATTATAGATGTTCAAAAAGTTATTTCTTTCTACCGTGGCCTTGCTTGTAGGCTGCGTGGCATTTGCCCAGATGGGGGAGAATCCGGTTTCATGGAGCAGCAAAGTTGAGAAACTTTCCGGAAACCTTTATGAGATTGTCCTTACTGGCGATATTTCAGGTGATTGGCATATTTACGACCTTGGCCCTTATACAGACGGTCCTATTGCAACTTCGGTAGTTGTTGCAGGCAAGGAGGTGAAGGCTGTTGGTGAGGCGTACCTCAAGACAGAGAGTCACAGGGCTTATGACGAGAACTTCAAGATGGAGATTGGTACCTGTGAGTCTGGTGTGCAGGTTGCACAGAAGGTTGAGGTTACCGGAGAGGCTCCAGTTGCAAAACTTACCATTGAGTGGCAGACCTGCAATAATGGCGCATGTCTTCCTCCAACAGATGAGGAGATTACCGTAAAACTTCCTGCTGCTGAGGGTGCCGTTGTGGCTGCAGCAGAAGAGAAGGCTGCACCAGTGAAAAAAGAGGGTGGCAAATCTATATGGGCTGTAATCCTTGAGGCCATTGCATGGGGTTTTGTAGCTTTGCTTACCCCTTGTGTATTCCCGATGGTTCCTATGACAGTATCCTTCTTCATAAAGAGCAAGGATGGAAAAGGCAAGTTGTATGCTTCCCTTTACGGTTTCTTCATTGTAGCCCTTTATACAGTTCCAATTGCTGTGATCATCCTTCTTACCTATATCTTGGGTGGTGATGCAGTTACAGCAGATATCTTCAACTGGCTGGCTACACACTGGATTCCAAACATCATCTTCTTCATCATCTTCATGGTTTTTGCTGCCAGCTTCTTTGGTGCATTTGAGATTACAATGCCAAGCTGGATGGTTAACAAGACAGATGCAAAGAGTGATAAGGGTGGTCTTGTAGGTGTATTCTTCATGGCACTTACATTGGTACTTGTTTCATTCTCATGTACAGGTCCTATTGTGAGCTCAGTGCTTATCAAGAGTACCCAGGGTGAGATTTGGGAGCCTATCATTACAATGTTTGCATTCTCGGCTGCGTTCGCACTTCCATTTACAGTGTTCGCATTTGCACCTTCATTGCTTAAGGACCTTCCAAAGAGCGGCGGCTGGTTGAACTCGGTTAAGGTTGTCCTTGGTTTCATTGAGGTTGCATTGGGATTGAAATTCCTTAGCGTTGCAGACCAGGTATATCAGTGGAACCTGCTTGACCGTGAGGTTTACCTTGCAATCTGGATTGTGGTATTCTCACTATTGGGCTTGTATTTGTTGGGCAAATTGCGTTTTGCACACGATACTCCAGAGGATCACATTTCTGTTAAGAGACTGTTCCTTGCAATTGCAGTATTCTCATTTGTAGTATATATGATCCCAGGTATGTGGGGTGCACCTTTGAAAGCGTTGAGCGGATATCTTCCTCCAATTGAGAGCATGGATTTCAACCTTTCAAAACAGAATGTGGTGATGCAGCAGGTTGGTGCAGCAGACCATCACAACAACCCTTATCCTGCAAAGAAATTTACCGATATGGGATTGAAGCACATAGACGGCATCCCTGGATTCTTTGATTTGCAGGAGGCGTTGGAGTATTCAAAGGGTGCAGGAAAGCCGGTGTTCATTGATTTTACCGGTGCTGCTTGTGTAAACTGCAGGGAGATGGAGAGCAGGGTGTTCTCGGATCCACAGATTAAGGATATCCTCAACAACAGATTTGTGTTCGTGTCAATTTATGGTGATGTGAAGACAGAGGTTGCCGAGTCTGATTGGGTAACCCTTCCAAACGGAAAAGTATTGAAGAGCCTTGGTAAGATCAACACTAACTTCATTATGGAGAAGTACAAGGTTAACGCAATGCCTTATTATATTATTGTAGACGCTCAGGGCAATCAGGTGGTTGAGCCAAGAGGCTACGATTTGGACAAGGATGCGTTCAAGAAATTCCTTGAGAATGCTGTTGAAACCTTCAATAAGTAATATATGAACCATAAAATGTTCAAAACAATTAAAGAGTACAGTGTAATGGCGGTAGCCCTTGCACTGTATGTCTTTTCCTGGACAGCCTTCCTTATTCCAAACGGAATTACAGCGGGAGGCGTTACAGGTATGTCAACAATCCTCAATTTTGCATTCGGATGGCATATCTCCCACACATATCTCATCCTTAATGCGGTGCTCCTTATAGCCGGTACCATAATAATGGGAAAGGGATTCGGATTCAAGACAATCTACTGTATTCTTGTAAGTACCGTCTATTTTGAGTTCTTCCCTCTCATTCCATGGACTTCCAATATAGATGACAACCTCATCAACTCCATAGTTGGCGGTGCCATGAGTGCGTGTGGTATAGCACTGGTCTTTACCCAGGGAGGAAGTACAGGAGGTATAGATATCATTGCCCTCGTAATAAACAAATACAGGGAGGTTTCTCCTGGCAGGGTGTTTATGGTGTCTGATTTCCTTATTATCTCTTCAGTCCTTTTTCTTCCCGACAAATCCCTACAGGATATTGTCTATGGGTATGTGGTAACTGTGGCATTCTCATACACGGTAGACCAACTCCTTACCGGCAGCAAGCAGTCTGTGCAGATGCTTATTATAAGCAGCAAGTATGAGGAGATAGCCAACAGACTCTGTTTTGAGATGGATAAGGGTGTTACAGCAATTAATGCGTTGGGTTGGTACAAGAAGTCCAGCAGCATGATGATAATGGTGGTTACCCGCAAGGACAAGATGTATGAGGTAATGGCAGCGGTAAAGGAGATTGACAACAAGTCATTCTTTACCGTATCTACAGTGATGGGTGTTTACGGTGAGGGCTTTGAGGAGTTCAAGGCCAAAAGGAAAAACAAGAAGAAAATAGCAGCCTAGCGGTTGAGGTATTTTTCAATAACGGCAGGGAAATGCTCCTTTTCAAGGGCATGGATTTTTGCGGCAAGAGACTCGGGGGTATCTGTCGGGATTACCGGACAGCTTGCCTGGAAGAGGATCTTGCCGTTGTCGTATACGGCATCCACAAGGTGGATGGTAATTCCTGATTCATTCTCTCCCGCTTCAATTACAGCCTTGTGCACATTCATGCCGTACATCCCTTTACCTCCGAATTTTGGGAGGAGGGCAGGGTGTATGTTCATTATCCTTCCTTTATATTTTGTTGTGAGGATTTGAGGAATTTTCAGCAGGTAGCCGGCAAGTACTATTATATTTATATGGTACTCTTCAAGGAGGGCCAGCAATTTTTGAGGGTTCTCGGAAACGAGTTCTTCCTTAGATATTACAACTGACGGAACATTCAGTTCTTCAGCCCTTTCCAATACTTTTGCGTTTTCTTTATTACATATGACGAGCTTTACTGTGGCAGTGTTGCCACCGTTGAAATATCTTATTATATTTTCTGCGTTGGAGCCGCTTCCAGAGGCGAAAATTGCAATATTATCCATCAGTTTTCTCGTTTATGTGTGCAAAAATAACCATTTTTCAGTTTTTTTATTACCTTTGTACTTTGTAGTTAGGTAAAAACAACTAAAATTATAAACTTATTTTATAAACTAATTATTTAAAATCATGGCAGATATTACTTCTAAAGTTAAGGAAATCATCGTTGACAAATTGGGCGTTGATGCAGCTGAGGTTACACCAGAGGCTAGCTTTACTAAAGATTTAGGAGCTGATTCACTTGACACAGTAGAGCTTATCATGGAGTTTGAGAAAGTATTTGAGATTTCAATTCCTGATGAGGCTGCAGAGAAAATTGCAACAGTAGGAGATGCAATCTCATATATTGAGGCTAACCAGAAATAATTTGTCTTAAGAGAATTCATGGAGTTGAGAAGAGTTGTCATTACAGGATTGGGTACTGTCAATCCGCTAGGTAACAGTGTAGAGGAGTATTTCAATAATCTGAACAATGGAGTAAGCGGCGCAGCACCTATCACCAGGTTTGATGCATCACTTTTTAAGACCAGATTCGCTTGTGAGGTAAAGAATTTCAACCCGGCAGATTACGGAATAGACCGCAAGGAGGTAAGAAAAATGGACCGCTTTGCGATGTATGCGCAGGTTGCAGCCGATCAGGCTGTAGCTGACAGCAAGATTGATCTTGAGAAGATTGACCGTAAGCGTGTTGGAGTAATAGTTGGTTCAGGAATAGGTGGAATAGAAACACTTACTGACGAAGTTATGGGTTACAGCGAGGGAGGTAAAGTTCCTCGCTTTAGCCCTTTTCTTATTCCTAAGATGATTCCTGACATCTTTGCAGGACTTATTTCCATCAAGTATGGTTTTATGGGTCCTAACTATACGACAGTTTCTGCGTGTGCATCTTCTGCCCATGCAATGTCCAATGCCTTTGATACAATCAGGTTGAACAAGGCCGACATGGTAATTACAGGCGGCTCTGAGGCCGGTGTTACAATTGCAAGTGTTGGTGGTTTCAACTCTGCACAGGCTCTTTCTACAAACAACGAGGACTATGCTACAGCCAGCAGACCGTTCGACAAAACAAGAGACGGTTTTGTAGTTGGTGAAGGATGCGGTATCCTTGTTTTTGAGGAGTATGAGCATGCGGTTGCACGCGGTGCAAAGATTTATGCAGAGGTTTTGGGAACAGGTATGAGTGCTGATGCCCACCATATAACAGCACCTCATCCGCAGGGCGAGGGGGCCATAGAGGCTATGAGACTGGCTCTTGCGGAGGCAGGCTTGAAACCTGAGGATGTGGATTATATCAATGTACATGGAACATCAACTCCTCTGGGAGACAAAATAGAGCTTAAAGCTGTTCAGGAAGTGTTTGGAGAGCACGCCTACAAGCTTAATATCAGCTCTACAAAATCCATGACCGGACACCTTTTGGGTGCTGCTGGAGCAATTGAAACTATGGCATGCATAGATGCAATCTGCAATAGCATTATTCCACCAACCATCAACTTCAGGGAGGAGGATCCGGAGATAGACTATAAATTGAACCTCACATTGAACAAAGCTCAGCACAGGGAGGTTAACGTGGCGATGAACAACACTTTCGGTTTTGGCGGCCACAACTCTTGTCTGATTTTGGGAAAGTTAAAATAAAAGTGCAATGCATTTGACTATAAGGCAGTTGTCCATAGGATAGCTGCCTTTTTTGCGTATCCTTTCAATATCTCCACCTCTCCATATCCAGCTTTATGAATATGAACAGCAGGATGGTAAAGCTCCATAATGACGAGCCCCCATAACTCAACAGTGGCAGAGGAATTCCAATTACAGGGACAAGCCCCATAGTCATTCCAATGTTAATGAAAAAGTGCATGAAGAAACAGCATGCAACACAGTAACCGTAAATGCGGGCAAAGCGGTCTTTCTGCCGTTCGCTCAGCACTATCAGGCGGGTTATGAGGAACATGTAGATTGATACTACCAGTACAGAACCCATAAAGCCCCATTCTTCCCCTACCGTACAGAAAATGAAGTCAGTACTCTGTTCCGGTACAAAATCAAACTTGGTCTGCGTACCGTTCAGGAACCCCTTTCCTGTAAAACCGCCTGAGCCTATGGCAATCTTTGACTGGTGCACGTTGTATCCGGCTCCCATAAGATCCTCCTTAATTCCCAGCAGGTTCTCAATCCTCTCCCTCTGATGGTGCTGCAGAATATTGTTGAAGATAAACTGCACGGAGAATACAAGAATTATTGAACAGATGAATCCGGTAATGAGGTACTTCAGATGCTTCATCCTTTTTCCCGAGAATTTTACAATTGAGAATATTGCAGGAATGGCCATCAGAACCAAAGCCATATACTCCACCTCAACGGGGAATTCCGGCGCAATTTTCCCCATGATTGCCGGAAGGAACCCAAGCAATGTGGCCGATGGGATGAGAATGCCTATGTGCATCCACAATCTTCTGGTATATATTCCATTCACTATTCCCGACAATACAAACAATATGATGAGGGCTGCCAGAGGGGAGACGGCAAGGGTGACCACAAACATGACTATGGAGAGGATGCCGAAGATGAGAAACCATCCGCTGAGCCCTTCCCTGTAAAGCAGGAATATGAATCCGCAGTAAACCAGTGCGGAGCCGGTCTCTTTCTCCATTACAATAATGGCCATAGGGACAAGTATGGCAAGGGCAACTGAGACGGCGTCCTTTAGTCTGGTGAGCTTGAAGCTGTATTTGCTCATCAAGTGTGCCAGAAACAGGGATGTGCTTATCTTGGATATCTCTGCAGGCTGGAAACTTACCGGCCCGAACCTGAACCATGAGTTGGATCCGTTAACCTCTTTTCCAAAGAATATTACAGCAACCAGAAGTATACATACAAAGAAGTATATTGGTGGGGAAAGGACGCTGTATATCTTTGGATTGAACACATATAATATGCATACGGCCAATACCATGGCTGTGATTATCCATATGAACTGCATGCCATACCTCTGGCTCATGTCAAATATAGAACTGTGCTCCTCTGAATATATTGATGCAAAGATGTTTATCCACCCTATAAATATAAGCAGAAGCCAGCTCACCACAAGAGGTATGTCCATTTTCCCAAATTTGTACTCTCCCATCTTATCGTCTCTTTTTTACAGGTACATATTGGATGAGGTTGGCATCCTTCATCCTTTTTTCAAGGTCTTTCCTTTCAACTTCCCCGGTAAGGTATTTTTCCACCATAAGGGATGCTATTGGGGCAGCCCATGTGCCTCCAAAGCCGGCATTCTCAATATATGCCGCTATGGCAATCTTTGGATTCTCCCTTGGGGCAAAGCATATGAATACGGCATTGTCCTTGCCGTGTGGGTTCTGTGCTGTGCCGGTTTTGCCGCAGATCTCAAGTCCGGGAGCGTGTGCAAGGCGGGCTGTGCCACCGGCTCCTGGCTCAGCATTTACAGCTTTGTACATACCCTCTATCACTTTGTGGAAATGTGCTGTATCTACAAGGGTATAGTTCTTCTCCTTGAACCTGCTGTCAATGGTATGTCCCGGAGAATCCTTCACAAGGTGCGGTATATAGTAGTGCCCCCTGTTGGCAAGGGTTGCGGCCAGATTGGCCAGGTGGAGAGGGGTGGCTCCAATCTCTCCCTGTCCAATGGAGAGGGAGATTACAGAGTTGGCTTTCCATCTGTTCTTGCCGTGAATCTTGTCGTATGTTGATGTTGAAGGCAGTGTGCCGCCAAGTTCTGCCGGGAAATCGCTTCCAAGCTTGCGTCCGAACCCGAAACTCATTACCATCTCCTTCCAGTTGTTGAATGCATCCCCTATGTTGTCATATTTCCTGTTCTCAAGTATGGCCTTGAAAGTGTAGCAGTAATATGCGTTGCACGACATCATGATGGATTGTGTGAGGTCTGTTGGTGAAGGATGGGCATGGCATCCAAGCTTGCGGTTGCCGTAGTGGTAGCCCATGCTGCAGTTGTACCTGGTGTTTGGGGTAATAACCTCTTCCTGGAGCCCTATGAGTCCGTTTACCAATTTGAATACAGATCCTGGAGGATATGAAGACATTACGGCCCTGTTGAACATGGGTTTGTACGGGTCTGATGCTATCTGTCTGTAGTGCTTGCTGATGGATGCAAGCTGTTCTATGTTGATTCCCGGGCTGGAGATGAGTGCAAGGATCTCTCCGGTTGAGGGCTCAATGGCAACAAGACTTCCCACCTTGTTTTTCATCAGCTCCTCTCCGTACTGCTGCAGATAGCCGTCTATGGTGGAGACAATGTCCTGTCCGGGAACGGCAGCCTTGTCATAGGCTCCGTCTTCAAAGCTCGACTGTATCCTGTTGTGCACATCCCGCAGCAGGATGCTGTACCCTTTTTCCCCTTTGAGCAGGTGCTCGTATGATTTTTCAAGTCCGCTGGCCCCAACGTAGTCTCCGCTCCGGTATTCCGGATTGTTCTTCAGGAACTTCTGGTCAACTTCAGTAACGTAACCGAACAGGTTGGCTCCGGCAGCAAAAGGGTAGTTGCGGGATGTTCTGGAAACTGCGCTGAATCCCTTGAACTTGTATGCCTTTTCAATGAAGATGCTGTACTGGATGCTGGAAACCTGCTTGAGGAATGTGAGCGACTGGTAGCCTATTCTTCTGCGGTATTTGCGGTACTCCTTGAATTTTTCCCTTACCTCAAGGGTATCCAGACCAAAGATGGAACAGAGGTCCAGGGTGTCGAATTCCTTTACCTCAATGGGGGTGACCATAATGTCGTAGGTGTTCTTGTTGCCAACCAGGATATTGTTGTTCCTGTCGAGAATAAGACCCCTTACCGGGTAGCGGGTGACATATTTGTATGCGTTGTTTTCTGCGGTAATCTTGTATTCCTTCTTGAGTATCTGCAGGTTGAAGAGCTGCATTATGAGGATGAGGCCTACCGCAAGCACGCCAAATATGAGGATATTCTTCTTCTCCATTCTATCTCAGGATTTTGTCGAGCAGCACAATGTTGCATGCAAAGGTTATGATGCTGTTTACGGCAATGCAGAGGAATATCTTAAGCATTGTGTATCCGAAAGTGAATGTGGCTGCAGAATCCAGCAGCACGTACACCGTAAAGAAGACAGCCAGCAGCATTGTGTTGATCAGTGCCAGTTTTGGCAGCTCTACTGTGCGGGGAATGAGAGGCTGGTTCTCATAATTCTCAAAGCTGGCCTTGGGGATGGTAAGCTTTAGGATTGAAGGTCTGAAGTATGCCATGGCGGTGAGGGCTGCGGCGTTGAGTCCAAGCACACCATCTGCAAAGAGGTCTATGCTCAGGCCAAGGATAAAGGCAACGAGCATATAAGCAGACCTGTTCATTGTAGGGGGGAGAAGTATTATGAATTGCGGAAAAACGGCAATATACAGCACGGCCCAAATATTTACGTACTCGCTTACAAGTATCTGGCTCACAATCACTATTGCTCCAAGTGTAATATATTTGAGGATGTTGTTCATTATTTCTTTATGCCGTTTATCAGTTTTTCAAGTTCTTCCCTGTTGTTGTTCTTTACCACCATCACGTGGTTTATGCTCCTGAAATCCTGCAGGAGCCTGATGTTGAGGCTCAGGTGTACTCCATTTACAAGTTTTGAGCCGGTTACAATTCCTATGGGAATGTCGGGAGGATAAAATGCAGAAAAGCCACTGGTGTAGATGGTGTCGTTCTGCTGTATCTCCAGATGCTGCGGAATCTCCTCCAGGATGGCCATCTCCGGGTTGGATGCGTCCCAGCTGAGGGGGCCGAATGTCCCGCTCTTGCCAATCTTTGCACTCACCTGCTGGGAGGTGTTCAGGAATGAGAGAACATAGGTGTAGTTATCACTCACCGCCCTGGTAATGCCAATGGCTCCCACAGGGGTGATCACGCCCATGTCTTCTTCAATGCCGTCCTTAGAGCCCTTATTGAGGATGAGGTAGTTGTGGGGTGTTCCCACAGTGTTCCTCACCACTTTTGCTCCAATGAACTCAAATGGCTGTTTCCTGTCTTCAGATTGGTTTCCGTTCTCCCCAGTCCTGTTGTACAGAAGGCTCAGAAGAAGGGTGTTCTCTTGGGCAAGGGCGTCATTGGCCTCTCTGAGGGATGAGTACTCACGTATGGACGAATACTTCTCCCAGAAAAAGCCCTGCACTTGTCTGAGCTGACCTATAAGCCTGTACCTCTGTACAATACCATTGTGGCTCACCATGTAGATACATGCAGCCTCAAGGAGGATAAAAAGGAGAAACCTCCCCAATCCCAAAAGTAATGAAGGAGGTATTCTCATTTTTCTTATCTCATAAGGAATGTAAGCTTGTCCGCTTTCTTGAGGGCAATGCTGGTTCCTCTGGCAACCGCCCTTAGAGGATCTTCAGCAATGTGGAAAGGAATGTTTATCTTGTCCTGCAACCTCTTGTCCAATCCCCTTATCATTGCTCCTCCTCCCGACAGGAATATGCCTCTGTCAACAATATCCGAGTAAAGCTCTGGAGGGGTCTGCTCAAGCACCGAAAGGACTGCCGCCTCAATCTTGGCAATGGACTTGTCGAGACAATGGGCAATCTCCTGCGGTTTTACCGAAACCTCTACAGGATGCGCTGTCATAAGGTTAGGGCCTTTTACCACATAAGGCTCCGGACCATCCTCAAGGTCTGTAAGGGCAGAGCCTGCATTTATTTTAATGAGCTCTGCGGTAATCTCACCAATCTTTATGTTGTGCTGCTGGCGCATGTACTGCTGGATCTCTGCGGTGAACACATCTCCTGCAACCCTGATGCTCTCTTTGCACACAATTCCGCCAAGTGAAATTACGGCAATCTCTGTTGTACCGCCTCCAATGTCCACAACCATGTGACCGGTAGGGGCCTCAACGTCAAGCCCAATACCGAGTGCTGCTGCCATAGGTTCATAGATGATATACACATCCCTTCCGCCTGCATGCTCTGAAGAGTCACGCACCGCCCTTATCTCCACCTCGGTACTTCCAGAGGGGATACATACCACCATCTTGAGGCTTGGGCTGAAAATTGAGCGCTTGTTGTTTATCATCTTTACAAACCCCCTGATCATCATCTCCGCAGCGTTGAAGTCTGCAATCACGCCGTCTTTCAAAGGGCGGATAGTCTTGATATTGGGATGGGTCCTCTCGTGCATCAGTCTTGCCTTGTGTCCGTATGCTATGGGTTTGCCCGTATGCTGGTCAATGGCTACAATCGACGGCTCGTCCAATACAATCTTGTCATTCTGGAAGATGACGGTATTGGCTGTACCAAGGTCTATAGCCAGTTCTTGTGTCAAAAATGAAAATGCCATAAATCAGTGTTTAAAATGTATCAATATCACTAATGTATCAAAGTGTAAAATTACAAAAAATAAGCCTATATTTTGGTATATTTGTACGCAAATTAATTACATAATTCCAAAAGGGCGCAACCATGGACTCCAGCAATCTTTACATAATCATTACAGCCGGCGGTGTAGGCCGCAGAATGGGCGGAACCACAGCAAAGCAATTCCTTGAACTTGAGGGGAAACCGGTTCTTCTCCGTACCATTGAGATGTTCAGGAAGTGGTACCCGCAGGCCAACATAATTGTAACATTGCCGCAGGAGTACAAGGAATACTGGAGAAACTACTGTTTCAACAACAACTTGTGGTTCAAGCATGTGATTGTGTCGGGAGGAATAACAAGGTTCCATTCGGTGAAAAATGCACTGGAGTATGTTCCGGCAGGGGCTACGGTGGCGGTGCATGACGGAGTAAGGCCTTTTGTGCCGCACAAGATGCTGGAGGGGCTTTTCAACTTTGATTTTGCAAAGAACAAGGTTGCCGGAGTGATACCTGTAATGCCTTCAATTGAGTCCATGAGGAAATACACATATGGTGCAGACGGTATGCCGGACGGTTCGCACACTGTAAACAGGGACGAGTATATGTTTGTGCAGACCCCACAGGTGTTTGATTCAACCATATTGAAGGAGTGCTATAAAAAACCGTACTCCCCATCATTTACAGATGATGCATCTGTTGTGGAGAGTAACGGCTATAAGGTTGCCACATCTGAGGGAAGCAGGTTCAACATAAAGCTGACAACCCCTGAAGACCTCACAATGGCCAGAATATTCCTTTCACTGATGGAAGGAGAACAGTAGGCTATTTCTTCTTTGCTCCGCCTTTCTTGTTGGGATAGCTCTTCACCCAAACCTGCCTTTCAATGGCCTGGTCAAGCGATACCATGGTCTCTGTCTGCAATACGCCAGGAATGTTCTGGATGGTATTGATGAGGATCTCCATAAGGTGGTCGTGGTTTGTGCAATAGATTTTCAGCAACAGCGAGTGCTTGCCGGTTACGAAGTGGCACTCAACTACCTCTGATATCTGTTTCAGACACTCAATAACTTCCGGGTACTTGTTGGCTTCGGAAAGGCTTACCTCTACAAATGCGCATACATTAAGGCCAAGCGTCTGTGGCTTTACCAGAAGTCTTGAGCCGGTAATGATGCCAAGGCTCTCCATTTTCTTTACTCTCTGATGGATGGCTGCTCCAGAGACACCACACTCCCTTGCAATCTCAAGGAACGGCATCCTGGCATTTTTAACCAGGAAGGAAAGTATCTTCTGGTCAATCTCGTCTATCTGGTGTTTAAGCATTTTTGTAACGATTTGTTATTAATCCTTACAAATTTATAAAAAACTTTTACAAAAAAGAAAGAAGGCAGGCTGAAATCAGCTGCCTTCCATTATAAAAAATGCTATAAATCCTTATTTCTTTGCTTTTTTAGCCTTGCTTCCCGACGGTTTTGAATTGCTTATAATCTCTAAGCAAGCTGCAGCATCCAAGGTCTTGGCATCAGTTCCCTTAGGAATCTTGTAGTTTTCTCCTCCATGCTTGATGTATGCTCCAAAGCGTCCGTTGAGAACCTGGATGTCCTCTGCCTCAAAGTGGGCGATGAACTTCTCAGCCTCTTTCCTGGCGTGCTCCTCAATAAGCGCAATGGCTGTCTCAAGTGAAACAGTGCGGGGATCGTGGTCCTTGCCAAGTGAGATGAACTTGCCGTCGTGTCTGATATACGGGCCAAAGCGTCCAATGGCTGCTACAATCACCTTGCCGTCCTTCTCGCCTATTGTGCGCGGAAGCTCAAACAGTTTCAATGCCTCTTCAAGGGTGATTGACTCAATCAGCTGCCCTTTCTGGAGTGATGCGAACTGCTTGTCGGGATCATCATTTGAACCTTTCTGTACAAGAGGACCGAATTTGCCAAGACGGACAATCATTGTCTTGCCGGTTGCAGGGTCTGTACCCAACACTCTCTCTGCGTTGGTGTGGGTGCTCTCCTGGAGGGTCTGGTCTACTTGTGCGTGGAATGGGGTGTAGAATGACTCAATCACCTTGTTCCAGACAAGCTTGCCTGCAGCAATCTGGTCAAAATCCTCCTCAACTTTTGCTGTGAAGCCGTAATCGAGGATATTCTCAAAGTTTTTGCCCAAGAAATCTGTTACAAGGATTCCAATATCCTGTGGGAAAAGTTTCTTTTTCTCTGCACCGGTAATCTCCTTCTTGGTCTGAGTGGAGATCTTTCCACCCTTAAGCAGAATCTGTGTGTACTCTCTCTCAACGCCCTCGCGGCTGTCAATAAGGATATAGCCCCTCTTCTGGGTAATTGTAGAGATTGTAGGCGCATATGTAGAAGGGCGTCCGATGCCCAGCTCCTCAAGTTTCTTTACAAGGCTTGCCTCCGAGTAACGTGGAGGTTTCTGGGTGAAGCGCTCGGTTGCTGTAATCTCAAGCTGCTCCATAGCCTCGTTGTCTGCAAGTGCAGGGAGAACCTGTGTCTCGTTCTCCATATCCTCGTCATCCTTGCCCTCTATATACAGTTTGAGGAAGCCGTCAAATACAACCTGCTCACCCTGAGAGATGAACTTTTCTGCAATATTGCCGCTTCCAATGGTAATCTCTGTCTTCTCAAGCTCCGCGTCTGCCATCTGGCTGGCAACAGCCCTTTTCCAGATAAGCTCATAAAGTTTCTTCTCCTGAGCTGTACCCTCAATGGTCATGTTTGCAGGGAAGGTAGGTCTGATTGCCTCGTGGGCCTCCTGTGCCCCTTTGGTCTTGGTCTTGTATGCCCTTACCTTAGAATATTCTGCACCAAAATTCTCGGTAACTACTTGCTTGATTGTTCCAATTGCAAGGTTTGAGAGGTTGGTGGAATCGGTACGCATATATGTAATGAGTCCGTCCTCATACAGCTTCTGGGCAATCCTCATTGTCTGTGAAACCGAGAAACCCAATTTGCGGGCTGCCTCCTGCTGTAGTGCAGATGTGGTGAATGGGGGAGCCGGTGTTCTGGATATGCTCTTCTTCTCAATGTTTTCAATGGCAAACTGTGCACCGTTGCATTTCTCAATGAAGGCAAGTGCCTGCTGCGCATCATTGAATCTGGTATTGAGTGTTCCGTTTACCTTTACGCTCTTCTTGGCGCTTGCAGGGTGAAAAACTCCGTTTACCCTGAAATAAGGGGTAGAATCAAAGGCCATGATCTCCCTCTCCCTCTCAACAATAAGCCTTACTGCAACAGACTGTACGCGGCCGGCAGAGAGTTTTGGAGCAACCTTCTTCCACAGGATAGGGGAAAGTTCAAAACCCACAAGCCTGTCAAGGACACGGCGTGCCTGCTGTGCCATTACAAGGTTGTTGTCTATAGAGCGCGGATTTTCTACTGCGTTGAGAATTGCGTCTTTTGTAATCTCTTGGAAAACAATACGTTTTGTATTCTCTTCCTTAAGGCCCAGGGTGTGGAAAAGGTGCCATGCAATTGCCTCTCCCTCGCGGTCGGGGTCGGATGCAAGCCACACCATCTGCGCATTCTTTGCAAGCTTTTTCAGCTCCTCAACTACAGCCTTCTTGTCTGATGAAACCTCGTAGTTGGGCTCAAAGCCTCCACTTATATTAATGCCAAGATTTTTCTTCTCAAGGTCTCTGATATGTCCGAAACTGGACTTTACAGTAAACCCTTTTCCAAGGAACTTTTCAATTTTCTTTGCCTTTGCAGGCGACTCCACAATAACTAGATTCTCTCCCATTACATACTTATTTCCATGAATTTGCAAAGTAAGCCATAAAGTAGGTTAAAAACCAAATTTTTATTAGTAATTTTGCCAAAATTGCATGTTATACAACAAATTGTCGGGAGAAAAGTTATGGAAATAAAAAATAGAAAAAGGTTTGTCAAATGGCTGTGGATCTTGGTTTTCTCGCCAGTGCTGATGGTGCTTGCCGCACTGCTTTGCGTGGGAATTTTTGCAGATATCCCATCTTTTGAGGAGCTGGAGGATCCAAAGAGCAACCTTGCCACACAGATCATTTCTGAAGACGGTACGGTGATAAACACCTTCCATATTGAGAACCGTTCGTATGTAACTTTTGATGAACTTTCGCAGCCCCTCAAGGATGCGATTGTGGCTACCGAGGATGTCCGTTTCTACAACCACAGCGGAATTGATGCCAAGAGCTTGGCCCGCGTGGTGGTGAAATCTTTCCTTATGGGCAACAGGACCTCCGGCGGTGGAGGAAGTACCCTCTCGCAGCAGCTTGCAAAATCGCTTTTCCCAAGGGATACAGTCAAGTCCCGCATCCCGGGAGCAAAATACTTTGTGCTGGGAACCAACAAGTTCAAGGAGTGGATTACTGCTGTGAAACTTGAGAGGAACTATACCAAACAGGAGATTCTGAGCATGTATATGAATACCGTATTCTTTGGCAGCAACGCATATGGTATAAAGGCGGCGTCGCAGACCTTCTTTGGCAAACTCCCAATTGAGCTTAACGTGGAGGAGAGTGCCCTCCTTGTGGGAATGGTGAACATGCCAACCCGCTACAACCCTGTCCGTAATCCCGACAAATCCCTTGTACGCCGCAACCACGTGATTGGCCAGATGTGCAAGTACGGATATATAACCAAGGAGGAGAGGGATTCCCTCAGAGCCCTTCCAATCACCCTTTCTTACTCCCGACAGGACCACAACTCCGGTCTGGCACCACATTTCCGCGATATGATAAAGCGTGTGATGAATGCCAAGGAGCCGCAGAGGAAGAACTATAATAATATAGAGGACTACAGGGCTGATTCAACTGCATGGATGGATGATCCTCTATACGGCTGGCTGAACAAGAACCTCAAGCCGGACGGTACAAAATACAACCTTGACAAGGACGGTTTGAGAATCTATACCCCAATCAATGCCAAGATGCAGCAGTATGCAGAGGAGGCTGTTGCAGAGCATCTGGGCAAGGATTTGCAGAAACAGTTCAACCGTGAGCTCCGCTGGAAGAACAACAAGCCATTTGCCAATGACGTTCCAAAGAATGTGATTGAGTCTATAATGAGACAGGCCCGCAGGTGGAGCGACCGCTATCGCTCATTGAAGAAGGACAACGCTACAGATGAGGAGATTCTCAAGAGTTTTGACACTCCGGTACCTATGAGGGTGTTTGCCTGGAATGACAAGGGGTATGTGGATACAGTGATGACCCCCAACGATTCCATCAGGTACTACAAATCGTTCCTGAGAGCCGGTTTTATGGCAATGGAGCCTGGTACGGGTTATGTTAAGGCATATGTTGGCAGCGGCAACTACAGGTATTTCAAATATGACCAGGTTAAACAGGGCAAGAGGCAGGTAGGCTCAACCTTCAAGCCATTCCTTTATACACTGGCAATGCAGAACGGATATACCCCTTGCGACAAAGTGGTGAACGTGCCGCAGTCGTTTGTGATTGGAGAGGATATCTGGACCCCAAAGAGTACAGACAAGGATGAGTGGATTGGAAAGACCGTAACCCTCAAATGGGGCTTGACCAAGAGTTCAAACAATATATCGGCATTTCTGATGAAACAGTTCGGTCCTAAGGCTCTTGTTGATATGGCCCATACAATGGGTGTGAAGAGCTGGCTGGATCCGGTGGAGTCATTGTGCGTGGGATCTGCAGATGTGCCGGTTTACCAAATGGTATCTGCATTCAATACATATCCGGGCAGGGGCGTTTACGCAGAGCCTGTATACGTAACCCGCATTGAGGACAAGATGGGCAATGTGCTTGCAACTTTCTCTCCACGCAGGAAGGAGGCTGTAAGTGAGCAGACCGCATACCTTATGGTGAACCTTATGAAAGGTGTTGTAAACGAGGGAACTGCAGCCCGTATCAGAAGCAAATATATGCGTGAGGGAGAGGTTGCCGGCAAGACCGGTACCACCAACGACCAGTCCGATGGCTGGTTCATTGGCTACACACCTAAACTTACTGCCGGTGTATGGGTAGGAGCAGAGGACAGACAGGTGCACTTCAACAGCCTTGCATTGGGTGGCGGTTCAAACATGGCCCTCCCAATCTGGGGTATCTTTATGAAGAAGGTGCTTGAAGACGGAACCCTTGGAGTAACCGTTTATGACCAGTTTGTAGCTCCGCAGGGCTTCAGCCTCAACCTCAACTGCGACGGCAGCGATGGGGATATGGCTGCCCAGCAGGCTGCAGAGGAAGAGAACTATTTCGGGTTCTAGGGAGAGATTCTCCTCCCGACAGGGAATTGTCGGGAAGAGAAAGTGTGTTCAGATAATAATGTGCAAATAACATGAAGAAAAAGATTGCGTTGATATATGGAGGTAACTCTGAGGAGGCAGGAATTTCAATCCAGAGCGGAAGGAATGTTTCCCGGAATATCTGCAGGGAGAAATATGATGTGTATGAGGTGCTGCTCAGAGGAGTGGACTGGCTGGTGATGAATCCTGATGGGGTTGCTGTGCTGGAGGAGATGCCGCAGAGATGCTTGGAGGCACTTTGTGCAGGTAAATCTGCAGAAACTGTGGCGGCAGTGGGATGTGCACCTGTGCAGGTAGACAAGAGTGATTTCTCTTTTGTGCATGAGGGTGTAAAGGTGAAGTTTGATATGGCATTCATCATGATCCACGGCACGCCGGGTGAGAACGGCCTGCTGCAGGGATACCTTGAGATGATGGGTGTGCCGTACAACACCTGCAGCGCGTATGTCTCTGCAATCACATTCGACAAACACTCATGCAAGCGCTTCATTGAGCATGCAGGGGTAAAGATGGCCAAGGATGTGTTCATCCGCAGGGGGGCGGCTTATTGTGCTGAGGAGATTGTTGGAGAACTGGGTTTGCCGGTTTTTGTGAAACCTACCAACGGCGGCAGCAGCTTTGGCATTACAAAAGTGAAGCGTGTGGAGGATCTAGAGGCTGCGGTGGAACTGGTGTTCAAGGAGTATGATTCAGTGATAATTGAGGAGAGCATCGTAGGCCGAGAGCTTACCAATGGCATATATGCCCGAGGAGGAGAACTGGTTAAGTTGCCTGTAACAGAGATTGTAACCACCAGGGAATTCTTTGATTATGAGGCAAAATACCTTGGCGAGAGCCAGGAGATTTGTCCGGCCCAGATTTCTGCAGAACTTACTGCCCAAATTCAGGAAACTACAGAGAAAATCTACAAATATATGGGGTGCAGCGGTCTTGTGCGCATGGACTATATTGTCCGCGACGGGGAGATCTTCTTCCTTGAGACCAATACCGTTCCGGGCATGACCCCAATGAGCCTTGTACCTGCCCAGGTGCGTGCAGCCGGCATCTCAATGGAGGAGTTTGTGAATACCCTTATTGAGAATATTTGCTGATGACTTTACGCAATTTCATAGACCACGTGATGGAGCAACTAGCTCCCCTTTATCCGCAGCAGGAGTGCAAGGCGATGGCCGTGCGCATGCTCAAGGAGCTTTTGGCAGGATACAAGGGGTATGAGCATATGGTTGAGCCGGCAACGGAGTTGGATACTTTCCAGTTGGAGGGAACTGCAGAGAAAAATCAGCCTTCCCAGCAGCATCCCGGCACAGAAAAGTATCTCCTTTCATGCGTAGAGCGTTTGGCAACGGGGGAACCGTTGCAGTATGTGATGGGCTTTGAGTGGTTCTGCGGACACAAGTTCAATGTGGCACCCGGAGTGCTTATTCCACGTCCGGAGACTGAGGAACTTGTGAACAAGGCAATAGAATTTGCCCAAGCAGCAGCATTGCAGCCTCAGAGTGCAGCCCCTTTAAGAATCCTTGATATCTGCACCGGCAGCGGCTGCATTGCGTGGAGCCTGGCGGCAGCGCTTCCCCAGTCAGAAGTTTACGCTTGCGACATCTCACAACAGGCACTACAGATTGCCCGTGCGCAGCAGATTCAGTGCGCAGACAATACCCCCGCTAAAGTAAAATTCCAGGAGTGTGACATCCTCAGCCAGCAGGCGCAGCAGAAAATAGCACAGGCGTGCGGAGAGGGGGAGTTCAATCTCATCATCAGCAACCCTCCATATGTATGCGAGTGTGAAAAATCCCAGATGAGGGAGAATGTCCTTAACCACGAACCCCATCTGGCCCTCTTTGTTCCCGACAATGATCCGTTGAAATTCTACCGTGCAATCGCACAACTGTCGGGAAGAATACTTGCCCCCGGCGGTGCCCTGATGTTTGAGATAAATGAGCGCTTTGGTGCAGAAACTGCCCAAATGTTGCAGCAGATGGGCTACACCGGCTGTCAGGTACAGCAGGATCTGTTTGGGAAGGATAGGATGGTGGTGGGGTATATGCCCTATGAAGCCTAAAGGTATGGAATAATATTGGCGTTTTTATGTTCTTTATACGCATCAATGTATGCAGCCCTACTCTTCCTGAAGTTGGTTTCATTTGAGATTTTAAACCCTTGAATAACCGCCTCCAGGAAATTATAGCAATCAGAGGTTCCGTTTTCTGTAGTGCCAATGATATTGCAGAAGAAACCATACAGGCAACGTTGCTTTTTCTTGTTTACTTTTACTTTTTTATCCTCAGATATAGTCTTTACATATCCCAACTTGCAGAATTCAGAAAAATGAGCCTTCATTTTGCCAAGTTCACTCTTCTCCAAAATATATTCACTGCTATTGCCTTTGTTCAAGTAATCCATTTCTGAAAGAATACTGTTGCATCTTTCTACAGAATATTTCAAGTATAGGTTTTCTGTAATGGTACCATCCTTTTCTTTGTAAACAGGATCTAGAATCTTGTCATAAATATTAGCATACATTGCTTGGCGGCTAATAAGATATTCTCTTAATAACCGGGGTATGCTGCAAATATTATTACAGTCATTTAAGAAATTGAAACACTCATTATTGAGGAAAGAATGAATGTTTTCATACGCCCCTCTGGCTGTTCTTTGTGATAGGATACGAGGTGAGTAGTGGTTTTTCTCCAGATTGGCTGCAATTGACATGCATATATGTTTGTCTGAAAAAATATTTACCCAATTGCCTCCAGGTATAGAATGTTCACTATATGCAAAATACAGATAGTTCTCTATAATAGTCATACATGAGTAAATCTCATCTTGCATTAGCGGACTACCTGCCTCCAAAAGTAGCTTTGATAAATTTCGGTATAATACCAAAGCCTCTTCTACAGACGTTTTTAAGGTGCCGGACATCACATCAGGGTTGCCCTCCGACACCTTCTGTAAAGAGAAGGTGTAGCGCTCCTGAATAAATTTCCTTACTGAATTGCAGTAGTCTATAATCTTATAGCTATGAAGGGCCTCTTCAATCCAATTGCTGCTAATTGTCTGGCGGGAGAAGACCGGAATCAGAGCCGGATAGAGTTCCTTAAACAGATTAATGTGCCATAGTAATGATATCTCCATTATCATTGTCAGATAATGCATACACAATATATCAATGACTCCATCGCTTAAAATGCCAACTTTACCGGCAAGGCTTTCAAGCCTTAATAGAATTCCTTCAATAACTATGTTCAGGATCTCAACAAACTCCTGAGCACTTGTGGTTCGGTTGGCTTTAGATAAATAGCATTTGGTGTAATGTTTTTCATAGCCGAGCAAAGTGACAACAAGATTTAGTAATGGGTCTTTTTCATCGATTTCAGGCAATCTTATAATGGCGCTACGTGAGATAAGAGCATCCTCATGGCTTATAGTGTCAAATATGACGCTATGCTCCAATTCCTTATAGCCAAGTTTGTTTAGAGCAGGATTTACTATGGATGTGAGATCACCATAGTAACCATCCATATTGTATTGCACAAGAGCAAGCAGCCCCCTGTAGGAAGGGACTTCTGCTGGCGCTGCCACAGCACCCAGCATGATGCTATCTGACAAAAACTTGCACATGTGTAATTTATATGAATGAAATTTTGCATTACTAATAGTTGGGGCTCAGCCATTCGTCCATATCTCCGCAATCTCTTACTTAAGCCATTAGACGGGGACTAGAGTAGCCCATAAATAAGGATGATTCTATACCTACAAAGGTATAAATTAAAACGGATAACCTTGCAAATTTTTATGCAATTTTATTAAAAATAAACATTTGAATATCAGTATATTGCAATGATAGAAAAAGATTGAAAATTCTCTTAAAAAAGGTTTGCCAGTTAAATAAAAAACATTACCTTTGCAGCCCGTTTTATATAGTTTATAATTTTTATATCTTTATATAAATTATAATATATATCAACTAAAAGGGGATTTTCCGTTTATTACTTTAATAATCTTCCCGATAGAGAATTCCCAGTTCGCCCTTTCAGAGAAACTATCTACGTAAATAAAAAAACAAACCACTTCGGGGGACGACGCAGTCTCCTTAAATACATTTACCTCGTTGCCGGATTGTTCACACCTAAATCCAGGATGGGAAAAGCATTGGTATATACATACACACTCCTCCCGCGTTTGGGCCGATATGTATTGGATGGAAGATATAATATCGATAACAATGCTATTGAAAATGCAATCCGTCCCATTGCTGTAGGACGCTTATGTGCAGCACAACATAATCTTCCTTATGTTGGCAAGCTAGTTATGTTGGCATCATAGATAAGTAGTTGTGTACTTTATACTTATTGCTATTCTTGCCAACATAACATACTTATATAGACATCAGAAAGTCAAGGAGAGATTTGTCCTTCTTCCATATTGGCTTAGTACTAGATGTATCCCCGATTTCGCATGTTTTAAGCGCTTCTGCTTTCATTCTGAGATTAACTTCGGCATAGATATTAGTCGTGTTGACAGAGACATGACCAAGCCATGCTCTGATAGTGTTGATGTCAACTCCAGCCTCTAGTAGATGAGATGCCGTTGTGTGTCTTATCGTATGCGGACTCACATGCTTTTCACGGATGGATTCCTTTATTTCTGAAGCCTTGACAGCATACCTTGATACCAACTCATATATACCGAAGCGTGTGATTGCATTTCCATATCTGTTGAGAAAAACAGGGGCGCATGATTCTCTATTCAGCAATGGGGATATGATTTTAACGGTTCTTTCCCATAAAGGACAAGAACGGGTTTTGTTACCCTTTCCATGTATGATTACATATGGTGAGCTTATACCTTTCCCTATTTTAAGGTCTTCTATTATAATATTGACTGCTTCCGAGGCTCGGACCCCTGTGTTATACATGAACAGGAGAAGAGCATAATCACGGTAGCCTTGAGCGGTTCTCCTATCTGGAGCGTTTAACATAGCTTGCATCTCATCTTTCTCTAGATATTCTATCTGTGGAACTGCCCTTCCGTCAATTTCCTTTATCTGCCTTCTCTTTATCGGTATAGACTTCAATGTATGATACCAATGAAGGTGCTCAGGTGATTGGCTTGCCACATACGAAGCAAAGCTGTGTATTGCCGCAAGACGTTGGTTGCGAGTGCTTACAGAACAGTGCATTTCATGCTCCAGATAAACTAGGAAGTCTTTTACGATTGTGCTAGTAATAGCTTCTACATCTGCATTTTCTATATCATATTTCTTGGATGACATATAGTTCAACAGTTGTCTTAGCGCATCTCTATAGCTAAGTATCGTGTTTCTTGAGAGATTACGTACGATTGGAAGATGGTCAAGTAGGTAGTGCTTTATCCAATATCCGAGATTTCTATTATAGATATTCTTCATGATTCTGCATACTTTTGGAACTTTAAAGAAGCCTCTTTTTGAAGTTCAGGAGTGAATGAGATATAGGTTGCAGTGCTGTCAATGTTACAGTGGCCAAGATAAGTGGAAAGCACAGGCAGCAACAATTGCACGTCTTTCCCTTCCTTGTACCATTGTATTATCCTGTTCGTTGCAAACGTATGCCTTAGATCTTGTAACCGGACATCACTGCGTTCTTTATCATTTCTGCTAACATTTGCAGACTTACAGATTAACCTGAAAGCAGCTTGTAGGGCGGATAGCTTTACTTGATTGTTTCTTTTGTCAAAGAAAAGGCAGTCTGAAGTCAATCCTTGCTCTTTTGCAACCTTGTTTCGCCATTGCATGTAATTTCGAAGTACCGACTCTACTTCAATCCCGAATGGAAGCAACCTGCTCTTATAGAATTTGGTCTCTTCTATTAAGACTGTCTTTGCCTCAAAGTCAATATCTATTACCTGCAATGATACGGTCTCGCTAGGCCTAAGCCCCAAACAGTATGTCACCTTCAACATCGTTTGTATGACGTAAGGGTGCATGATATTACATCTTTTTCGATAATTTAAAGCCGTCTTGAAAAGAGATTCTAGTTCCGCATTTGTATATATGTAAGGCCTGAAGTCTCTTGGTTTGCACGGCCTGCTCGTTGGCAAGGGCATATGGCTCATATGACTTCTGGAGAGTGCCCAATTAAAGAAGCCCTCAAGTATGCTATATATGCAGAACCAATATTGTGTAGCCCCATTAGATTTGAACCCTTTCTGGTGAAGGTATTCACTGCAGGATCTTTCCGCAACACAGTCAAGCTGCATACTAAGGCCTACATATTTGCCAAAAGAGAGAAGGACATACTTTTTTACCCTAGGCTTTTCACCAAGTCCTTCTTTATAACGAACGTACTGTTCAATTGCCTCTGACATTAACATATAACGCCCTCCCAATCCATTTCCGCGACCTGGCTAAGGGTAGACATGTCAACTTTTGCATATACCCTGGTCGTGTCCAGAAGCCTGTGGCCCAAAAGATCGGAGATTTCCTTTAAACTACGTCCCGAGTTAATCATATGTGTTGCACATGCATGCCTTAGAGAATGTCCTCCTTTATGCTTTATATCGATATCAGTATTAGAATACGCCTCTGACACAATCACATATATAGCAGTTCGTGATAGCTGTGTTATAGGGTCCAAGCTGCGAAGGAAGATGTATTCGCTACCAATATTATTATTTCGCCCCGACTTTATATATTCCGCTATCGCATTGCCGACAATCGGAACAAGAGGAAGGCGCTGCAATCCACCTCGTTTTGCTCTTCGTAGTAATATATGGTTATTCTTCCAATCAATATCTTTGGTTTTAAGGTTAACAACCTCACTCGATCGAAGACCATAGGTAGCAATGAGATACATTATGGCTTTATTTCTTAGGCTTATTGCATCATTCTTGCCATCATAGTAGCTTATAATTTCTTGAGTCTGCACCCATGATGGACAGTTCGGAAGAGTGTCTAGGTCGTATGATTTGGGATGCTTGATCTGATCTGGGATCAGTTCGCAAAGATTGTTGACCCTGAGATAGCGGATAAAGTCCCTTATCGTAGTGACTATAGTTGCAATAGTCTTTCTGTTGCATCCACTATTCTGCCTGAACATTATATACTCGTCAATATGATTTAGATTTATGTATGAAAGGTGTAAGCTCTTTTGTTCCATGAATAACAGAAGAGTCTTGAGTTCGTGCTCCCTTCCATTCAAAGTTGTAGTACTTAAGCCTTTACTTTCGCGCGCCCAGTTAATATAGTCTACAACATAATTATAGCCGTTAATATGGGTTGGCTCTGAGTCACCATTGAATATCCCAATAAATGATAGCCATCGTTGTGCTGTGGTCATGAACATATTTCGGGATTTTAAGCTGCGAAATGATGACGAGGCATCCTGCAATTCTTTAACGCAGACTATTCTCGGAGAGTGTAACTTCAATACGTCAATAATATGTAATTGCATTTCGGCCTGCTCACGTACAGTACTCCTTGCCATTCCAATGGAGATGCACTGTAATAGGTAACTTAATCGTTCCTGATACAAAGGGTAAGTTAGATACCTGACCCGATAATGACTGACACTACTGAATGATACAAGCAGATTCGTCTCGTCATTATATCGGGCATCCAATATGTTTAAGCTATCAAGCCATTTGAGCACTGTCGCTTGGTAGTCTCCTTTTTTAGAAGTGTACCATCTTGAAGTGCTTTGAACGATTCTTTCTAGACTGACAACTTCGTTCGGACCAATGTTGAGATTGTTTACTGCAAAGAACAGATAGTCTGCAGTAATTTGCAAGTATCTCAAGCAGAAGCCTTTCTGATGCATCTTGCAAATGAAATCATCTCGTTCCCTAAACATAGGGGCATGTAGGTGACGTCGCACCTTGCTTGGGTTTTGAAATATTTTCTCTATCATTTTGCTTAAAGTATCCATTAGAGGATGCTTTTGCAATATTATAGATTATGTTGTCATAATTCCAGAAACGATACTGATTATCAACGCATAATATTATGATGCCAACATAACTAGCTTGCCAACATAAGGACGCAAGAACTACCTGTTCTGCGGAAATCATGATGCTGCAGTCAGAGCTGCTATTGTCTACTCACTTTTCAGCAGCTGCAAGGCGCATGATGTTGATGTTCGCACATGGCTTGAAGATATCCTGAAAAGAATACCAGAGGAAAAAGACATTGACAATCTATTACCACACCAATGGCAGCCATTAGCAGGAAATAGTCACTAATACCTGCAACTTGATAACTAATAGCCGCTATTACCAGCGAATTGTAGGTAATAGCGGCTAATTGTATACTATTGGTCGGTAATGTACTTCATCGGATGCTTACATGGTAACTGATATAAACACATAAAAAAGGGCTACAGAACAATCTATAACCCTTAAATGACTTAATATACCTGATACCCCCAACAGTTATCATCGCTAAGCTCCATAAAATAAATCCTAAAATGTCCTTTTTGGAAGAAATAGATGAGTTAATAGACCAAGCGAATAATAAACGATTATATTAACTATGTTGTTGAAAAAAATTATGATGTAGTTAAAGGGCATAGGGATAAATTCAATCGATGTTTCTAATAAAGAAAATGAATAGTAATAGTCTGCTATAAATATTGTCCATGTTATAATCTGCCCTAATATAAAACTCCAAACAGTATTCCTCACTGTCCATCCAAGAAATCTATAACAAAGAAAAATTAAGAATGCACAAGAAAAAATTACAGAAATGAAAGCATATATCAAATCTGCATTGTCAACCAATGATGTCAACACTAGTCCAACAACAGCATTTATTGGCAGTGACAATAACAAGCACAACAGTTGAAGCAGCACTAACTTTAATAGCTGGATTATTGTTTTAATTCCTTTATTGTTCATTTCTCTTTTCATTGTCAACAAATTTATATGTCCCCTCCTCCAACGAATTGATATATTGAAAAAAATCGCAGATGGAATGATTGTTTTTTAACTTTGGCAGTGTTTTTACCTTTGTTGCCCCAGGGATTCTTATATTTGATGCTATTAAATCAAAGAAGTGTGAATATTGAAATGTGTTAACACCATTGATTGCAGCATATTTCCAAGGCTGAAATGGAGCAAAGTTGTACTCAGTTATGGATACACCATTGCATTGGCTTGGATTTGATTGTATATACTCCGTTAAAGCTTGTAAGAATCCTTTTGAATAAACACTCCCCATGCTATGTGTAATAACCTTAATAGACTCAGTAATGTTACCTTCATTATCTCTTTCCAAATTTTCAATTATACTTTGAGCTTGTTTAATTCCATCGTTATAACCTGCATTATAACGATTTCTAGCACTAATATTACTAAAATAAATATCATGAATATGATCAGTTTTTTTAAACAAACTAGAAAGTCCTCCTATAGATCCATCAAAGTATAAAAAATTATCATCATTAAAATGGTTCTTTATTGCATTATCGAAATTGTTCCAATACGCAGAATTAGCAGTTTCTTTTGAATCCACATGAAATCCGTTGATAAATAATATAAGTTTTCCTTCTTTATCTATTGCATTCTCCGGATTTGCTGCACAATAATTATACGGATTCCACCCATAATACTTCTCCGCCAGCGGGTCCTGGGTAGTCCAGCGGGCAATTGCCGGGTCATAATGGCGGGCACCGTAGTCGTACCAGTTGAGGCCATTGTGGGTATCTAGCTCCTTGCCGTTGTATTTGTACGGCTGGGTATTTGAGCCGTTGGTTGAGCTGGCAAATGTACCGCCGTATGGGTAGTAGTGGGTAGTCTGCTCCACTGCTCCGATGTGGCTTATTACAACGCGGTTATTGCCCAGGTGGTCTTTCAGGTAGTAATGGTAGCCGCCTGCTTCAAGGTCATAGTAACCTTCCTGGTTAAGGAGGTATTTCTGAACACCTTCTTCATAGACGATATTGCCACAATAGTCAATCTGGGTAGTTGTACTACCTGTAGTGTGTACAGCCCTCAGCTTTTCTCCTTCAGCACTGTAAAAGAACTTGGTGGAGTTACCGTTGGTAAAGGTCACCTCCTCAGGCAAATTTAACAAATTGTATTTTATATTGCTAATGCCTTTGTTCAAATCTTTTGTTATGTTACCGTTGGCATCGTAGCTGTATTCATTTGCTGAGCTTGCTCCATTTGTGAAAGCGGTGTTGCCATTTTGCGGTGTGGCAGAAGCGGCATCTTCAATTTTTGTTACTTGATTCCCACTATATGTATATGTAAGGTTATCCAGTTGATCGTATGATGAAGAACTGGTTTGCCCTTTTCTCTGCAATGAGAGAATATTGCCGTTCTTGTCATAGGTTGCAGTTTCGCTGAAACGGTTTGGGTTGGCGCTGATAGCGGTTCCCTCGCCGTATGTTCCTCCGGTCATGCGGTTTGCACCGTCATAGGTAAACTTGTATCCTCTGGTTGTTGTTTCATTGCCGCTTTTCCAGGTTATGCTGCTGATGTTGCCGTTGTAGCAAGATGTATCATTGCCGGCATTGTAGTACAGGTTCTGTTGGAACTTGGTGGCGCTGATGCCAGTTACCCAGTTACGGATGTTGTACTGGTAATTTACGTTATTGGTGCCATGTAGCCTTTTCTGTGTTACCCTGCCATAGGCATCGTATGTGAAGGCCACAAGAGTCACTTCAGCGTTATTGTCCAATGTATGGGTAATCTTGCTTACACGGTCCTTTTCATCGTAATGATATTTTGTAACCTCTGTTCTGGTTGTTTTTCCGCTTGCTGAGTGAGTATGCTTTACAGTGCTTGGTTTGCCTGTATATGTATACGAGGTATGTGTTATGTCATATCCGCCAATGAGGTTATTGCTTATGACTTTTACAATTCTTCCCCTCTGGTCATAATGGTATACGGTATAGATTTTTGCGGTAGAGCCATTACCCAATACTTCTATCGTCTTACCTGTGAGTTTGCCTTTTCCATATTTGGCATTGTCTGAAGGGTAACTATCATCCGGTAAGCTTGTCCCACCAATAAAATCATAGTTGTCATAGTGGTTTACAATACCATTCAGGGCCTTTACACGGAAGAGTCCATCATATGTATAAGTAGTACTTGTTCCTACAGCCCTCTGGTTGCCGTCTTGCGAACTTACAAGAAGCCCGTTTTCATTGTAGGTGTACGAGATGTAGTCTGCTCCTGGTAGCTTTTTCCAGCAGCAGAGATTGAACTTGTTGTATTTGTACTGGAATGCATATTTGTTCAGGTTTGCTTCTGTCTGATACTCCGGTTGCAGTACAAATCTCAAGTTGCCCAAGGCATCATATACAAAATATGTATCCAGAGACTCATTTCCGTTCATTACGCGCTGAAGGATGGTACGGCCAATGTTGTCGGTGAAGGTGTAGGATATTTTACCATCTTCATCGGTTACTCGGGTTACATGCAAGGTGCCATTCAGGTAGCATGAGGTTCCTCCAGTAAGGCTGTCGCCGTTTACGGAGTACAGTTTGCAGTGGAGTCGTGATGACTGGGTATTGGTCAGGTACTCTGTCTTTACACTTTTCTCATTGGTATGCCAATCGCTTCCGGCTCCATATTGCCTGGCAATGCGGTTGAGGGGTGAAGTCTCGTAAATTGGACGAGTGTATGGATTGGGGTCTGAGTGGCCGCTTGAGCCGGTGGCCCTTGTCTTGAACTGCATCGGCTCAAGATATGTTCCATTAATTGGGATTGGCAGCCATTGGTTGCTCTGGCGTCCGGTGTTGTCATATTCCTGCAATGTAGCAATGGCTGTTCCGGCTTGGGAGCCGTTGGCGGTGGCCGCCTCTACGGTTTGTAGAGGACGACCTATGCCATCATAATAGGCAATATTGTCTACGTAGGATGTCTGCTGACTATTCAGTACAGTTCTTGTATTTACATAGTTCTGTGTGCTTACCTGTCCTTTCAAAGTGATTGAGAGGAGGGTAACTAGCAATATGGTTAATATATTCCGTTTCATGGCTATACTCTTTAATGGTTTCTAATCAGTTTATTTTGTCTGTTGAAAGAGGCAGATAAAGGTTTTCTCCCAGTTTTGTCCCTTTACCGTCAGCACTGTAGATTGCAATGCTGATATTTCCGCTGCCAACAATATTATTCATGTAAATTTCAACTACATTATCTCCAGGCTGCAATTCTAGAGTAATATCCTTATCTGGCCACTCGTCATTTTCAGTCAGGTAGTAATTCTCTGCTATGTTGATACCGTATGAAGTGTTTTCTGTAAGACTCACAACTTCACGCATAATGGAGAAAGTGACAGTTACAGCCCTTTCACACCTTATTATGGCTGAACTTGTGTAGCATCCATGGTCTACAGTTATATGCTTTTCCATATTTGAGAATTCTATCACCTGAGGCTCAATTACAGAGAAAGTGTTTGAAAAAGATGCTGTCTCATTTGTGGTATTGTCTGTTACCGTGCCGGAGAAAGTGTATGTACCTTCTGTGGTAAAGTTGTAAGTTATCTTGTCTGAAGCGGTTGAACTCAGGACTAGATTGCCTTTTTTTAGTGACAGGTTGTAAAAATAGTCCTTTGCACCCCCCGAGGCATGGCATGTGAGTGTATTGCTTCCTGGGAATACTTCATTTACAGCATCCTTCCAGCATGCCATAAGTTTGCTGTTGTGTACAATATTATAGGAATACCTGTTCACTTTTTGGGCTTTATCCTCCTGAGCAGTGCTGACAAGACGTCCCAGAGTATCATAATTGTAAAAATGTTTTAAGCCGTTGGGTTCTTTACGATATTTTATTCCTATCTGGGGTTTATAGTCGTATAGGGTAACTGATGCATCAGGCATTGAAGCTGCAATTTGATCCAGATGGAATTCGTATTCTTTTATAGGGGCTGCGCTATCTAATAACGGCTGTTTGATTGGTGCGGCATGGCTGTCCAATTGTTCCAATGTCGTATTCTCAAACACCGCTACAGGATATAAGCCGTTATAGCCCCACAGATATGATGTTGTTGGTTTGCCCAATTCTGTCATTGATTCTATGTTGCGGTTTGAGTCTCTTCCATGGATCCTTAGGGGATAGTATGAAGAATCCGATGTAATCTCCTTTATTGCACATATATCATAGTATGGGGTTGTGGAGCCAGGTCTGCTGTATCCGGCAAATTCCATTTCAACACTGCGTGTGAAGATATTATTGGTGTAGTATTCTTCCTTTACAACAGTATTGAGCATATTGCTAGCGGTCATTGCTGTAAAGGTTGCATTTGCAGGAAAGTCTTTAGGATAGAAAGTCTTCTTTACAACTGTATCTCCATTGCTGTTGGTTACACTCTTATTGCTTATCAGCTGATTGTGTTGATTATATGTATAATTGGTTTGCAGGACATGCCATGTGCTGTCCTTCAGCTCCTTGACAGTCTCACTGAGAACATGTTTTGGGTAGAAATAGTGAGCAACAGCATTGGCTACATAATAATTGTTTATTCTCAATCTGCATCCTGCTGAGTAAATGGCATCTGCTTTTCTGTCTTCTCCGGTATTATACGTATAGGAAGTTTCTCTGATTAGTGTTCCTTTGGTATCATATTCTTCAACCTTGGTCAGTTTTCCACGGTCGAGATGCATGCTGGTGTGATGAAGGGTAGATATCATTATATCCGTGGGTGCGGCATTTGAAAGATTGAAATACGTCCTGTTGTCACAGTCAACAACTGGCTCATCTTTGTAGTCATCAAATGTAGTATATGAATAGACCTTATAACCATTACCTGTACCCTTCCTTTCTATTACTCGCGAGTAGCCCACATGTGGTTCAGCAATACTATTGCCGGCAATAAGATTATTTCCCGACAATACAGTCAAACTTGTGACATTCCACAAATGTTGTGGTGAAATATTCATATTCATTTTATATTTGGAAACGTCATTAATTACACCACTGCTTTGTGAATATTCATTTATATAATCGTATGAAAGTGTGTCTCCAGGCGTATTTACTATCTTTTTAATTCTTACCCCTCCCGTTAATCCGCTTGTATTGGAGGTGATAAGTTCAGGCACAAGAATATTTGGCACTACTGCTTTTCCGTAACTGTGGTTTTCGTAGGTAAAGGAACTTGTTCCTCCAGTAGGATAAGTTATCTTCTTTAACATACCGGTAACAGCATTCAGAAAAGAGGATTCTCTATGTGAAAAGTCCAGTGTGTCGGTAGGTTTTGTTACCCCTATGAGTGTGCTGTTATCATCTTTGCCATTGTAATAGCCTTGCAAGTCTATACCCCTGGTTTGCGGTTCCGGATATATACTGTTTTTGTAATATTCAAAAGAGTATTTGCGCTGGTTGACAGCAACGCTATCCAGAAACATTCGATATATGTTCAACGGTATTGCAAATGCGCCCGTTCTGATTCTATAAGATTGATGATAAGATTGGTGCATTGTTGCGTATGTTATCATCTCACCTGTGCTGCTATAAGCAAGTATTCTTTCCAAACGTGGATTAATGATATTATTCCATTCTCTCATCCTGTCTTCATTGTCATGCACATTGGTAAAGGCATACTCCTTGTCTTTATATTCAAATACAATATTCTCTCCCATAGATGATACAATTTTATACAAATAGGCACCTTTAGTGTAAGATAGTGACGGTGTTGCAGATCCGGTGCCTTCAACGTGTTCCCATGTTCCGAATTGGTTGATATTTTCGTAGAAATCCGAGAAAAAGGGGGTTCGTACGGTATATTTGTTGGCCTCAAATCCTGTCTGAGTGTCAAATATATTGTCTGAATCACTGTCGGGATTATGATAGATGAAATCTACAGTCTCTCCATTGGTTGTCTCTATTCTGGTGAGGTGGAATGCCGTAATTACTCCACCTAAAAATGGTGATGCATTAATCCCCGGCTGCTTTCTCAAGGAAATTTCAAGGGCGTGTATATCCCCTCCAAAAATGTATTTCGTTCCATCCCCTGCAGTTATTGTTATTGAGCTTACTTGAAGGGGAGTGCCATAACTTTGGGTTTTTATATCCGTAATATCAATCTTGTATGCCTGTTTGCCTACCACCTTCACAGAACCGTCATGATCTATCATAAACTGGCCGCTATGCCCGCAGAAATTGAATGAAAACATATCTGGTGTTGTTTCATGATTAGGATTCCCCTTTGAGTAACAACCCATATTGCGGATATATTCATTTGAATGCGTTGGGTTGCCGCTATTTATATAATACAGCATGCCATTGAGTTCGTAATCATAACTTGCACCGGAAGAGTGCCATTCATCGGGAACACCATTGACAGTGCGGGTTATAAGGCCGCCTGCTACAAGTGCCCAATCGTGTCCTATTTTACCGCAGTCCTTGTTAGGAATAAATCCTGTTCCATTGTATTGCAGAGAAACAGGTACGGCAATATTGTTGGTTTTAAGGGTATGGATAGGGATACTGATATCTACACTTCCGGTGTATAAAGACACGGGGAAAGCGCCGTATTGCCCTAAAGTTGCACTTTCTGGAGTCATAATTGGTATGTATTTGTTGTAGTCCGAATTAGTGGCTGATGCTGTATAAAAAAGCGTGGTTGCCACAAATAGTATTAAGGTTATAAGATACTTTTTCATGATTTTGATGTTTTTGTTAATGTTTTTTTAAGAGATGGTGCATGGCGCCTTTGCACCATCTCAAAATCTATTGCCTGCAGAATCTATTTCTGCTGTTTAGCCTTTCCTGAGTTTTCACTGGATGTGAGATGACCCAGAATGAATTGGATTATTGAGCCTAAAAGTCTCAAAATCTTCATGAGTTTTTCCTTTGCTAAAGACATGTTTAACACCTCCTTTTTTGTTACGAAGGTATGTCATGCCTGATGGCGACCGGATGACGACTTTACCGCTATTGGAGAGTGGCCTTACAGAGCTCTACAGAAAGGATGGGGGTATAAAAAAGACTGATGGCGACTTGTGGTCGCCATCAGTCTGCATAAAGTGAGGAGTGAATTACTACAAAAACTTCTCGTAAGCTGCCATGTCAATGAGGCCGTGGCCGCTCAAGTTGAAGAGGATTACCTCTTCGCGGCCCTCTTCTTTGGCTTTTAGGGCGGCGCGGATGGTTGCGGCTATGGCGTGGGTTGATTCAGGGGCGGGGATGATACCCTCGGCGCGGGCAAAGAGGATGCCGGCCTTAAAGGTTTCGTCCTGCGGGATTGCTACGGAGTTGATGTAGCCGTCCTGTACCAGCTGGCTCACAATCTGGCCGCCACCGTGGTAGCGTAGGCCTGCGGCGTGAATCTGCGCTGGCTGGAAATCGCTTCCAAGGGAGAGCATTGGGATTAGCGGAGTGGTTCCGGCGGTGTCTCCAAAATCGTACATCATCTTGCCTTGTGAGAGCTTAGGGCAGCATGCCGGCTCTGCGGCTATGAACTCTGTGGTTTTGCCGGCTGTAAGGTTGTGGCGCAAGAACGGGAATGTGATTCCGGCAAAGTTTGATCCTCCGCCAAAGCATGCGATGACTTTGGTAGGGTAGTCGCCGGCAATCTCCATCTGTTTCTCGGCCTCAAGGCCTATGATGGTCTGGTGCAGCAGCACGTGGTTGAGTACGCTGCCCAGTACATATCTGCAGTTAGGGGTGTTGCGGGCCATCTCCACCGCCTCGGAGATTGCAATTCCAAGGCTGCCGCCGCAGTCGGGCTGGGTGGCAAGTACGTTGCGGCCGAACTCTGTAACTTCAGAAGGGGAGGCGTGTACCTGGCTGCCGTAGGTGCGCATTACCAGTTTGCGGTAAGGTTTGGCGTGGTAACTGTTCTTTACCATAAATACATTAAGGTCCAGGCCAAAGTGCTCGCAGGCAATGCTCATTGAGGAACCCCACTGTCCGGCACCGGTTTCGGTGGTGAGGTGGGTGATTCCCTGTATCTTGTTGTAGTATGCCTGTGGAATGGCAGAGTTCAGCTTGTGTGAACCTACCGGGCTGATGCTCTCGTTCTTGAAGTAGATCTTGGCAGGGGTGTCAAGGGCCTTCTCCAGTCCGCTGGCGCGTACAAGTGGGGTAGGGCGGTAGATTTTCAGAAGTGTACGGACCTCGCTGGGAATATCAATATATCTCTCCTTTGAGAACTCCTGTGCTACCAGTTCCTTTGCAAACAGCTGCTCCATGTCCTCCTTGGTGAGGGGCTCCCTGGTTTGCGGGTTAAGAAGCGGCTGCGGCTGGTTGGGCATGTCTGCCAATATGTTGTACCATTGCCTTGGGATTTCATCCTCAGGCAATGTGATTTTCTTGGTTGTCTTCATGGAGTAATGTTTTAAAAAATCTGTTTCACCAGGTCTGCTACGGTTGAAATTGGAACCACCTGCAGCCCTTTGTGGGTTTTGCCTTGCGGCTTGTTGAAACTTGAGATGAATATCTTCTCCATTCCCAGTTTTGCGGCCTCGCTGATGCGCTTTTCTATCTGGCTCACCGGACGGATCTCTCCGCTCAATCCTATTTCTCCGGCAAATGCTATGTTTGCAGGGAGGCTGGAATCAAAGTTTGAGGAGAGGATTGCCGCAATGATGGCCAGGTCGCAGGCAGGGTCGCTTATCTTCAAGCCTCCGGCTATGTTCAGGAACACATCCTTTTGCGAGAGCTTGAATCCAACCCTCTTCTCCAGCACGGCCAGAAGCATGTTCATTCTCCTTACATCAAATCCCGTTGCTGAACGCTGTGGGGTTCCGTAGGCTGCCGTACTTACCAGTGACTGCACCTCAATGAGGAACGGACGGCTGCCGTCAAGCATTGCAGCCACCGCAATTCCGCTCAGGTCCTCCCCATGCATAGGGATGAACATCTCGGAAGGGTTGAGAATCTCCTGCAGGCCGTTGGAACACATCTGGTATACTGCCAGCTCGGCGGTAGATCCAAAGCGGTTCTTTATGCTGCGCAGGATCCTGTATGCGTGACGGTTATCACCCTCAAACTGCAGCACTACATCCACTATGTGCTCCAGCACTTTAGGACCGGCAATGCTGCCGTCTTTGGTTATGTGGCCTATCAGCACTATAGGTGTGCCGGTCTCCTTGGCAAAGCGGAGCAGTGCGGCTGCACACTCCCTCACCTGCGAGACGCTTCCGGCAGAGGATTCAATATTTTGTGAATAGATTGTCTGTATAGAGTCAATTATAAGGAGTTGCGGAGCAACTTCGCCCGCCTCCTTGAGGATGTTCTCCAGTAGGGTCTCGGCCAGCACCAGGCAGTTGCCATGCACTCCGCCAAGCCTCTCGGCCCTCATCTTTATCTGTTTGGCACTCTCCTCGCCAGATACATACAGGGTGCGGAGATTTTCATTCATAAGGGGAATCTGCAGGCTCAAGGTAGATTTTCCAATGCCAGGCTCACCTCCAAGAAGCACCAGCGAACCCTTCACCATTCCGCCTCCAAGAACCCTGTCAAGTTCATTTCCTTCCCGACAGTTTCCGGTGCCTGCGGCCACCTCTTTTCCTGCGCATCCCAGCAGGATTCTGCTCTCATTCCCGCTCTCAATCTGTGGAAGGGGCTGGGGCTTGGCATTTCCCATACCCTGAAGATAAGTCTGGGCACGCGAGGTGAGGGCAGAACTCTCTGACCCCTTGCTCACAATCTCCTCCACCATTGTATTCCACTCTCCGCAGGCCGGGCATCTTCCCATCCACTTGGGGCTCTCATTGCCGCACGCACTGCAAAACCACGCCTTTTTTATCTTTGCCATAAACTCGTCTCTCCTTATACCACAAAGTTAAATAAAATAGTCTTATATTTGTAGAATGGGTGGCAGGGAAAATGCCTTACCGGTTGTAAATGGAGAAAAAATAAGATAACCCGATATGAAAAAGATTGTTTCTTTAGTTGCGGCATTGTTATTTACAGGCAGTGCAATGTTTGCGCAAACTCCTCAGAGGGAGGAAATTGCAAATCAGATTGACCAATATGTACAGCAGGTGATCAGTACCTGGAAGATTCCTGGAGCGGCGGTAGCGTTCTCGTTGGATAACGAGCCGTTGCTTATAAAGGGATACGGTGTAAAGGAGGTACGTCCGGAAGATGGAACAGGTTTCAGGGGTATCCCTGCATCGGACCGCAGCGTTGCCAGTGGCGGTGTTCCGGGAGTTGTGAACACTCCAGGTGAGCCTATAGATGAGAATACAGTGTTCCAGATTGGTTCAGTTTCAAAATCATTCACCTCTACCATTATGGGACAGCTTGTGGATGAGGGACTTGTAAAATGGACAGATACAGTTAAAAACATTCTTCCGGATTTCAGATACTATGATCCTTATGTAACTGAGAACATGCAGCTTATAGATGTAATGACCCATCGCACCGGTATTGGCGGACAGGTTGGAACATATTTCCCTAACCTTGGTTACGACCGCGAGGACTGCTACAAGATGCTTGCCCTTATAAAACCTGCATACTCATTCAGAGGGGCATACCAGTACAACAACTCAACATTCCTTATTGCTGAGAAGATCATTGAGAAGGTAACCGGCAAGAGTTGGGAGGAGAACCTTCAGGAGAGGGTTTTCAACAAGGTGGGCATGAAGAGTTCATCTGCCAATGCAGAGGGATATGCCGCTTCAAAGAACGTGGCTACTCCTCACGATTACAGATTTACTACAGTTGAGCTTGCCAAGGCACAGTTCCCGGAGCTTGTAAAAGTGGCTCCAGAGACAAAAGGTGAGATTGTTACCCTTCCTCTTTACGGAGACGAGCAGGCACTTTACTGGCTTACAGGTGTAGGCCCTGCCGGCAGCATCAACTCAACAGTAACCGATATGTTGCGTTATGCGCAGATGCACATGAACAACGGCTACATCGTAGACAAAGTATACGCAAAGAAAGATGTGCAGGGGGCCCCTTCGGCTTGCGATACAACCAGAATCATGTCTGAGAAGGCTATGAGAAAACTTCATCAGGGTGTTACAATCACTTCACAGAACGACAACCGCACAACCCTTTATGCGCAGTGCTGGTTTGTGGAGCAGAACAACAGATACAGACTTTACTTCCATACAGGTACCACATGGGGAATGACAGCAATCTGCTTCTTTGTCCCTGAGATTAAACTGTCGGGAGTAATGCTTTCAAACTGTGAGATGGGCTCAAATCCAAGATATGCAGTGATGTACAAACTGATAGATCTTGTAATGGGCCTTGAGGGCAAAGACTATAACAAGGAGTATTTTGATGCCTATATGGCCTCCAACACAAGCAGCTGGGAGAAGAACCATCCAAGCAAGCAGGAGTTGAAACCTGCCCTTCATCCCGACAAATCTCTTGTAGGAGAATACTCTAAGGATGAGTTGTTTGGCGATGCAAAGATTACCAAAGAGAAAGGTGAACTTTATATCTCCCTTGGCAAGAAAGGGTACAAGAACAAGCTTGTGCACATTGATGGAAATACCTGGCATTTCCGCAGCGACGGATATGCATTCCCTGTTGAGTTCTCATTTGATGAGGAGAGCAAGAAGGCTACAGGTTTTGTAGTGAAATTCCCTAACGGTGAGGAGAACAGCATTGGCGGTTGGGTACGTAAATAATCTTAAAATAACATAACATGAAAAAACTTTTATTACTTGTGCTGGCAGTGGTTTTGGCCAGCGGAGCATACGCTCAGAAGATTGTAGGCCTTTCTTCAAAGGCACGTTCAGGTGAGGCAGCAGCAAACTCAACCTATGTAAATGCAGTGAGAATGGCAGGTGGTGTTCCAATCGTAATCCCTATGACTACTGACGACAAGCAGATTGATGCTATCCTTAATGTTATTGATGCCCTGATCATGACCGGTGGCGAGGACCTTGCTCCACTTGAGTATTATGGCGAGGAGCCTCATCCAAATCTTGGCGAGGTTGTTCCGGCAAGGGATGCGTTTGATATCAAACTGATTAAAAAGGCTGTAGCGAAAGGTATTCCAGTGCTCGGCATCTGCCGCGGTGTACAGGCTTTGAACGTGGCATTCGGCGGCACTTTGTATCAGGATATCCCTACCCAGCTTCCTACATACAGCATCCAGCACTCACAGGATGCTCCGGGCAGCCTTGGTACACACAGCATTACCATTGACAAAAACTCTGCCTTGTACAAACAGGTGGGCGTTGAGAAAATTGCAGTAAACAGTTTCCACCACCAGGCAGTGAAGGATGTTGCTCCGGGTTTCAAGGCTACAGCATATTCTAAAGACGGCTGCGTTGAGGCAATTGAGAAAATTGACAATCCAAAAGTTTGGGGCGTACAGTTCCATCCTGAGCACCTTGTAAACGGCAAGGATGCCAAGAATTTTGTTGGTATCTTCAAGGCGTTGCTGCAGTAGGATGTGTCCTGTTTCTAAGAGGTTGAGCACATACCACTTGGGTGCAGGTATTTCCAAATAAGATAAGCGTTCTTAACCTTATTACATAACAATAGGTTAAGAGCGCTTATTTGTATTATACAGGCCTCTGGAGGCTATGAGTGTACTTAACCTCTTGGTACGAACATAACTATTTTCAATATATCAGTATAACGTAATTTGTAAATTTAAAGCCAATAATAAAAACATTTTCTAACTTTGTAGAGTCCGGTAGCGGATATACATATTTTAGATGAAAGTGTTTCGCTTTTATCCTGTACCTGGACGGGAATCTCAGATAGCGGTCAACTCCACACTTTTTTTGTTTTATAGCCTGAAGGAGTTGCAGGACAATCAAGACAAGCATTATGCTAAAACGTATTATATGCCTGCTAATGGCATCTTTTCTTTTCATTGCTTGTGAAAAGGAAGAAAAGGTACCGGTGCCTGAATTCCCTCAATTACCGGAAAATGTAATTCTTGCAGAAAACACACAGCAGCTTAATAGTATTCATCATGAAAATTTCATTTCGGTTGATTCAACCAATACTGTGATTGAATTCAGTGCAAGTATGCACGAATCACAGATTCCAGAAGTTGGTCAGATTCTACTTCAATTTACACCTAATGAGCAGTTCCCATATGGCTTTTTAGGAAAGGTGGAGAGTGTAACCAGAAGTGCAGCTGCTACAAAAAGCGGGGATGTTATAAGAGTTAAAACAGGACCCGCTTCTCTTAATGAGGCTTTTCTTAAACTAAAAGTTAATGAACAGTTCGTACTTAAACATAAGGATGAATTTCCTTCCACTAAAGGTGCCGAGTTTGATAAAAAAGTCATAACAGGAGGCCTTGCGTGGTCCAGCACATATAATTTGATAATAGACTTTGATCTAGGAGAAGGGATAAACTATGTTTCTCTATCTTGTACAAACTCTTTTGATCTTCATGCCGAACTTAATATAAGAGTTGAGGCGAATAATGACGATGATTCAACGTATCTAAAGACGCCGATTGGACCAGAGATTCCATTGCCGGCTCCTGTTGCGGCAATAGCAATAAAGCCTACAATCCAAATTATGCAAGGGTACAAGTTAAGCGGAAGTTGTGGACTTACCATACCAGTTAATTATACAACATCAGATTCATGGACATTAACCTATGATAATGGTTTAAAACAACTGGTGCGCAAGGAAGCAACAAGTGAAGAGACTCCAGCCACAAAAATATTTGATATAAAAAATACATCTTTATCATTGGAGGGAGAGGTGTTTGGAGGAATTTTCCTCCCTGTAGAACTGAAGCTTTTCGGTTCAGAGAACAATAAGATCACAGTTGAGCCATATGGCGGTATCAATTTGGCCGGTTCATTTAATGTTAATTTTCTAGAAGAAGGTTTATATTCCAAATTGAAAGAGACAAGCGTTGAGCCATCATTTACCCTTGGAGTAGGAGCAGAGGCGGAATTCTTAAAGATATTCAGCTTTGAGATAGCAAAAGTAGAAATGAAAATCTCGTTAGGAGAAAGATACTTGTTCCCTGAATTTAAGGATAACGGGTCTATAGATAATAAGACATCATTTAGTGCTGTGGCAAATGTAGAAAGGGATTTGATATTTCCGTTAGGGGTAGGATTTGGCGTATATAACAAGAAACATGATGGTGTAGATTCAGATACAGTACAACAAGTATCCCAGCATTTAGTTTATTGGTCAAACATGAAATTTGCAAATCCATTGACTGCAAATCTTCAAAAAGATTCAACTCAAGAGGTAAAACCGTATGTAAAATTGGGGAATCTAATAATTAAGGCAGATTGGGATTATTCGGAATCAAGCTTAGTAGGAACATGGGTGAGTAGAAGAACTGAACATTATGGGAATGAGACGGAAGATGATACTAATTCATGGGACGGTGAAATTATAGTTTTTACGGAGAATACCATAACTGAGTTCCGCTCTGTCAGTGAAGATGTAAATCATTTTACACCTGAAGTTCCAGTTGAATGTATATATAAAGATTTTAATTATGTGTCAGTAACAAATGATAAACCAAATCACATAGCAAAATATCAAGTTACAGATAGATTTTGGGAGTATGCTGCAAAAGATGATATGCCTTTTGGTGGAGTGAATGCTTATTTTTATTTGCTGAAATGTACAGAAGATGAAATTGTGATAGCTTCGTATAATATTGGAGCTTGGAAGTTTGTATATTATAAAAAAATAAATGATGATGTAAAGTTGAATGTTATCAATGGAGGTGCCCCCAAGTTTCATAAAAGGTAGTTGGACAGATATAAAGGATTGATGCCAAGAGGTCATGCGCCCGAGTGTGCCAGAAAGTCGTGGATCCGAGGATGCCAAGAGGTTGGGCACGCGAATGTTGTGTCTGGTGGTGTCCGGTTGCCATTAGTGTGCCTAACCTCTGCTGGGCTGATGAGATTAGGCACGCAGAATGCTGTTACGTATGTATTTGGGCGCAGAGACTGCGCCTAACCTCTTGGACCTCTGGAACCTCTGAAACCTCTTGAATCCCGGAGATACCTGAATAAATTCCACAGAAATGACAGGGTTAAGGAGACCTCAAGATAGTCCCACCTTTAAATAGAGAAGAAACTGGATTGAAACAGATCTTGGGAATTAAAAAATGTATGATATTACCATTTTTTAGACAGGTATCGTAGTCTTGTTAGTTAATCAAACTTGGACATGGCCATCCACACTGGTCCTCATTCGACGGTTGCGAGCTATTGCAAAGCAATGGCGAAGCAGAGGAGACTGCGTCGTCCTCCGGAGCAAATGTCATCCTACACGGAATAATGACCATTATAACAACGTCAAAAAGGGCACAAAAAAGGCGACCACGAGTCGCCTTTTCTGTTTATTGTCGGGAAGCAAGTTCCTTAACTTTTTCGTTGAAGCCGGAGGCTGCAAGCATATCCTCAATGTTGATGTGCATGCGGTATCTCCAGTAGTGGTTAGGGTTGCCCGGGTCGTTGATCCTCTCGGTTGCTGCATCACCTTTGCGGAGTGAGCCGTCAACTGAAAGCCAGTCCTGCAGCGGAAGGATTGCCAGCATGCTTGGGGCAGCCATGTTTGTGGCAATGGTGGCAGAGCACTCCTGTGGGGTTGCATCGCCGGTGCCGTTGCGCTCTCCAAGCCACATTCTCATTGTAGGACAATCGTGGGTACTTGTGGTACATACGCTCAAGTAAGGGTAGGTGGCAGGGTTGCCCAATCCCACGCCAAGCTCTTTTGGCATAATCTGCAGCTCCAGAGAGAGAATCTTGAGGTTGTTCATGCATCTGGTAACGGACTCGTTGAGCATTCCAAGGTCCTCGCCGCAAGTGAGCATGTTGGTGGATGCAATCAGCTGCTGGAGTTTTTTCATGGCATTGCTGTACCAGAAGTCGTTGTGCCTCTGGTAGAAGTAGTAGTGGTGCAGATGTCTGTAAGACTCCTGTGCGCTGTGGCTCAAGTGGTTGAATGCCAAGGTCTGTTCGCCGCCAATCATCGGGTGGTATTTCCCTTTGCTGTACGGGTCCTCAACAAAGAGTCCCAACTCTTCCACATTGCTGAATCCCCACGATGCAAGTTCCTCTTCAGACAGCGGGTATGCAGGTGAGAAATGTCCCCACATGCCGCTCTTGTACTCTATAGGGGTCTCCCAGATTCTGAAGAATCCCAGGATGTGGTCTATACGGTAGGCATCAAAGTAGTTTGCAAAGTGGGTGAAGCGGTTTTTCCACCAGGTGTAGTTGTCTTTGGCCATCTCGTCCCAGTTGTAGGTTGGGAATCCCCAGTTCTGTCCGTCGGCAGAGAAGAAGTCAGGTGGTGCTCCTGCCTGCTGTGTAAAGTTGAACAGGTGCGGGTACTGCCATGCCTCAACGCTGTCCCTTGAGATTCCAATAGGGATGTCACCCTTAACTGCAATCCCTTTGCTGTGGGCGTACTCCTTGGCACCACTCATCTGCAGGTGCAGGTGGTACTGCACAAAAATCCAGAAATGTATCTCTGTATACAGCGGACTCCCTTTAGATGTCATCTTCCCGATGATGTCCCACGAGAACTCAGCATATTCTCCCCACTCCCTGAAGTTTGCAGTGCCGAACTGGTCTCTCAGGGCGCAGAAGGTGGCATATGGGAGCAGCCACTCTTTGTTGTTCTTGGAGAATGAGTAGAACTCAGGCTGGGCAAAGGCATTCTCCTTTTCCTGATGGTAGAGGGCACGGAGGAATTTTATCTTTGATTTCCAAACCTGCTCATAATCCACAAACTCCAGACTGTTGAGTTTGGCACGCTCCTGGTCCATCTGTTTTGCCAGGGAGGTGTCCTTAAGTTCCCCAATGCCCTTTAGGTTGATGTATATGGGGTGCAGCGCCAGGGTGGAGATGCAGTTGTACGGATACGAGTCTCTCCAGGTAAGGTGTGCAGTGGTGTCGTTTATTGGAAGGAGCTGGATCATTGACATTCCTGTAAGGGATGCCCAGTCTGCCATCTTCTTCAGGTCTGAGAAGTCCCCAATTCCGTGGCTCTCTGTGCTTCTCAATGAGAATACAGGGATGGCCACTCCGCTGAAACGGGGGGTGCCCTGGTTGAAGTCTGCTCCGCAGTATTCTTTTATTACTGTGCTGTGCTTTAGTATCTTGGGTAGTGGAAGTTCCCTATTGTAGCGGTCCTCCCAAACGATTGAACCGTCGGGATACTTTATAAGGAATTTGAAATCCCAGCTGTCTCCCTCCTCTTTGGTTATCTCAAAGCTCCTTTCCCATTTGAGGCACTCCATCCTGCGCAAAGGCTTGGCCTGTGCGGGGTCCCATGCTCCCAGTTTGGGTGATGAGCCGCAGATGTGTACCTGGGCCCCTTTGGGAACGTTGGGTACGGCTACCCTTATAATCAGCTCGTTGGCGTGGATATGGGTTTGTGTATATGGCCAGTTGTTGCAGGCGAAGAAAACTTCAGAAAACGGTGCCGAAAGGAACGGTGCATCTACGGAGTTGCCCTGCCACTGGTCGAATGTGGTTATATCCTTGGTTGAGGAGTTGAGGGCTATGGTTCTTCCCTTGCCGGCCTCGTAGTGGATGCCGCCCTCTCCCTTTATGAAGTATCTGTAGGAAATTACCCTCTCCTTTTTAAGGTTGCAACTTATCTCTCCCTCCCACTTTCCGGGGGCGGTACATGCAAGTTTGAGGGCCTTTTTTATATCGTTGTTTCCAAGGGAGTCTGTGGAACCTGTAATGTAGAGCTCCTCTCCCCAGGAGGTGTTGTATTCTATATTGAATTTGATTGTCATAGTTTAATGCGTTTGGTTGATGCGCTTTTTCCACATGCTCATGCTTATGAGCGAGGCTGCTCCGCACAAAATCATTACCAATGCCTGGGCCTCATGTGAAATTGTGGCAAACACAACTCCGGTGGTTTGTGAAATGCCGTATACGCTGGCAAGTGCAAGGCTTACAATAAAATGGTATGCCCCCAGGCCTCCCTGTACTGGTACAACCCATCCGAATCCCCCAATTATCATAAGGAAAAGGGCATCAGTGGCCCCCAGGTGTCCCACTTGCGGGAATGCATAGATGGTTGTAAGGCTGGTAAGCCAGTATGTAAGCCAGATAAAGAGTGTGTAGAGAAGGAACATCCATTTCTCCTGCATCCTGAATGCAGAGAGGACACCCTCGGCAAGCCCTTTGGCTATGCGGAGGATCTTCCCGACAATTGAAAATTTGGAAATGGTATGTCTGAAGAACCACACTGCAGCAACGGCAATCAGCAGCAGGGTGCCTGCGATGACTGCAGGCCACAGCAGTGAACTCATCTTGCCAAAAAGGGGCTGGGTGATCTCCTCCTGTATGAATGTGCCGAACTCACCCCATTTGAATACCAGCAGAAGGGCCATCCACAGCAGCAGGCAGACCATATCCAGGCTGCGCTCTATAACTACAGAGCCCAGGGTGCGTTCGAATGATACTTTTTTTGTTTTGGCGATTACCCCGCAACGGGCCACTTCTCCTGCCCTTGGGAATATGAAGTTGGTAAGGTTGCCTATGTTTATTCCGTCAAAGGATTCCCTTACGGTAACTTCCCTGTTGATGGAGCGGAGCAGAAGCCTCCAGCGGAGTGCCCTGCCCAGGAACCCGAGGATTCCAATTGCCATTGAGGCCATTATCCACCACCAGTTGCAGCTGCGCAGGCCGTAAATAAAGTCGCTCCATTTGACCCCTTTGAAGGAGAAATGGAGCAATACACCTGCCAGTGCAAGGAAAGCGAGGTACTTTAGCGCCTTGCGCATAAGTTATACCAGTTTGTTGGTTACAGAGTCTGGGAATACAACTTTTGGTTTGAAAGTAGAAGCTTCCTCAGGAGTCATCTGGGCATATGCCATGATGATTACAAGGTCGCCAATTGCAAATCTGCGTGCAGCAGCACCGTTAAGGCAGATTTTGCCGCTTCCTCTCTCGCCTTTGATCACGTATGTGTCAATTCTCTCGCCGTTGTTTATGTTTACAATGGTTACTTTCTCATTTTCATAAAGTCCTGCCGCCTCAACAAGATCTTCATCAATTGTAATGCTGCCAATGTAGTTAAGGTTGGCCTCGGTTACACTTACGCGGTGGATTTTAGATTTAAGAATTTCAAGTAGCATAGGTTATCTGATTTTAATATTGTCAATTAGTCTAACAGGGCGTGCATAAACAGCGCACCACAGCTGCACTTTCTGTGCGTCGTCCCAGGATGTTACAGGTTTGAGCATATCTGCATCCACAAGCTCAATGTACTCTGTCTCAAGTTCAGGGTTTGAGTCAATATCTTTTGTTACAGCCTCAATTACCTGAGCAGGGCTCATGCTCTGCGAGTACTCTACAGCCTTCTGGAGGCATTTGTAGATGTGGGGTGCTGCCTCCCTCTGTGCAGGGGTAAGCAGGGTGTTGCGGGAACTTTTTGCAAGTCCGTCATCCTCGCGCAATGTAGGGCACTGTACAATCTCCAATGGATAGTTCAAGGTCTTTACAAAGTACTTGATGATTGCAACCTGCTGGAAGTCTTTCTCTCCAAAGAAAGAGAAATGAGGCTTCACTATGTCAAACAGGCGGGTAACCACCTGTGCCACACCGTTGAAATGTCCCGGTCTGCGTGGGCCCTCGCCATATGTGTCAAGACCGCCGAGGTCAAATACCCTCTCGTCGGGAGTAGGATAGATGTCAATTACCCTTGGGGCAAATGCAATGTCCACTCCGCTTGCCTGAAGGAGTGCACAGTCTGCCTCAAGTGTCCTTGGGTATGTTGCAAGGTCCTGAGGGTTGTTGAACTGGGTTGGGTTTACAAATATGCTTACTATAGTGTGTTTGCATCTCTTTACAGACTCCTCAACCAATGAGATGTGTCCCTGGTGCAAGGCACCCATAGTTGGCACAAAACCAATACTGTCCTGGTGTTCAAGGGCTGCTCTTGCCTGTATGAATTCGTCTAAAGTTTTAGCTACGATCATGTCTAATGTGTTTACAGCTGCAAACCTACAAAAAATTATAATATCCACCATAATTTGATGGGAAAATGGGTGAGCAGGAGTGATTTCTTTCTATATTTACAGGATAAAATCTTACAGATAAAAAGAGTGTTTTCAACGGAGTAGAGAATGAAATCCATTCTTGGAATAGGAAATCCCCTTGTGGATACGGTATATGCATGCCAGCCCCCTTTGCAGATGGGGGAGGCGGGCATTCTGTTTGGAATACCCAATCATATTCTTCCCGATAAATTTTCTCAGCTGCAGCGGATGGCCCATGGGCTGCCGTGTACTGTAGCCCCCGGCGGAGGGGCGGCAAATACTGTTGCCGCAGCGGCAGTGCTGGGGATGAAGAGTGCCTTCATGGGGAAAATAGGAAGAGATGCCAACGGGGAGCTTTTTGAAGCCGACCTTGTAGGGTTTGGGGTGAGGCCGCACCTTTTCAGAGGGGATACACCTACCGGAAGCACTATGCTGTTCCAGGGAGCTGATGCCAATACTTTTATTGTTTCCATAGGGGCAGCCGGAGAGTTTTCTGCCGGTGAAATCTTTGCCGGGATGTTCCGGGGATATGATTATCTGCACATGGAGGGGTTCCTGCTCAATAGTGGTGATGTGGCTTTTGCCGCTTTGGAGTATGCCCGTGAGGAAGGTTCGGTTATCTCTTTTGATCTTGGAAGCAAAGGGCTTATAGCGCGTTACAGGAGCCGTGTTGAGCAGATAGTTTCCCAGTATGCAGACATTGTCTTTGCCAATGAGTTTGAGGCTTTGGAATTTACAGGACTGGAGCCCGGAGAGGCGGCCCTGCAGATGGCCGGTATCCTTGCACCGCGTGGCGGCATTGCTGTGGTTAAATGTGGTGCTGAGGGCTCTTATGTGGCTTGCGGGGATGAACTCCATAAAATTGATGCGGTAAAGGTTGCTGTTGGGGATACGGTAGGGGCTGGTGATGCCTATGCTGCCGGATTCATCTATGCCCATTCATTGGGTTGCAGCCTTGAGGAGTGCGGAAAAAAGGCGGCAACCACAGCTGCTGCCGCGGTTGCCGTAAAAGGTCCTAGAATCAGTAAGGATCAGCTGCCCAATATCTCGCTGAGGAATTTTCCGGTGTAGGATGCACTGCATTCTGCAACTTCTTCCGGTGTCCCTTCGGTTATGATGGTGCCGCCGCCCTGGCCCCCTTCAGGGCCCATGTCTATCAGCCAGTCCACACTCTTGAGAACATCCAGGTTGTGCTCAATCACAACTACGGTGTTGCCTTGCTCCACAATCTGCTGGAGCACTCCAAGGAGGATCTTTATATCCTCAAAATGGAGTCCTGTAGTAGGTTCGTCCAAAATGTATATGCTGTTGCCTGTAGCTTTCTTTGAAAGTTCTGTTGCAAGCTTCACCCTCTGGCTCTCACCTCCGCTGAGGGTGGTTGAAGGCTGCCCCAGGGTAATGTAGCCCAGTCCCACATCGTTGAGGGCCTTTATCTTCTGGGCAATTGACGGAACAGGCTCAAAGAACTCAAGTGCCTGGGCAATTGTCATCTCCAACACATCGTTGATGCTCTTTCCCTTGTATTTTACAGCCAGCGTGTCCTGGTTGTAGCGTTTGCCGTTGCACTCTTTGCAATGTACGTAAACGCTGGGGAGGAAGTTCATCTCCACTGTCTCAACTCCAGCACCTTTGCAGGTCTCGCATCTTCCCCCTTTAACGTTGAAGGAGAAGCGACCTGCCTTGAATCCCCTCACTTTGGCATCGGGAGTATTCTCAAACAGTTTCCTTATCTCTCCAAACACATTGGTATAGGTTGCAGGGTTGCTGCGTGGGGTACGTCCTATAGGACTCTGGTCAACTACAATGAGTTTGTCGAGGTGCTCCATTCCAATTATCTCCTCATACGGAAGAGGGGTGGCAAGGGAGCGGTAGAAGTGCTTGCTTAGGATCGGCATGAGGGTCTCATTTATCAATGAGGATTTTCCGCTGCCGCTCACGCCGCTGATCCCTACAAGGCATCCCAGAGGGAGCTTGAGGTCTACCCCCTTCAGATTGTTGCCGGTGGCCCCTTTCAGTTCAAGGAACTTGCCGTTGCCGCTCCGTCGGGAAGAAGGAATCTCTATTTTTCTTATTCCTCTAAGGTAATCTGCTGTGTAGCTTCTGAGCTTTTTCAACTGGGCCGGGGTCATTTTGTAGATTTCATCCGGTGCTCCGCTGTAAAGGAGTTCGCCGCCAAGGGCACCGGCTCCCGGACCGAGGTCTATAAGGTGGTCGCTCTCGCGGATCATCTCCTCGTCGTGCTCCACTACCATTACCGAGTTCCCTTCATCCCTGAGCCTTTTGAGAGAGTTGATGAGCTTGCGGTTGTCCCTCTGGTGGAGGCCAATGCTCGGTTCATCCAGGATGTAGAGCACATTTACCAGTTTGCTGCCAATCTGGGTTGCAAGCCTTATGCGCTGGCTCTCTCCGCCGCTGAGGCTGCGGGTTGCACGGTCCAGCGAGAGGTAGTTGAGTCCCACCTGCTGCAGGAAGCCTATGCGGTCTGTAAGTTCCTTTATGATGTCCTGTGCAATGAGGTTCTGTTTCTGGTTGAGCTTGCCGGGAAGGGACGCCACCCATTCAGCCAGGGTGTCTATATCCATTGCACTTACCCGGGTAATGTCCTTTTCGTCTATTTTAAAGTGGTGCACATCCTTGTTGAGCCTTGTTCCCTTGCATTCGGGGCAGGTCATCTCCTCTATGAAGCGCTCCTTCTTCTCGTTAGGCTCGTCGGAATTGCTCTGCTCAAGTTTTGAGACAACTCCAGGGAACGGCGCAAGCTGTGTGCCGTCGGGAAGATTGACTTTAAAGAGCTCATCTGTACCGTAGATTATCATGTCAACCACCTCCTGTGGGAGGTTTTTCACCGGTTCGTTGAGGGAGAATTCATGGGTTTTTGCCATGCTCTCCAAGATCTTGAACCAGTTGTTGTCCTTGTATGATCCCAATGGCTCAAATGCCCCCTGCAGGATGCTCTTTGATGGATTGGGGATGATCTTTGACATATCTATCCTAGAGATGTAGCCCAAGCCTTTACATTTGGGACAAGCTCCCTGGGGGGAGTTGAACGAGAATGTGTGGGGTGCGGGCTCCGGAAATGACATTCCGCTCTGAGGGCACATAAGGTGCTTGCTGAAGAACCTGAGAGGGATGGAATCCACATCATCACTGCTCTGGAAATCCATAACGGCCAGAGTCCCTTTGCCCTGTTCAAGGGCCTGCTCTACAGAGTCTGAGATTCTCTTGTAATCTTCGTGGGAGGGGATGAGCTTGTCAATTACAAGCTCAATGAAGTGGGTCTTGTAACGGTCGAGCGGCTGTACATCTGCCAGCCAGTGCATCTGGCCGTCTATGCGCACCTGCTGGAATCCTTTTCTTACAAGGCTCTCTATCAGTTCTTTGTAATGTCCTTTTCTTCCAACAACCAGCGGAGAGAGGAGAATGCATTTCTTGCCGGCATATGAATCCAGGATAAGGGATACAATCTGCTCGTTGGTGTATTTCACCATTGGGAGTCCGGTGGCTGGGGAATATGCGGTTGAGGCCCTTGCGTAGAGCAGACGGAGGAAATCATAGATCTCCGTAATGGTTCCTACGGTAGAACGGGGGTTCTTGCCGGTAGTCTTCTGCTCAATTGCAATGATTGGGCTCAGTCCTGTAATGGAATCAACGGCAGGTCTCTCCAGGATGCCAATGAACTGGCGGGCATAGGCGGAAAGAGTCTCCATATAGCGTCTCTGTCCCTCTGCATAGATTGTGTCAAATGCAAGTGACGATTTTCCGCTGCCGCTCAATCCTGTAACCACAACAAGGCTGTTGCGGGGAATTGTAACGTCCACACCCTTAAGATTATGCTCTTTAGCTCCTGTAACCTCTATCTTTTCCATTTCTCAGTATCCTTTCTAGTCTCTGCTTACAGGTACCAGTACCTTGTAAGTCTTGTTCAGTTTGTTTGTAAGCTTGTTTGAACGGATCCACTCGTTGCACATCTTTATCATCTTGAAGCTTGAGTTGTGCTCCCTAGCAAAATCGCTCCAGTTTGCAACAGGCCCCTTCACCTCCACAACCTTGCACTCAATGGGCTTGTATTTGTCTTCCTCTGCAATATTGAAGCCATACTCCTGCGGATTGTTCATAATTGTTTTAAAAGCCACTGCCCTGTAAACGTATCTGGCGGTCTCCAACGGGAGCTGCATATCGTAGTAGTCTTTGATTGACTGGTAACCTATGCGGCTGTCAATGTTGGCCATACCTACGTTGTATGATGCTGCCGCAAGGGTCCATGTGCCGTATTTTTCATATCCTTTCTTAAAATACTTGCATGCTGCGCGGGTTGCCTTCTCCCAGTTGTATCTCTCGTCAACCTCAGAACCCACCTCCAGACCGTAATCCTTTGCTGTGCCGCTGAGGAACTGCCAGTACCCTTTGGCACCCGCAGGTGATGAAGCGGGCTGGAGCGAACTCTCTGCAACGCACAGGTAGAAGAAATCCTCCGGAACACCCTCCTCCTTCAAAATCTGTCTTATCATCCCTTCATATCTTCCCGACAGCTGTATGATATATGAAAGGCTTCCGTGCCAATAGTTGATGATGAGCATCTCCCTCTGGAGGCTCTCCCTTACATCAAAATGTTCCAGCGGAACCCTCTCCCCGGCAAAATCGGCCTCTGAAGGGAGTTTTGGAATTACAACATTCTGTATAGGCTGCTGGCTGCCAGGATTTGAATCTTCTCCCCAAAGCGATGAGAAAAAGCTGCTTGTCTGGCAATATCCACATGTTAAAAGGAACATTGCCAGCAATGTAAATGCAAATCTTTTCATCCTTACTCGTATCTTAGGAATGGGTTTGTATTCAGCTCGTGTCCTATTGAGGTCTCGGGTCCGTGTCCCGGGAAAACCCTGCTCATAGGGTCCGCTACCTTGCACACCTTGTTCAGAAGGCTCTCCATAAGGGCATCATAATCGCCTCCCGGAAGGTCTGTGCGGCCTATGCTTCCCTGGAAAAGGGAGTCGCCGGTAATTATGAATTTGTCGGGAGCAGAATAGAAACATACTCCTCCACGGGTGTGCCCTGGGGTGTGGAGTACCTCAAGTGATGAGTTGCCGAATGTCACATTCTCCCCTTCAACAAGCTCCACAAGGTTCTCTACAGGTGGCTGCGGGATGGTGTATCCGAACATCTGGCAGTACTGCTGTGCCCTCTCAAGCTGGCCTATGTCCTCTTTGTGGATGTATGTTGGAATGCCCCATTTTTTTGAGACAAAAGCATTGCCCATCACGTGGTCGAAATGTCCGTGGGTATTCAGAAGTTTTACCGGTTTGAGGCCGTTCTCCTCTATGAATTTTACAAGTCTGTTCTCCTCGTTGCTGTTCTGCATTCCCGGATCTACAATAACGCACTCCTTGCTCTCATCGTACAGGACGTAGCAGCACTCGCGCAAATCGTTGAAATAAAAAGTCTTTATCTGTATCATGTCTTTAATTTTTGCCCAATATGCAAAAATACTGATTTGTGAGCAATTTTTTATAATTTTGTTCCACCTAAAAAGAAGATGAAATGCATATAGCTGTTGCAGGAAATATAGGAAGTGGAAAGACAACACTTACCAGGCTCCTTTCAGAGCACTACGGTTGGGAGCCCAAGTATGAGGATGTGGATGTAAATCCGTACCTTTCAGACTTTTATAATGACATGCAGAGATGGTCTTTCAACCTGCAGGTATATTTCCTCAACAAGAGGTTCCAGGGTATAGTGGATATCCGCAATTCGCAGCTTGATGTGATACAGGACCGTACCATCTACGAGGATGCCAGGATCTTTGCCCCTAACCTCCATGCAATGGGGCTGCTTTCCACAAGGGACTATGAGAACTACAAGTCACTGTTTGAACTTATGATTTCCCTTGTAAAGCCGCCGGACCTTCTCATTTATCTGAAGGCTTCAATTCCTACCCTTTTATATCAGATAAACAAGAGGGGCAGGGAATACGAATCAGGCATAAGGGTGGATTATCTTGAGGGGCTCAACGAACGTTATGAGGATTGGGTTGCCAACTATACAGACGGAAAAAAGCTCATCCTCAACGTGGACGAGCTTAAATTTGAAGACAATCCCCAAGATATGAAGAAAGTCATTGAACTTATAGAGAAGGAGATCCGCTTATAGGGTCTCCTTCTCCTTTATCCATTCAGTATTTTAGGGAGCTGCCTCCAATAAACTCCCTCATTACTGAAGTTGGAGGTATTGCGGCATGCTCTGCAGGTGTCATCTCCACCACGTATGAGAGGAACTTGAGCAGTCTCAGGCTCTCTGCATATGCAGGAGAGGTAGGCTGTATCCTTCTCAGCAGCGGTTCAGCATAATGCTTGAGCAAAGGCAGTTCATAAATGAGCGATGAGTTGAACATTGCATCTGCATACTCCTGATAAGGGAAGATGTTCTTGTACTCCCCTTTATGTACGCTGGCCCATCTTATAATGGTCTGTTCGGCGCTGGTTCCTCTAAAACTGTTGTCCCTCACCATTCTGCGCAACATCCTGTTGTCTGTAGTGGAGATGGAGTTGTTCTCGTCAATTGAAAGGGAGGTAAGTGCCGATGCATATACCTTGAACTTCCTCTTGTTGTCTATAGCGGCTGTAAGGGTAGGGTTGAGCGCGTGGATTCCCTCCATGATGAGGATGTCATTGGGTTTCATGGATGTTTTCTTGCCGGTAAAGTACTTCTTTCCTTCGGCAAAGTTGAATACAGGGATGTCCACCTCTTCACCATCCATAAGCTGGTTGAGCTGTGTGTTGAGCAACTCAAGGTCCATGGCCTCAACGCACTCAAAATCATAGTTCCCGTTCTCGTCTTTAGGGGTAAGTTCCCTGTCAACGAAATAGTTGTCCATTGCAAGCACTACAGGGTTCAAGCCCAATACTTTCAGATGGAGTGCAATGCGCATTGATGTGGTGGTCTTTCCGCTGCTGGATGGGCCTGCAAGCAACACCAGTTTCACCTGGTCCTTGCGCCTGTATATCTGGTCTGCAATCTCAGCGTACTTGCGCTCATGCAGTGCCTCTGCAATCTGGATCATCTGGCTGCTGTATCCGTGTGTGATGGCGTTGTTTATGGTGGTGATATCCCTCACTCCAATAATCTTGCACCAGTCTGAATGCTCCTTGAATACGTTGAAGAGCTTTTCCTGGTATTTTACGCATGGAATGTCATATGGAGGTATATTGGCCGGGAACTGTACGCAGAACCCCTTGTTGTATTTTATCAGGTTGAATTTCTTTATCTGTCCGGTGGTGTGTACCATAGGACCGTAGAAAGTATCTGCATAATCGCCAATGAAATATACAGATACAAAGAAGCATCCCAACGACTTTATGAGGTTGGCTTTTCCAAACTGCCTGTTGGCCTGGAATATGGCTACAGCCTCATCGTTGCTCATTTTCTTCTTTACAATAGGGATATTGGCATCTACAATCTCCTGCATTCTCTTTTTTACGGCAGCAACTTCCTCTTCTGTAAGCTCCAGTACGGTTTCCATCCTTATCTTCAGGAGATCTTCTGAATCAAACGATACAGGCACGTCTGTAAGCTCTCCGTAGTTTCCGTTTGGAAGGGTGTAATCCAGGATGAGCTGTTTGTGGGGATACAGCTCATGAATGGCTTTCTGGAGAATAAAGAAAAGGGCACGCCTGTAGCATCTGCGTCCGTCTGAACTGGTATAATCAAGGAATTCAATTGAATGAGCCATATAGAGTTCATAGCTGAGCTCCTTCAGCTGGTTGTCAACGTGGGCTGCCAGCGCATCAATTCCAAGGCCCTTCATAAAGTCAGCCAGCTTTGTGCCTGGATCAACTTCATAGAATTGCTGTGTGTTCTTGCAGTAGATTCTTATCTTTTCCATATTGGTCTTTATTTTTTCAACCACAGTTCAGGATCCTGTTTTGTGGTTCCGTTCCATAATTCAAAATGCAGTGTGGCAGTGCTGCCCATAGGGTCGAGAGCTCCCAGAAGGGTGCCGGTTGAAACCTTGTCTCCCACCTTTACTATAACAGTTGAAAGCTTGCAGTAGAAGGTGAAATACTTGCCGTGCTGTACAAGTATGCACTGGTTGTAGCCGGGGATGGCAATCACCTGCTTCACCGTTCCGTCAAACACAGCCTTCACATTGCTTCCCGGCTTTGTTGAGATGTTTATCCCGTTGTTGAACGGGAGCTTCACGTTCTTGAGTGTAGGGTGGGGGTGCTCACCAAATCTCTCCACAATCACCCCGGATGCAACAGGGAATGGCAAATTCCCTTTATTCAGTGCAAATCCTCCCGACAGCTGTACATTCTCAGCAGATGCAAAAGTATGTTGCTGCTGTATCTGTGGCGCCTGTACCGACTGTTGTCCGGTCTGTTGCTGTTGTTGCTGCTGTTGTGCAAGTCTGGCTGCTTTCAGAGAATCTGCGCGCTGCTGCTCTTTGGCCTTTTTCCGCTCCTTCTCAATCTCTGCAGCAATCATCTTCTCCACTTGCTTGGCCAGTCTGTCAGCTTCCTGACGTTTCTTTGCCAGTTCTTGCCGGTACTGGCTCTGCCGGTTGTCAAGCTTCCGGGCAAACGCCTTGGACTGTTTTTCCTCCTCGGTAAGTGATTGGTACTCCTTTGTTCGGGAGGCTTGGGCCGCTAAAGCACCGCTGCGGAGTTTCTGTACCTCCTTGATGTGGGTGTCAAGCTCATTTTTCAGTCCCCTTATTTTATCAGCCTGGGCGTTGATTGCCTTGGAGTAGTTTTTCAGGTAATTCCATCTCCTGTACCCCTGCTCCATATTGTCGCTTGCAAGGATATACATGAACCAGAGCCTTGAGTCCCTGTGTTTGTATGCATTGTATACCATATTGCGGTAGTGCAGCTCAAGGGTATCCAGCCTCTGTTCCAGCACCTTTATCTGCTGTTGGGATGCTGAAATGGCTTTGTTGTGCCTGATGATCTGTCTGTCCAGCTCTGCAATCAGGCTTTTCCTTCCTGCAATCTTGTTCTGTATGAGCACCAGCTCCTCAAGGGTGCTGGATTTCTGTTGCTTTACAGACTCTATCTGGCTGTCGAGAAAAGTGATGTCCGCCTCCAGCTGTTCAATCTTCCTCTTCTGGTCTTCAATTTCACGGGTTTGGGCATAAGTGCTGCTTGCCCCCATGAAAAGGGCCAGTGCCAAAATACAGGATATGTATGGAAGTCGCAACATTCTTATTTCTTCAGTTGGGCTTTTCTCTCTTTAATCTTCTCTTCTATTCCAAGGGAACTGTCAAGATTCTTGGCCTGATTCCAATAGATGAATGCCAGGTCATGCTCTCCAAGCTTGAAAAGGACCTCTGCATAATGGTCAAGAATATCGGCATTCTCTGTACCTCCGTAAAGGAGGGCATGCTTGAACTGGGCCTTGGCCTCCAACGGTTTGTCCATCAGGAAGAGGATCCATCCGAAGGTGTCGAGGAATGTTGGGTTATCAGGTTCTGCCTCAATGGTCTTGCGGCTCATCTGGTAGGCTTTTTTCAGGTTCTTCCCTTCCAGAGCCAGGTAGTAGGCGTAGTTGTTGAGTGCTCCAACCTCGTCGGGATTAATCTTGAGAACCTTGTTGTAGTATGAAAATGCTGTCTTGTTCTCCTTCTTCCCGTAATGGAGGTCTGCGAGGATACTGTAGGCAGTAATCAGTGTTGCAGTATCTTTGCTGGCAAGGGCTATTTTCTCCAGCTCCCTGTATGATTCAATGGCCTTGTCGGTGTTGCCTGTCTGGAAGCGTGCGATAGCTCTGAGTTGGGTGAGGTCCCTGTCTGCCGGGTACTGCTCCAATGCCCTTGAGGATGCCTCTTCAAGGTTTTCCCACTCCTGAAGCTGGTAAAGGGCAATGATATAGGTTGCCAGCAGGCTGTAGTCATCCGGGTAGAGCTCGTGGTTTTTGTAAAGGAGCTCCTTGCAGCGCTCATTGTTGCCCCTCTCTCCGTAATACGAAGCCAGGAAGAGGTTGGCTGTAGTGTCTGCAGGGTGTGCAGCCTCAATTCCCAACATTGCAGAATCCAGCTGGTGTTTGAACCTGTTGAGGAAGTTCGGGATCTGGAAAAGCTGCTTCAGATAATCTACCTTCATCCTCGAGTCAATGGTAGGGTTGGCCAAAAACGGGTTGATGTCCTCAAAGAAAGCTGCAAAGTTCCCGTTGGAGCGGTGCACTTCCGCTCTGCCGTACATGGCCGGTGCACACTCCTTGTCAACCTCAAGGGCCTTGTTGTAGTATATCAGTGCCAGCGAGTCCTTGTAGCGGTTTGCGTACATGTCTCCAATCACACATGCTATGCGCGGGCTCTGGAATTCCTTGTCAAACTCAACAAGATAGTTAAGGGCCTTCTCCCAGTCCTGCTCCATCCTGAAGATGTTGTAGTATGTCATTGCAATGGCCTCGCTCTTGCCCTGTACCGCCTCAATCTTTTCAAGCATCTCCTTGGCCTGGGCTGTCTGCTGTGTGCCAAGATACAGGTTTACAAGGCTGTAGTATACGGCAGACTTCTTGGGATACATCTCCAGCAGCTCCTCGTACAGCTTGATGGCCTCCGCAATCTTGTTGTGTTTGATGTACAGTTGCCCCAGTATCTCCCTGTACCAGAAATTCTCCGGATCCAGTTCAATTCCTTTCTTCAGGTATAATTCTCCCGACGGGGCATCGTCTGTCCTGATTGCAATATTTGCCAGGTAATAGTATGCGGCATCGTTTTGGGGATCAATCGCAGCCAGTTTCTGCAGATGCTCCTTTGCCTTTCCGTAATTTCCTGTGTTGTATTCTTTTAGTCCGTTGAACAGCAGAGCAGTTGCAGTGCTGTCGGCACTTTTCTCCTGAGTATGGCCCTTAATGGGTGATAACAGTGTTGCGGCCAAAAAAAGCGCAGCGCACATGAATAATGTATGCAGTTTCATAAATGGCATTCTTGTGTTATATAATACAAATGTAACAAATTCTGTGCTACCTTCTGTTTGTGCCGGGTGCAAAGGACGATTTTATTTTCTATTTGCAACTTTTATTAGCAAATTTGCATCTATTAATATAAGCTGACTGATGGTAGTGTCCTGGACTGTAGAGGTAAATGAGGCAGAACTTATAGCCCAATGCCTCAAAAATGATGCTTTGGCACAAAAGCACATGTATGAGTGGCTTGCGCCGCGCATGCATGCTGTGTGCTTGAGGTACATCGCAGACAGGGAGGCGGCCAGGGATGTCCTGCACGACGGTTTTATAACCCTTTATGCAAAGCTCCCCACGTACAAGGGAGAGGGCTCTTTTGAAGGCTGGGCCAGGAGGATATTCATCACTGCGTCGCTGATGTATCTGAGGAAGAACGATATCCTCAAGCATGCAGACCAGTTGGAGGAGGCTAGCATGCAGGTTCCGTATGAGCAGGGGATTGTGGAGAAGATTGATACCAAGGTGCTTATGGAGATAGTGCAGCAGATGCCGGCAGGATTCAGGACGGTGTTCAACATGTATGCGATTGAGGGATATACCCATCAGGAGATTGCCCGTGAGCTTGAAATTACCGAGAGCGGTTCCAGATCGCAGCTGAGCAGGGCCAAGATATGGCTGAAAGAGAAACTGAAGGAGTACAATACAGATGGCCAAAAGTGAATTTGATGAAATAAGGGACAAACTGTACGACCACGAGGAGCCTGTAGACTCAGGCTTGTGGCCGGATATACAGGAGAGCTTGCGCAGGAGAAGGATACGCATGATTTTCTGCCGTGCCCTTTCGTCAGCCGCGGTCATAGCTGCAATATTTGTGGCCATTACATCTGTAGACGGGCGTAGGGCGCGTGAACTGGAGTATTTTGCGCAGTTGTTTTCATCAATGCCGGTTAAGCAGGCAACTGTAGCGGAGAGTGCTCCGCAAGGGGAGGTGCGCCCGGAGCCTCAAATTCAGAATGAAAAATTATCAGATACTGTTGTGCTGCAGAATTCCTTCATGGCAGGCAAGCAGGTTGTTGTGCAGCAGAGAGTTGCTGTAGCACAGAGAGGAGAAGTGGAGGTAAAAACTGGAGATGCAGTTGCAGATGGAGAGCATGAAGCGGTTGTAGGGAAGACTGCTCCTGAGAAGGAGTCTGCAGACACTTCACCGGAACAGGTGCAGGTCCCGCAAAGAAATATGTCCGCAAGACAATTGTATTATGATGATTGGGCAGGATTGCCACAGACGGATGAGGGCAGCAGAAAAAGATATGCTGTGGCCTTTACCGGTGGCTTTATGCCGGGGAGCTCCGCAAGTGTTACCGGCTCAAGGGTTATGGCTGTGAGTTCTGCGGATGATGCACATCATGGCTATCTGGTAGAGCAGGTTTCAGATACAAAATATTCTTTACCGGTAAATCTGGGTGTGCAGCTGCAGTTCCCTGTAGGTGAAAACCTGGCTTTGGGAGTTGGAGTGAGCTATACCAGACTCAGGAGCAAGTTTGACTGTCTGGTAAACAAGGTGCGCTATAGCGGAAGCCAGACCCTCCATTATGTGGGTATCCCGGTGAATGTCTATGGCATTATAGCCCAAAGAAACAAATTTGCGTTCTATGTAAACGGTGGTGCGATGCTTGAGAAGGGTATAAGGGCAAAATACAAGTTCAACAGCTACAAGGATTCCCACTCAAACTCTACAAAAATAGACGGGCTCCAATTCTCTGTAAACGCCGGCTTGGGTGTAGAGTACAGGTTCTCGGATTATGTGGGACTTTATTTTGAGCCCAACATAATCTATTTCACAAATTCAGATATCCAGTATAGCGTAAGGACAGACCAGCCGCTGCAGATTAAGGCGGAGCTGGGTTGCAGATTCCATTTCTAGTCCTCTATATCCACAGTCCTGTTCCCTTCAGTGTCTACGTTGACATACACCTTGAAACAGTCGTCGGGAAGAATTTCACTTATTTTTTCAGGCCACTCTATAAGGCAGATGCCGTCCCCTCCAAAATATTCGTCGGTTCCAATGTCAAATGCCTCGGCAATGTTGTTTATCCTGTAGAAATCAAAGTGGTATACAGGGAATCCCTTTGCGCTGCGGTACTCGTTCACAATGGTGAAGGTTGGGCTGTTAACATCATCCTCAACTCCCAATGCCCTGCAGATGGCCTTTATGAATGTGGTCTTGCCGGCACCCATCTGTCCAAAGAAAGCGAATATGTTGCTCTGCAGCGGTGAAGCTGATGCGTAAGCTATGAACTCCCTGGCAGCCTTGTCTATCTCTGCCAGACTCTTTATCTGTATTGTTGTTGCCATCTCTAAAACTCGTTTATGTTCAGCCGCAGCTGGATTGCTTTTGAAATATGCTCCAAAGATATAAAATCCTTCCCATCCAAATCGGCTATGGTGCGCGATATTTTCAAAATTCTGCTGTATCCTCTGGCCGAAATGCCCTGTCTTGAGATGTAGGACTTGAGGAATGCCTGCTCCTTTTTTCCAATTGTACAGTATCGGGCAAGTTTCCCCGCCGGAATCCTGGCATTGGTGTAGAAGGTTTCCCCTTTGAACCTCTCCAGCTGTATCTCCCTGGCTTTCTTTACTCTGGCAGCAATGGCACTGCTGGGCTCCTCCTCTTTTGCGGAGATTCCCACAATATCGTCGGGAGGAACATTCTTTAAATTGAGTTGTATGTCAATCCTGTCCAAAAGGGGTCCCGACAGCTTCCCGGCATATTTCATTATGGCGCTGGAGGAGCAGGTGCAGTTCTTCTTGGGGTCGTTGAGGTATCCGCAGGGGCAGGGGTTCATGGCGGCAATGAGCATGAATGAGGCGGGGTAACACACTCTGGTGCTGGCGCGGCAAACCTGTATCCGGCAGTCCTCCAGCGGCTGTCGGAGAATCTCCAGCGAAGCTCTCCCGAATTCTGCAATTTCATCTGCAAAGAGCACTCCGTTATGGGCCAGTGAGACCTCTCCAGGCATTCCAAGACTTCCGGCCAGAGATTGTACGGTTGAGGTGTGGTGGGGGCTCCTGAAAGGACGTTCAAGGATTAGTCCGCCATTGTTTTTCAGCAGTCCGGCCACGGAGTAGATGGTGCTTGTTTCAAGAGCTTCGCTTTTGCTTAAGGGGGGTAGGATGGATGGAAGGCATTTGGCCATCAGCGTCTTGCCGCAGCCCGGACTGCCTACCAGAATTGCGTTGTGACCTCCGGCGGCCGCTATTTCAAGCCCTTTTTTTGCCAGGTGCTGCCCTTTTACGTGGGCAAAATCGTATTCCCACTCCTTTTTTGGCAAGTACTGGCGTTTGAGCGGTATGTATGATGAGGCTGTTTCCGGAGAGGAAAGGATATCAATCACATCACCCAGATGCCTTGCTGCAAAGACGGTAATCCCGTTTATATCGGCACATTCTGCTGCCGATTCCATTGGAAGTATACACCCCTTGAAGCCTTGTGCAGCAGCATGCAGGGCCATAGGGAGAGCCCCTTCAGAGCCTCTGAGCGAGCCGTCGAGAGCCAGCTCTCCAATTACCATAAACTCCTCAAGGCAAAAGAATGAGTTTTGCCCGGAGGCCGCTATGATTCCAACAGCGATTGCCGCATCAAAGGCCGAACCTGCTTTTTTGAGATTGGCTGGAGCCATGTTTATGATAATTTTCTTTCCGGGAATCCTGTAGCCGAACTTGGCCAGCGCACTTGAGATCCTCTGCTGGCTCTCCTTTATGGCGTTGTCTGCGAGCCCTACAAGATAAAAGCAGATTCCGTCCGAAACCTCCACTTCTACTGTAACGGTTGTAACCTCCAATCCCCTACAGTTTGCACAATAGACTTTGCTGAGCATTTTTTAGGGCAAAGTAAGGGTATGGCGGCTGAAAAGGATGCCAAAAAAAGAAAAAGGCACCTTACAGGGGTGCCAAATTTCTTTTTTCTAAAAACGTTTTTTCAGGATTCGGGGAATCTATCCCTCTATCACCTTGATTATCTTTTCTGTAGCTCCAAGATTCTTCTTTACGTAATCCTGGCAGATTTTTCCCCTCTCCTCCCTTACCGGCCTGTTCTTTACAAGCTTGTCGAGTAGTGCGTAGAACTCTTCCTGGCTGCGTACCGGGGTTGCACCCTGCAGCGCCACAAGATCCCTCGCCTCCTTGAACTTCTGGTATTTTGGTCCGAATGCTACCGGAATACCATATGTTGCAGCCTCCAGGATATTGTGTATACCTACACCAAAACCTCCGCCTATGTAGGCAAAATCACCATATCTGTAGATTGAAGAAAGGATTCCCATGCAGTCTATCAGCAGCACATTTGATGTATCCAGCCTTGGATCAGACTCATCTTTTATGTCTGAAAATTTTACCAGCTTGTATCCCTTGAAAGTTTCCACAATCTTGGCAATGTGCTCCTTGTGGATCTCATGAGGAGCAATTACCAGCTTCACTTTTGAGAAATTCTTTACAGTAGCCGCCAGAATCTCCTCACACGGAGGCCATGTGCTGCCAGCCAGAACTGTAAATGAGTCCTTGCTGAACCGGCTGATTGCAGGGAACTCCTTGCTCTGTGCAGTAATCTGGTTCACCCTGTCGAACCTGGTGTCGCCACAGATTGTAACATTATCCTTAATTCCAATGGATTCCAACAGTTTTCCCGACAGTTCATCCTGAACAAACAGCGCAGTGAATGAGGACAGCATCTTTCTGAACAGCCCTCCCCAAGGTTTGAAGAATACCTGATCCTCTCTGAAGATTGCTGAAACTATGTATGTCTTTATACCTCTCTTCCTGAGCTGGTTGAGGTAATTGAACCAGAACTCGTACTTGATGAACACCGCCTTCTGCGGCTGTACCGCATCAAGGAATTTGCGGGCATTGGAAGCGGTATCTACAGGAAGATAATAGATCCAGTCTGCAAGAGGATAGTTCTTTCTCATCTCATAACCGCTTGGCGAGAAGAAAGTAAGGAGAATCCTGTACTCCTTGGCATTCTCCTTGTACCACTCAATAAGCGGTCTTGCCTGCTCAAACTCTCCTACAGAAGAGCAGTGGAACCACACAATAGGGGCAGAATGGTCCACTTCTGCCGATATCTTTTCAAGAAGTCCTTTCCTCCCCTGGGAGAAAAGCTTTGCCTTGTGGTTGAACAGCCCTACAATACCTGTAAGGGCACCGTAACACCAGATGGCTATATTGTATATAAGTCTCAAGTCGGATAAAATTATAATATCCGTCAAATTTAATAATTTATTTTTATTTGGGGCACAATTATGGCAAGGGCAAAAAAATGTGTACCTTGCGTAAAATTTGGAAATTGATGAAAAAGATATTGCAAACCACAGGAGAATACTGGATGCTCATGCTCAAAGTGTTCCAAAAGCCGGAAAAATGGAGGATTTTCTTCAGGCAATGTGCTGTAGAAGGGCAGAAACTGACGCTTGATTCAGTTCCTCTGATCAGCATCATATCCATCTTTATTGGAGCAGTGGCGGTAATCCAGACCATCAACAACCTGGAGAGCCCATTCATCCCCAAAATGTATGTGGGATATATGGCCAGGGAGATACTTGTGCTTGAGTTCTGCTCAACCATGGTTGCCCTTATCCTGGCAGGCAAGATAGGCTCCAACATAGCATCGGAGATAGGCAGTATGCGTATTACGGAGCAGATTGATGCAATGGATATCATGGGAGTGAATTCAGCCAACTACCTTATCCTTCCAAAGATTGTAAGTTCAGTTGTGTTGAGCCCGTTTGTAATGCTTTCAAGCTTTGTCATAGGCCTCTTTGGCGGAGCGGCCATCATTGCCGCAACAGGGGCCATAACCATGGCACAATACGTGGAAGGTCTGCAGTTTGCTTTCAAGATACATTACATCTACTACAGTATATCAAAAATGGCAGTCTTCACATTCATCATTACCTCGCTGGCATCCTATTACGGATATTATGCCAAAGGCGGTTCACTGGGAGTGGGACGCTCCAGCACAAAGGCCATTGTAGCCATAAGCGTGCTTATACTTGTCTTTGACCTTGCCCTTACCAAATTGTTGTTGTAATATGATACGAGTAGAAAATCTTCATAAGGAATTTGAAGGAAAAGAGGTTCTCAAGGGAATCTCAATAGAATATAAGGCAGGGGAGTGCTCCCTTATAATTGGCGCCAGCGGAAGCGGAAAGACCGTGCTTCTGAAGAATCTGGTGGGATTGCATACCCCTACAAGCGGCGAAATATGGTACGACGACAAAGCCTTCACTACACTGAAGGAAAAGCAGAGGAAAGAATTGCGCAAGGAGATGGGAATGCTTTTCCAGGGAAGTGCCCTTTTTGATTTTGCAACCGTAGAAGAGAATATCATGTTCCCGATGGATTTCTTCACCGACTGGAGCAAGGAGGAAAAACTTGAAAGGGCAAACTTCTGCCTCAAGAGGGTGCATCTTGAGAATGCCAACAAGAAGTACCCCAACGAGTTGAGTGGCGGAATGCAGAAACGTGTAGGCATTGCAAGGGCAATAGCCCTCAATCCAAAATATCTCTTCTGCGATGAGCCCAACTCCGGACTCGATCCAACAACTTCAATTGTAATAGACCGCCTCATCCAGGAGATTACTCAGGAGTACAACATAACAACGGTAATCAATACCCACGACATGAACTCCGTAATGGAAATTGGCGACAAGATAGGCTTCATCTACCAGGGACAGAAGTTATGGGAGGGAAGCAACAAGGAGATCCTCACATCAGACTGCAAGGAACTCAATGATTTTGTATTTGCATCAAACATTGCCAAGCAGCTGAGGGCCCTGATGAAGTGATTCTTCCCGACAAGAAATGGAAGAGGAGCCTGACCAGATAAAGTAAACCCCCGTTAGAGTATTCTAGCGGGGGTTGTTGTTCAAAAAAGGATTTAGTTCTCAGGATAAAGAAGGAACGGTTTTCTCTGCTCCTTGAATTTCTCTACATCCTCAGTCCACATTGCCTCAATCTCTTTGGCACTCTTGCCCTCTTTGATCATCTTTCTTACGTATGACTGGCCAATCTCAAGCTCAAACATTTTGCGGAAGAAGTGGTCCTCAAGGTTAAGGTTGGTGTATGCATCAACAATATACTCAAGGTTGATACCGTCCTGGTTGATCTGCTCAATTGAAGGGTTTACTGTAAGGTCTACGCCCCAGCACTCTTTATCCAATAGAGGAGGATTCTTTGCTCCAGGGATGCTTCTTGGGGTAAAGCTGTATTTGTAGCCCAACATGTTAGGGTGTCCGTACATCTGGAATGCTTTTGCAGTACCGCGGCCCAAGCTTACAGGGGTTCCCTCAAAGTAACATGTAGAAGGGTATAGGTAAATTGCCCTCATGTCGCCCAAGTTTGGAGACGGTTTGATAGGAAGTCTGTAAAGTTTTGCGTGGGTGTAGTTCTTGCATTTTACAACTTTAAGGTCAACTTTTTTGCCTACAGCATCTTTGTGGCCGTGCTGCAACCAGTCGCTCTCGTTTGCCATGTATGCAATCTCTCCAAGTGTCATTCCGTGTACAACAGGGATTGGAAGGCTACCAACGCCAGATTTGTACTGCATGTCAAGGATAGGGCCGTCTACATAGAATCCGATAGGGTTAGGACGGTCCAAAACGATGAACTCCTTGCCCTCCATAGCGCAGGCAGCCATCATTTTTACCATTGTAACATAGTATGTATAGAAACGTACTCCTACGTCCTGCAGGTCGAATACAAGTACATCAAACTCATCCATTACCTCTTTTGCAGGTTTGCCGGATTTGCCCTCGTATAGTGAGCGGATTGGAATTCCGGTTTTAGGATCGGTTGAGCTTGAAACGTGCTCACCTGCGTCAGCATCACCTCTGAAACCGTGCTCAGGAGACATGATGCAGGTTACTTTAACGTTGTGTGCAAGAAGGGTGTCCAATACATGTGCGGTGGCAGAAGCCATACCCGACTGGTTTGAAAGGATACATACTCTTTTGCCCTCTACAAGTGGAAGGTACTCCTCAAGCTGCTCGGCTCCTGTAAGGATGTCGGTAGCGTAGTTCATGTTCTCCTCGCCAGGAAATGTTCCAATAAGGTTGCTTGGAGTGGTGTTCTCAGCTGCAGGAGCTTCGCCCTGTGTCTGTGAACATGCGCATACGGTCAGTGCAAGTGCTGCCGCTGCCAATGTGGTAAATAGTTTCTTCATATGTTATTGTTTGATTTGTCGGGATTAAGGCGCATGTTGCCAAATGCAAAGATATTTAAAAAGATGCTATGCGCAAAGGGAGTGCCCCAAAAAGGGAAAGCCTGCTTCCGGTTTCCCGGCTGCAGGCCTCCTGTTTATAGTAAGGTCTAGTTTTTTAGAAGTTGAATCTTACACCAATACCAGGCATGATTGCGCTCTTGGTATAGTCAGCCTTGAATGCACCCTCGTTGCATGAACCTGTGGTTTTCTCACCTCTCAAGTAACCGATTGAAAGGTCAATGGCCATGAATTTGGTAGGATTCAAGGTTGCACCTGCAGTTACTCCGTAAGAGTTTGCACTTGGAGTCTCAGGGTTGTAGTTGTCCATCTGTACTGGAGGGGTGTCCATGTACACACCTGCCCTGTAAGTTACAAAGTCATTGGCAACGTACTGTGCACCAAGTCTTACGCATACAGTGTTGTCGTAGTCTTTAACTGATGACTGAAGAATGTCACCTGCAGCAGTCTTGAATGCGATATCAAGTTTGTCATAAGCGCTCCATCCTGTAATCTGAGCCTCACCGGTTAGAGTCCAAGCCTCATTTGGCTGGTATGCAAGACCTACGCTCAAGATGCTAGGGATAGGCATTGATGCGCTGAACTCTGCACCGTCAAGTATACCCATTGTAGCAAGCTGTGTCTGAGTGCCTTTTAGAGTAGCTACTGTACCTGCAGGAAGTGCACCTGCAGCCTCAAGACCCTGTAGAGGAGTTGTATCGAATGATTTGATTGCATTGATTACATTCTTTGCGTTGTCGTTTGCGTACTCAAGCTCAGCCTCGCCGCCCTCAACAGAAAGTTTTACTTTAGAACGGTAAGATACACCTAGAGTAAGTTTTGGAGTGATGTTTACCAAAGCTCCTACGTTGAAACCGTAAGCAACTTTTGAAGAACCCTCAAGCTCAATGCCAACAGGAACCTGGCCGCTGAAAGAGCTGATCATTCCTGGAAGTGGAGCAAGTGAAGGCATAGCAGCAGAAAGACCGCTTGCAAGAGCTCCAAGACCGTCAAATGCGCCTGCAGCAACAAGTCCTTTTCTCTGCTCAAAAGAACCGAAGTCAATCATAAGGCCGGCACCTACGCTGATAAAGTCATTGATTTTGTATGATACGGTTGGCTGTACGTTGAATGCTTTAAGGGAAACATCCTGGATAAGGGTAGCACCTGCCCAGTTGTCACCCCATACAAGTGAGTTTCCTGCAGGGTTGGTAACATTGATACCAACAGCAAGTTTGTCGTTTACCTTGTAACCGAAGTGGCCGAAGATAGGGGTGCTGATAGGGTTGTCGGTACTGTGCTTGTATGCACCCTGCTCAAAGTCAACATTGGATTTGATAAGTATTGTTCCTAGAGAAACGTCAAATTTTGAGTTCATGAAAGCCAAACCGGCAGGGTTGAATGTCATGCTCTCAGCACCAAGTTTTAGGGCAGTACCTGTGTGAGCCATACCCCACTGTCTTGCACTCTGTGAGTTGATCTGGTATCCCTCTGCATTTGCGCTAAGTACTGAAAGTACAGCTGCTGCAGTAAGGACCGCTTTTCTGAATAGTTTCATAACTGTAATCTTTTGGTTTAAATTAAAACGGCGGCAAAGGTAATGAAAATATTTTATATACCAAATTGAGGCTATTTATGCAATGTGCAGATAATGAGCCAGATAAAATTACACCATAGTTTTGGGTGCGTGAAATAATAAAAGAGGATACTATTTTAATATCCTCTTTTACAATAAGTTATGCTTTCGCAGAAATTTATACTCCCGATGATTAGTTATTATTCATCTGTTTGATGTCAATTTCCTCTTTTTCAGAGTCTCCAATCAGATATTCGCAGAAATGGTCTGCCATTCTCCAGAAGAAGTATTCAGTCATGTTTCCAAAACCGTGTCTCTGGCCTGGGAGAATAAGCATCTGGAAGCGTTTGTTGGCTTTGATAAGTGCATCTACCACTCTCATTGTGTTGCCAGGGTGTACATTGTTGTCAATGTCTCCGTGAACCAGAAGCAGGTTGCCTTTAAGGTTCTTTGCAAGCTGCTGGTTGGTGTTGATGCTGTATTTGAATGTGGTGTCACCTTTCTCGGAAACCTCCTCAAGCACTCCATGGTGCTGCTCGCTCCACCAGCGGTTGTAGATGCTGTTGTCGTGGTTGCCGGCACATGATACTGCTGCCTGGAAGAAATCAGGATATTTAAGGATTGCTGCAGTTGACATGAATCCTCCACCTGAGTGGCCGTGGATACCAACTTTCTTGCCATTGATGAACGGATGGCGTGCTGCAAGCTGCTGTACAGCTACTTTCTTGTCTTCTAAGCCATAGTCTCTAAGATTGCCATAACCAAAGTTGTGGTACCATTTTGAGCGGTTAGGGTGTCCTCCTCTGTTACCTACGGTAACAACAATAAATCCAAGCTGTGCAAGACGGTCAACTCTGTCCATGCCTTTGCTCCAAGAAGAGTTGTTTGCCTCAGTCTGAGGACCCGGGTACACATACTCAATGATAGGATAAAGTTTGGTAGAGTCAAAGTCAAATGGCTTGTACATTACACCATAAAGGTCTGTAATGCCGTCACCGGCCTTAACGGTAAAGATCTCAGGGAATTTGTAGCCGCGTGCAAACAGCTGGCTCAAGTCTGCCTCTTCCAAATCCATGATCTTGCGTCCGGTATTGTCGTACAATGCTGTTTTAGGAGTACAGTCTACTCTTGAGTAGTTGTTTACAAAATACTTGTTGTCATCACTCATGGTAGCTTTGTTGTCATAGTCTCCTTTGCATAGAAGTTTTACATTGCTGCCATCCAGGTTTGCGCTGTATACATACATATAGTAAGGGTTGATTCCTTTCTCTTTTCCACAAGCTGTGAAGTATACAACTCTTTTTGCCTCATCAACGCCAAGAACCTCCTCAACATGGTACTCTCCGCTTGTAATCTGGTTCTTCAATGTACCGTCTGCGCTGTATAGGTACAAGTGAGCCCAACCGTCTCTTTCAGACCAGTGAATGAACTCTGAATCTTTGTTGAAGAAGTGAAGGTCTCTGGTTTCTACGTATGTGTTCAACTCCTCGTGTACAATTACCTTGCACTCGCCGGTTGCCACATCTACGCGGCAAAGGTCAACTCTTTTCTGGTCTCTGCTCTGGCGTGTGAAGTAGAACATGCCGTTGTCTCCAAGCCAAGTCATAGGGACATATTTCTCGTATGTTCTCTCGGTAATTGATACAGGTTTTCTGAGAACACTTACAGACTGGTCCTTGAATGCTGCAATGTCAATTGTCTTTGAAGTCTTTGCCTGGAAATCGAACAGATACAAGTATGCTTTAGGACCTGGCTCGCCTGGCATCTGGTATTTGTATCCCTCAAGTTTAGGACGTGGGTTTGAAAGGACATCAATTACCCAAAGCTCCTTGATGTTGCTCATGTCGCTGCGGGTTAGGGCAAAATGTCTTGAGTCTGGAGACCATGAAACATATGCTCCTGTACGTTTGGTGGTATCCTCCTCATGGTTGCCGCCGTACATGCCTCTTCCTGCATATGGGAACTCCTTGCTGCCGTCTTTGGTAAGCTGGTGCTCAACAATTGTTGTGTCCTTTTCATTTTCCATGGCTTTTTTCAGGTTCTCCATGTCCATGTACCAAAGGTTGTAGTTTTTGCCGTAGATGGCATATTTTCCGTCGGGAGAAATGTTGGCCCATCTTGGGTAGTCTTTCTCTTTCTCCTGCTCGGTGATGTCGGTAAGCTTGCCTTGTGCAATGTCCCAGCTGAAACGGAACACTTTGTTCTCTTTGGCTGTTTTTCCTCCTCTGGCAGGTTTTTTCTCGCCAGGTTTCTCCTTTTTAGGAACCATCAGTGAAGTCCTGATCTCAAACTCAAAGCATTTGTCATCTTTAAGTTTAAGGTTCTGGATTGGAAGGTGCTGTGCATCAAACGGATCTTTGGTGATTGCAGAGATCTGTGCGGCAAGTTTGCCCATATCCCAGATTTTCTTTTTTGTGCCTGCAACAGGGTCTACAATGTAATACTCAGTTCCCTGGGTTGTCTTGTAAGTGTACCAGAACTTGTCTGAATTCTTGAACCAGTTTGGCCTTACCTCTGTAGAGAAAACCATCTGGTTCACCTTTTTTGCCGAGAAGCGCTCTGCCAAATCATAGTTGGCCTTTGTTATTGGTGTCTGCTGGGCATAAGCCATGCCGCATACCAAAAGCGCTATTGCTAGAAATAGTCTTTTCATATATTTATAGGTTTATAGTTTTCTATCCCATTCTCCCACCTCCATATCGGTGACATTTCCGTTCTCAATCCTGAACCTCAGTGCGGTGCGTACGGTGTGGAATCCCTGTATGCCGGCTGCTCCCGGGTTGATGGTGAGCATGTTGTAGCGGGAGTCGTTCATTATTTTCAATATGTGTGAATGGCCGCAGATGAATATGTCGGGAAGATGTGCATTAATAAGCTGGAAAGCTTTGAAATCATACCTTCCGGGGTATCCTCCAATGTGCATCATGAGGATTCTCTTCCCTTCAAACTCAAAGAACTGTACATAAGGGTGGGCCAGCCTCACGCTGTAGTCGTCACAATTGCCGTAAACGCCTCTGAGAGGCTTGAATGCAGCAATGGCATCTGCCGTTTCAAGATTGCCGAAATCGCCGGCATGCCATATCTCGTCTACCGGCTCAAGGAACTTTTTGAGCTTGTCGTCAAAGACACCGTGAGTGTCTGATATCAACCCTATGTAAGCCATATACAATTACAGTTTTATTACAATTTTCTTCTTGTAAAGAAACATTGCCATGGCAGTGAACACTGCAACATAAACAAGTGCGTAGATAAGTGAAGAAACCTCGTTGCTCTCTCCAACTATAGCCACGCATACATTGTTGTAGAACCAGCTCAATACGCTCCAGGTCTTCTCCTTAACGGCTCCATCTGCCATTACAACAGTGTATTTCCACTTGATAATCTGGCCAAGCACCTTTGCAAAGAGGCCAGCCATTACAAATGCAAACAGCGGGTTCATACCCAATGCCTTGAATGGGGTGAATGCCTTCTCTTTCCCCTTAATGTCAATCAGATAGATGAAGAATGCAAGCATTACAATGCTCCAGCCGCCAGCGTACAGCACGTATGAACCGGTCCAAAGTGCCTTGATGATAGGGTAGCAGATGCTCCATACAAGGCCTGCACCAATACAGCAAAGTCCAATGGTGTAAAGCTGTGCCACAACATCAATCTTCTCTGGGGTCTGCTGTATCTTCTTCCCGATAAGGTATCCCAAAAGTACTGTGCATGAGCCTGAAAGGGCACCAAGAAGTCCCTCCGGATCAAATGGAATGCCGAATCCCTTGTAAATATGGCTCTCACCAAAGATTGCAAGGTCAATCACATCTGCATTCTGTCCTGCAAGCGAGAATGCTCCTGCAGCGCCGTTCACAAGTTCTGCAGACGAATCACCGATAAGCCACAGTACAAGCCAGTGAAGCCCCATCAGTACAGCCATTGCTGTGATGATCTTCTTGCCTTTCTGCAGCCATAGGGCTACAAGTCCGCCAAGTACATAGCACATTGCAATTCTCTGCAATACTCCAATGATCCTCACGTGCTCAAGACGGCTGATGAAGTTCTCCCAAACGGAAAGGTCGGGATTTGGAGAAGTAGGATAGAACGGGAACCAGTTGAGACCGAAGCCTACGAGGAAGATGAGGATTCCCCTCTTGATAAGTTTCTTTACGCTGTCGGGAGTAAGACCCTCATTGTATTTTGCAAATGAGAATGCCATTGCCGCTCCCACTACAAAAAGGAAAAATGGGAATACAAGGTCTGTTGGAGTACATCCTGCCCAGGCAGCATGCCTTAGCGGCGGGAAAATCTTGCTCCATGTACCGGGATTGTTCACCAGAATCATGCCGGCAACTGTCATGCCCCTAAGGACATCCAGCGCTACGTAACGTTGTGATTTGAGTTGTGCCATATTTTAAATCTATTATATTTGCATAATCATTTGGAAGGCAAATATAACCATTAATTTTAAAGTGAGCTGTATGGAACTTTTTTATTCCACTGAAATAAATAACGGGCTTTGCACCCTCACAGAAGAGGAGAGCAGACACTGTGCAAAAGTGCTCAGGCACACCGTGGGAGATACAATAAATGTGATTGACGGCTGCGGTTCTCTGCTGGAGTGCCGTATCATTGAGTGCGGAAAGAAGGTGGTGTGCAGCGTGGAGAAAGTTCAGGAGGGCTTTGGTATCCATAACTATCATCTCACAATGGCCGTTTGCCCTACAAAAAACATAGACCGTTACGAGTGGTTCCTGGAAAAGGCCACTGAGATGGGCGTGGATGTGGTGGTTCCCGTAATTGGAGAGCATTCTGAGCGCCGTATCATCAAACCTGAGCGTCTGGAGAAGATTCTGGTTTCAGCGGCAAAACAGTCGCTCAAGGGTGCCATTCCTTCTTTGCTGGAAGCGGTTTCCGTGAAACAGTTCATAAAGGCGTGTGCTGCAGCTGAAGGGGTGAAACTCATTGCATACTGTGGTGAGCAGGAGAAGGTAACGCTGGCTCAGGCTGTACAGAAAGCCGTGGCTGCCAACCCCGGTACTCCACGCATTACTGTCCTCATTGGTCCTGAGGGAGATTTTTCGCCTGCAGAAGTAGTGGCTGCCATTGAGTCAGGCTTCTCACCGCTTACCCTGGGAGACTCTCGCCTGAGAACAGAAACAGCTGCCGTAGCAGCTGTTGCAGGGGTTTATTTTATGGTTCCTTCTATCCTCGGATAATCTCAATCTCGCTGCCCAAGCCCACTTTTATGATCTGTGATGCCGAGTGGGTGCAGTCGCCCTCAAACTCAGGTGCTACAATATAGTCAACAGCATCCTTTATCTCCTGTGGTATCTCATCAAATGTTGCGGGGGCCGGATTGCCGGAGATGTTTGCAGATGTAGAGACAATTGCCTTGTGGAACTTGCTTATCAGCTTGTTGCAGAATTCATTGCAAGGTATGCGTATGCCTGCTGTGCCGTCCTCTGCAATTACATTTTTTGCGAGGCCCATTGCTCCCGGGTAGATGATTGTCATGGGTTTGTCATTCACTTCCACCAGCTGTATGGCAATTTCCGGAATCTCTTTTACGTAGCGGCCCACCATGTCCAAGTCAGCTACAAGGGTAATCAGGCTCTTGCTGTCTGAACGTTGCTTGATCTTGAAAATCTTCTCTACGGCCTCCGGGTTTGTGGCATCACAGCCAAGGCCCCAAATGGTATCTGTAGGGTAAAGGATCACTCCTCCCTCTTTAAGTACTTTTATTGCTGCGTCAATCTGCTGTTTCATCTGAATAATATTTTTACAAAAATAGTAAAATTTTTACCAAGAGTGGCAGGTGTGCCTAACCTATTGTACAGGTACAACAATCTCTGCAATGGTAGGATAATGGTCTGAAAGTTCCAGTTTATGGGTGGTGTGGCTCAGGCAGGTGGCATCCTGTGGAACCAGGATGTAGTCTATACGGAGCAGGGGCCAGATTGGGCGGAAGGTGCCACCGAAGCCGGAGCCGGCCTCTTCAAAGGTGTCCTGCCTTTTCTTTGCCAGGGTGTGGTAGGTGTACGACATTGGGGTGTCGTTGAAGTCGCCGCAAATTATGGCCTGGTGAGGTGTCTTCTTTATGTTGCCCAGAATCTGGTCAACCTGCTCGGAGCGTTTGATGAATGTCCCTTTCATCTTTTCGTGGGTATCTACAATATCCCTTTTCAGCTCGTCGCTGGAGATTGCCTTTCCGGAGCCGAACTTGTGCACCAGAGCCATGAAGGAGACATTGTATGACTCAAGATGGTTGTTGTATATGCGCAGGGTATGGCCGGCATGGTCTATGTCTGCGTAAATGGAGAGATTTGTGCTGTTTGGAAAACTCAGGCGCCCCTTTTCACCTATCGGGAATTTGCTCAATATGATATTTCCAAAAAGTTTGCCGTTGCGGGCCTTGAAAAGGTGGTAATGGCGGTGGGGGTACTGCCCAAAAATGGTGTCGGCCTGTCTGTAGTCCTCGGCAAAGAATTCCTGCAGACACACAATATGTGGGTCGTGCTCTTTCAGGTGGCGGGCCATTTCAGTGCGGCACTCCTGCCTGGTCAGTTTTTTGTCTGAAGAAGAGAACATTCCAATATTGTAACTCTCTATTGTGAGGGCTGCCCCTTCGGCAAAGGTATCAGGCTCCGGTTCTCCAATCTTTACAAACTGTTCAGAGTACAGCAGCGACGGCAGCAGGGCGACTATTGCAATCCACGCACTTGGGCTCCTGCGCAGGAGTGCAGCAAGGAGCAGTAAAAGGTTGAGTGCAAACAGCGGAATGAAATACAGCCCAAAGAAAAGCGGCAGTGAGAACTTTGACGGGTTTACATATACGGCAAGGTATGAGAGGAACATTGCAGCCGCTGCCACAATCAGGATTGCCCGGAATGTGATCCCGAACAGCAGAGGTGAGCGTCTTCGCCCTCCGCTGTTGCTTTTGCCGGTCTCTTTTTTTCTGCCCATAGTTTATGGCCCAATGAGGGCGGTCTAGTAGTACATTCTGTTGTTCTTCTTCCAATATAGAATAAGGAAGAAACCGAAAATCATACCTCCAAGGTGGGCGAAATGTGCAATATTGCTTCCTTTTCCCGACAGTCCCAAAAGTAGTTCAATGGCTCCATATATCAGTACAAACCATTTGGCTTTCAGGGCAACTGGAGGGAATATGAGCTGTATGACATTGTTCGGGAACAGCATTCCATAAGCCAGAAGAAGACCGTATACTGCGCCTGAAGCACCTACAGAGTGGGTGTTAAGGGCAACCGCAATCTGAGTACGTGCGAACAGGTCCCCTGCACTGGCTTCCGGTAAGTATCCATAAATTTCAAGTGAAATTACACCAAGATGGAACAGTGCTGCTCCAATGCCTGTTGCAAAGTAGTATAGCAGGAACTTCTGGCTACCCCATACCCTCTCAAGGATGCTGCCAAACAGGAACAGAGCATACATGTTGAAGAATATGTGGGCAAAATCGCCGTGCATGAACATATGGGTCACCAGCTGGAACGGTCTGAAATTTTCAGACTGGAAGCAGTATAGTGCAAAGTGCTCATACATGAAGTTCCCGTTGATCATTGTAATCAGGTAGATGACAATATTTGTAATAATGAGGTTCTTCACCACGGGAGGCATGCTCCCTAATATGGAATTTCTACTAAACATATTTTCTTAAAGTTTTCCTTGCAGTTCATCCATGGTTATGATTGCCATTACCGGATTTCCCTGCGGTGTACGGTTGGGTTCGCTGCATGCGAACAGTGAGTCAATAAGTTCCTGGGCCTGGGCGTTGCCTATGGCTGCAGGGCGGGAAACGGTTGATTTTCTCACCATCTCCATTGCAATCGTCTCCTTGAGCTCCTTTTCAAAATCTTTGCCAACTTCTTCAAGTGAGGCAACGATGGTGTCTATGCTCTCCTTTATGTTGAGGTTGTGTTCTGCAAAGGTTGCCGGAGTGCCGTAAACCACAATGCAGTTCTCTCCAAACGGACGGATGTCAAATCCCAGTGTCTCTGTCAATTCTGCATTCTCCATCAGCAGATGGTATGAATTGTGGTCGAGGTCTATTGTTTCAGGGAACATCTGTTCCTGTACAGGCTGTTTGGCTGAGGTTATCATGCCAAGATATCTCTCATAGTATATCCTTTCCCTTGCCCTTCCAATGTCAATGAGCATCAGGCCGGATTTTACTGTTGTAAGTATGTATTTCCCCTTTACCACAAGCAGAGGGTTTGCGCAGGCGTTCTCCTCTGAGAAGAATCCGTCGTAACCTTCTGAAGATGAGCTTTCTGTTACAGGGTATATGGGATTCCCTTCAAATGCAGGAGTTGATGAAAAATCTTCCCTTGTGCTGTTCCATTCGCTGGCGGAGTTCCACTTGGTGCCATTTTTTTTCTCTTCTTCAAACGGGTTGAAAAGAGGGTCGTAGTTGATTTTAGGAGCGGAGAATGTGTGGTTGCCGCCAAAGCCTGTCTTGAGTACAGGGATCTCCGGAGCCCCTTCGGTGTCAAAGTCAATTGACGGTATGAACGAGCCTTCTCCAATGGCCTCCTTTACACAAGCTGAGATTATCTCAAATATAACCCCTTCGTCCTCAAATTTTATCTCTGTCTTGCTTGGGTGGATGTTCACATCCATGCTTCCCGGTTCAATCTCCATGAAGAGGAAATATGACGGGGAGGTACTGTCGGGAATAAGGTTGCCGTAGGCCTTGATGATGGCACGGTGCAGAAGGGGGCTCTTGAAGTATCTTCCGTTTACAAAGAGATACTGGTTGGGCTGGCTCTTCTTGGCAAACTCCGGACGACCTATGAAGCCGTTTACCTTAATTATGTTGGTTGAGGTCTGTGCGGTGATGAGGTCTTTCACTATATCCTTGCCGCACAACTGTGTAATCCTCTGCTTTACGCTTGATGCGGGAGTAGCATGGAATACATCTTTGGAGTTGTGTACAAGCCTGAACTCCACATCTGTACGGGTGAGTGCCACCCTTATGAACTCGCTTGCAATCTGGCGGTATTCCACGTTGTCCGATTTGAGGAATTTCCTCCTTGCAGGGACATTGTAGAAGATGTTCCTTACTGCAATGTTGGTTCCCACAGGGCATGATGTCTCTGTTTGTGAGATTATTGTGTTTTCTGCTATATGTACCTCTGTGCCGCATTCGTCCTCCTCTCTGCGGGTCTTTAAGGTTACATCTGCACAGGCTGCAATGGAAGCCAGGGCCTCGCCCCTGAATCCGAAAGTGCGGATGGAGTAGAGGTCATCTGCCTTGGCAATCTTGGAGGTGGCGTGGCGTTCAAAGCACAGCGCAGCCTCTTGCGGTGTCATTCCGCAACCGTTGTCTATAACCTGAATGAGAGTGCGGCCGCTGTCGTTTATTACAACAACAACAGAAGTGGCACCGGCATCTACGGCATTCTCCATAAGTTCCTTTACCACGTTGGCCGGACGCTGGATAACCTCACCTGCTGCAATAAGGTTGGATATGTGGCTTGGCAGTACCTGTAGCATGTTTCTAGAACAATAAACCCATCATCTGTGCAAGATATACAACGGCAATCAGGGCTGCGGCTATACCCAGGATTGAGATATATCTTATCAGTGGTGAATATTTTATGTCTTTTCTGGCAACTTCCATTCTCTTGAAAGATCCCCTGATGCTTGCGCCGGGAACATATTCCCTGTTTTTCTCACGCTCTGCTGCATCTATCTTGTTCTGCAATGCCTCTTTCCTTTCATCATAGAAAACAGGCTGGTAGTTGAATTTCCTAATTTTTGGCGGTTGAAAAAATCCCATATCAAATCTCCTTTTAATGAACTAACAAAGATAAAATATTTATGTTAAATTTGCCTAAAATAATTGTTATGGACTTACGTATAGGAAACGGATACGATGTGCACCTGCTGGCTCCCGGGTTGGAGTTCTGGTTGGGTGGAATAAAGATAGAGCATACCAAGGGGTGTGTGGCCCATTCAGACGGCGACACCCTCATCCATGCATTGTGTGATGCAATGCTGGGAGCACTTGCATTGGGGGATATAGGGAAGCATTTTCCCGACAATTCTTCTGAGTTCAAGGGGATTGACAGCAAAATACTCCTTTCAAGAGTTAATGCACTCATTGCAGGGAAAGGGTACTCGCTTGTAAATGCAGACTGCACCATATTGTTGCAGAAACCCAAGGTGGCACCATATATCATTCCAATGAGGGAATGCCTTGCCGGTGTGCTGGGAGTAGAGGTTGACAGGATCTCAGTAAAGGCCACAACAACCGAAGGGGCCGGATTTGTAGGCAGGGAGGAGGCTATAGCGGTGTATGCTACAGTATTGCTTGAGAAGAAATGATATTCATAAAACCATTATTAACTTAAAAACCTATTTTAAAATGCAGATTTTACGTAAAGTTTCAGTGTTCTGGAAAAGTGTTTTCCTGTTGATGATGATTGCCTTGCCTTCTGCTCTTGCTGCGCAAGAGAGTGGTAAAGGTGAGTTTTACGGCTCAGTTGATTTGAGCTCCAAACATTTGTGGAGAGGTATTCCTGCCGGCGAGTCCCCTATGGTTAAGCCTACGGTTGGATTCAATATGGGAAATTTTGATGTTTATCTCTGGGGAGCATGGGATTTTGAGGATACATACAGGGAGGTTAATATAGGCCTTAGCTATACTGTTGAAAACCTTACACTAGAGCTGATGGATTATTTTTATCCGTGGTCGAAGGATGATATTTTCAAATTGGGCAACAATGCTACAACACATCAGGTGGAGCTGATTGCAACATATGAGTTTGAAAAGATTCCGGTGCATATAACCGGAGGTACATTCATTTATGGCGATGACAAGAACGAAAAGGGCAATCAGGCTTTCTCCACATATTTTGAGGGAGGATATACCCATGAATTTGATGAAAGGAATTCATTGGCAGCAGTGGCAGGATTTTCTGTAGGCAAAGGAATGTATACAGATTATACGAAGGCTTTTGGGATTGTGAACCTTACTGCAGAGTATACAAGACTGTTCACCGTGTTCAATTATGATTTGCCGGCAACTGTTTCATATACATATAATCCGTACCTGGAGAAATCGTGGGCATATGTAACCTTGAGCTTTGGGTTCTAGTGGCTTATGGGAAAAATGGACAATGAATGGCTGAATGAACTTGCCGGCATGGTGCGCCAGGTGGGGGCCGATATTGTAGAAATGGCTGGAAGCGGACAGTATCCGGTTGTGGTGCTGCTGAGGGGATATGATCTTCTGGAGTGTCTGAGCGACGTGGAGAAGGTGAAGTATCATATGCAGCAGGATAAGGAGGCGGCAGATGCCCTTAAGGGGGCTATGATGGAGTATGGGCAAGCGTACCTTTCTTATGGGGAGCAAATGAATGGGGTAATTGATATGGAGCAGGTAAAGATGAAGGCTGCTGCATATATGGGTCCCTGGAAAAAGCGTCATAACGATGCCCTGGAGGAGGTGTCCCGCCTGGAAAAACTTCTTGAGGCGGCAAAGGCTGCCCATAAGGCTCAGGAAGAGGGGAGCTTTTGGGAAAAATGGAGGACTCTCAGGGCTGTAAGGGAAATGGCCGGTTTCCGTCTGGAAAGGAAAAGGACCGGAAATTTTGTTGCCCGTTGTGAGGAAGACCTTCATATGGCGCGCACAGAGGCCCGCAAGGCGGAACTGAATGTTTATGCCCACAGTGTGGAGCACAAGTGCTCGCCGGAAACATATTTGAGGATTTTTGAACTGATAAATGATAAATATTTGGTTTGATGATGAAAAGACTTGGCTTGGCTGTTGTGTTGGGTGTATTCCTGATTTCTTGCGCAAACAATGCACAGCAGAATAATGTGGAGCAGCAGATGAACGCAGCTCCAGTGATTGGGAACTTGAATGTGGAGCAGTTTGGAGAGCTTATAAAGGATACTACAGTGGTATTGCTGGATGTAAGGACACCCCAGGAATTTGCCCAAGGGTGCATTGAGGGTGCTTTGAACATTGACGTTAAGGACTCTCTTTTTATCAAAAATGTGCAGGCTGCAATTCCTGCAGGAGCAAAGGTAGCGGTGTATTGCCGCAGCGGACGCAGAAGCATGATGGCTGCGGAGCAGATGCTTGAAAAAGGTTATGTTCCTGTAAACCTTGATGGAGGTATTCTTGCATGGCAGGAGGCTGCAAAGTAATTTGATTTCAACTGGATATTGATATGATAAGGAGCTTTTTCAAACACTACATACTTTTCTTCCTTTTCTGCGTTGTGCAGAAGGTGGTATTTATACTCTATTATTATAAGGAGTTCTACAGTGAGTGCAAGTTTGGCGATTTTGTAGATGTAATTGTGCATGGCCTTCCGCTGGATGCTGCAATAGCGGGTTACCTTACAGCCATTCCTGCACTGCTGCTCATTGCAAATGTGTGGTGGCAGGGAAAAGCCATGAAGTATATCTTTAAAGGGTATTACATTTTTTGTGCAGTGCTGCTTGCCCTTATTTTTGAGGGGGATCTTGCATTGTACGAGTATTGGGGATTCAGACTTGATACAACGCCGCTGTTCTATCTGAAATCAAGCCCTAAGGATGCTTTTGCAAGTGCAACTTTTGGAATGCTGGTTGCAGGGGCTGTTTCGCTGGCAGTGTATATATGGGCGTTCTTGTGGCTTGCAAACAGATTCCTTGTACAGAAGGGAAAGATGAAGCCTGAGTTCAACAGGGGGTGGAAAACTGCTGCCCTTGTGTTGCTGGCTGCCCTGCTGTTCATCCCTATCCGCGGCGGCTTTACAGTTGCAACGCTCAATACCGGAAAGGTGTATTTCAGCCAGAACATGAGACTCAACCATGCTGCCATAAATCCTTGCTTCAGCCTTCTTGAGTCGCTTTCCAAGAATGCTTCTTTTGCCACCCAGTACAGGTTTCATGAGCCGGAGAAGGCAGATGAACTTTTTGCCCAAATGCAGGATGTGTCGTTGAGGGGAGGTGAGGATACTATAGGAAACCTGTCGGGAAGAGAAAATCTTCTTAAACCGGGTAAGCCCAATGTGGTGATTGTGATTCTGGAGAGTTTCCTTTCAAAGGCGATGGGTACCCTTGGGGGGATTGAGGGGGTTGCTGTGAATTTGGATACCCTTGGTGCGCAGGGTGTGCTGTTCACCAATTTTTATGCAAACAGCTTCCGTACAGACCGTGGAATTGTCTCAATTTTGAGCGGTTATCCGGCACAGCCTACAAACAGCATCATGAAATATCCGCGCAAGAGCCAGTCTCTTCCTTCAATTTCCGGGGCTTTGCTGCAGAATGGATATGATGTGCAGTATGTGTATGGTGGCGATGCCAATTTTACCAATATGCGTTCGTACCTTACAGCCATGGGCTTTGAGAAGATCATATGTGATGCAGATTTTCCTATTTCACAGAAATTGAGCAAATGGGGTGCGCATGATGATGTGATGTTTGACAAGATTGCCTCGCAGCTTGAGGCAGGGCAGGAGAAGGAGCCGTTCCTTAAGGTAATCCAGACCTCCAGCAGCCACGAGCCGTTTGAGGTGCCGGGATTCAACAAACTGGAGGATATACGCCTGAATTCAGTGGCATATACAGACAGTTGCCTGCAGGTATTTGTAAACAGATACAAGAATACCCCTTACTGGGACAATACCCTGTTTGTTTTTGTTCCCGACCATGCAATGCAGTATCCGGTAGATATTGATGTATTCTCTGTGGAGAGATATAAAATTCCTTTGGTGCTGTATGGCCCTGCTCTGGCGCAGACAGGTGTTAAGGTGGATGTGGTGGGATCGCAGATAGACCTAGCGGCAACCCTTCTTGCACAGTTGGGCCTGCCTCATTCAGATTTTGCCTTCAGCAAGGATATGCTCAATCCGGCAAATCCCCACTTTGCATTCTTTACTGTTCCCGATGCTTTTGGTGTTGTTTCAGACTCCGGAAGCACAGTTTTTGACAATGTCTCAGAAAAAATTTATACAAATTCTCATCCCGATAATGCCCTTCTGGAGCGCGGAAAAGCGTTTTTGCAGAAAATTTATGACGATTTGGATAAAAGAGGTACAAAAAAATTTGGAGAATAAAAAAAAATGCCTACCTTTGCAACCCGTTCGGATAAGAACGGTGCTCATTGAGATATGGTGTAATGGTAGCACAAGAGATTCTGGCTCTCTTGGTTTGGGTTCGAGTCCTAATATCTCAACAACATGTTGGCGCGATAGCTCAGCTGGTTAGAGCGCATGATTCATAATCATGAGGTCCCCAGTTCAATCCTGGGTCGCGCTACAAAAAAGATAAGACACTTGCAGTTTTGCAGGTGTCTTTTTTTTTGTTCCCCTACAACGGCACATATTCGTAAGGGATGTACCGTTGTATCTGATGTTTCATGTAGCTGCCGCTTGGAGTTACATATATGATTACTCGTATGGTCATGGCTCCGTTCTGGGGTAAAGTTTTCAGTTTCTGCAGACATTGTACTGGAGTGTGGCTGCTCAGGCACTGTTTCACTTTGTCCATGTATGCGGAATCAAAATAGAATTCTTTGCGTATAAGTATCTCTTTAGAGGCTTTGTGCAAAAAGTGTTTCTTGGGCCAGAGGATTCCTTTAAGGCCCCACATTGCAATGGCGGTGGCAAAAAGAGTCATTGCAAAACCCATATTTTCGTTTTTGGGGAGAGTCGTTGAAAGTTGGGCGCAAATGGCGGAAGCCACCAGGATGAAAATGCTAGCATAAGGCTTCTCCTTTATGGTTGCAACATCCGCATCGTTTTTGATGATATCTTCCAGGTTCATGAGATTATGTTTTAGGTTTTCCTATTAACAAATCCGGCGCTCCAATGTTTCGGCTGGAATTATATAAATCTGCGGTGCCACAAAAAAAAGGCCGGCACTTCATGTGCCAGCCTCATATCAAAGGTCTTTAATATCCGTTTTGCTACTCCAAAGACCACTCAATGCCGTCTTTGGTATCCTTAATGAGGATTCCTATAGCTTTAAGGTCATCTCTGATCTTGTCTGATTTAGCCCAGTCCTTGTTGGCTTTGGCAACCTTTCTCTCCTCTAGCACCATGTTCACTAGTGCATCCATAACTTTGGTCACACCCTCATTGCCTGCTGCCTCCTCCTGCTCTGGTGCAATACCCATTACATCCATTGCAATTGTTGTAAGAAGGAACTCCAAAGTCTCTTTCTCCTGTGCACCTATTGCAAGTTTGCCGTCTTTTACCTGGTTTACAATCTTTACTGCATCAAATAGGTGAGATAGTGCAATTGGAGTGTTGAGGTCATCACATAGAGCCTCGTAAACTTTCTCCTTAAGCTCTGCCACCTCTTTGGCAACATCCGCAGATGCTGCAGAAACTTTAAGTCCTTTCACATCCTTTGCAGCCTGAAGGATTCTCTTCAATCCTTTCTCTGCAGCCTGAAGTGCCTCGTTGCTGAAATCAAGGGTGCTTCTGTAGTGTGCCTGAAGGATAAAGAATCTGATTGTCATAGGTGAGTATGCCTGCTCAAGAACTGCATTGTTTCCTGTAAACAGCTCGTCCAATGTAATGAAGTTGCCCAATGATTTGCCCATCTTCTGTCCGTTGATGGTGATCATATTGTTGTGCATCCAGTATTTCACGCCGCCTTTGCCTCTTGAGGCAGTATTCTGGGCAAGCTCACACTCGTGGTGAGGGAACATAAGGTCCATTCCGCCACCGTGGATGTCAAACTCCTCGCCAAGGTATTTCGCGCTCATTGCAGAACACTCAAGGTGCCATCCCGGGAAGCCGTCGCTCCAAGGTGAAGGCCATCTCATGATGTGCTCAGGGGCAGCCTTCTTCCACAATGCAAAGTCTGCAGGGGAATGTTTGTCATCCTGCCCGTCAAGAGCCCTGGTGTTTGAAAGCATCTCGTCGAGGTTTCTTCCCGACAATACACCGTAGTTGTGTCTCTTGTTGTACTCTTTCACATCAAAGTACACGGAGCCGTTGCTCTCGTATGCATAGCCGTTCTTGAGAATCTCCTGAACAATGGCAATCTGCTCAATAATATGTCCCGACGCTCTTGGCTCAATGCTTGGAGGGCAGTTGCCCAGCTTTTTCATTGCATCGTGGAACCTTAGGGTGTAGTATTGCACCACCTCCATAGGCTCAAGCTGCTCAAGGCGTGCTTTCTTTGCAATCTTGTCCTCACCTGCATCTGAATCGCTCTCAAGGTGTCCTACATCTGTAATGTTCCTTACATATCTTACTTTATATCCAAGATGTCTGAAAAGACGCACAAGAACATCATAAGTTACTCCTGGTCTTGCATGTCCAAGGTGAGCATCTCCGTAAACGGTAGGACCGCAAACATAAAGGCCTACCATGCCCGGAGTTACAGGTTTGAAAATCTCTTTTCTCCTGCTCAAGGTATTGTAAATCTGAATATCTCTAATGTTTTCCATCCTTATACGATATTATAATCATACAAAGGTAACAAAAAATATGGAACAAGGAGATATTGGACTTATTCTACTAGTGGTATCACAATCTTTTGTGCCACAATTTCTGTCATATACCTGTCCTCACCAGCAGATGTGGTGTATTTTATATAGCGGATTTTCCCTTCTACGGCCAGGAAAATACCTTTGCGGATCTTTTCAAAATCGGGCATTCCCTTGCGGTTCCATGCTACGATGTTATGCCAGGTGGTCTCTTCCCTCAGGTTCTCGTCCCTCCCTCTGATGATCTCATTGGTTGCCAGCGTAAATCTTGCCGCCATAACGCCATTCTCTGTCTTGATAATTTTGGCATCCTGTCCAACTCTGCCCCGCAGTTCCACTTTGTTCAATGACTTGTCCATAAAAACTCCTTTTGTTAAATGTTGAAATCTTCCGCAAAATAGGGGTATGGAAATGAGGTTATCCAGCTTATAAGCGTTTATAAACGGATAATTCGGATAATTTTGGTTTTTGCTTTTTTTAAAAAGAGCAAAATGTTGCGGAAATATCTTTTTCAGGCATGGATTCCGGCCATATTTGGATACCTTTATACCATACATGGGAGGAGTTATGGAAACAGGTGGAGACAAAGCATGTCCGGTATGTGGTGGAAAGATTGTCGGGAGGAGTGACAAGAAGTATTGCTGTGATGAATGCAGGACATTTGCCAATAACCGGAAGTGGCGGGAGAGGAGGAATGCTGTTGCTGCAAATGCCACCTTGGGCGGTATTGAAAGAGACCTTGCGGAACTGTGCACTGGAGGGGGAGGAAGATACCTCAAAATAATAGCTGCAATTACCTCAGTTTGCAAAATAATGTATAAATTTGGCCATCAAAAAGACCAGATATGAGAAGCATAATTTTAATTGTAATGGCCGCGCTTGTTTCATTGAATTTGAGTTCATGCGTGGAGAATTCAAGCAAGTACAAGGCGCTTGAGGCAAAATTGGATTCGTTGCAGGTGAGCCACAGGATGCAAGGGGCGGAACTTGACGAACTTTTTGCAACAATCAACAGCATTGAGCAGGGATTGAGCTCAATAAGGGAGACTGAAAATATCCTTACCATCCAGAATGAAGAGGGGATGGAGATGCCGCAGGGCTCAAAAGAGCAGCTTATGCAGAATGTGGAGGCAATCCAGAATGCAATAAAAGGGTATCAGGCAGAGATTGAAAAACTTAAGAAGGACAAGAATCTCCAGTCTGCACAGTTCAAGAAGAGGCTTAATGCAATGCAGAAGGAACTCAAGGAGAAATCTGAAATAATTGGGAGCCTTTCCAACCAGATTGCCGAGAAGGATGCCCGTATCAAAAAACAGGAGAAACAGATAGCTTCCCTTGATGATATAGTGTCAAACCTTAAAAATGAGGTATCATCTTTAAATACAGAAAAAGATGAACTTATAGAGAAAGTTTCAGACCAGGAGATGGAGATTTACTCAGTATACTACGTTGTAGGCTCCAAGGCTGAACTTATAGATGCCGGAGTTATGACCAAAGGCGGCCTGTTTAAAGCTGCAAAGGTTTCTTATCAGGCAGAAATTGAGACATTTGTAAAAATTGATTCAAGGGCAATCACTGAAATCAATACCAATGCCAAGAAAGCCAAGGTGATGTCTGTCCACCCGGAGGGAACCTATGAGTTTGTAGAGAATGAGGGCGAGATGGTTCTGAATATCACTAATCCCGACAAATTCTGGCAGCAGACAAAATATCTTGTAATCCAAGTAATGTAACAAACAAAATACAGATGAAAAAAATAATGACAGTAATGGCGGCATGTGCAGCCATGACACAAATATCGTGCAAAACAGATATGAATCCACTACTTACAGAATCTCCTTACAGATACGAAGCTCCGGTTTTTGACAAAATAACCGAGGAGCATTATCTGCCAGCCTTTGAGGCAGCAATTGCTGAGGGCAAAAAAGAGATAGAGGCAATTGTAAACAATCCGGCTGAGCCTACATTTGAGAATACAATTCTTGAACTTGAGTATGCAGGCAGCACCCTAAACAGAGTTGCAGGCATCTTCTACAACCTTAACGAGGCAAACACAAGTGACAGGATGCAGGAGATTGCAGAGCAGATCTCTCCAATGATGACAGAGTACTCTTTGTCCATCATGTTGAACGGAAAGCTTTTTGAGAGGGTAAAGGTTGTGTATGAGCAGAGAGAGTCTTTGAACCTTGGCCAGGAGGAGGCAAAACTTCTTGAGAAGACTTACAAGGGATTTGCAGACAACGGTGCAAACCTTTCTGCCCAGGACAAGGAGAAATACAGCAAGATCCAGGAGGAGCTTTCACTTGCTACCCTTAAATTTGGCAAGAACTCATTGGCTGCAACAAATGCATTCATCATGCACCTTACAGATGAGGCCGACCTTGCAGGTCTTCCTGAGTTTGTAAAGGAGGCTGCTGCATTTGAGGCAAAGAACAGGGGGCTTGAGGGATGGGTAATCACCCTGCAGTACCCAAGCATGAGCCCGTTCATGCAGTACAGCGAGAAAAGGGAGCTTAGAGAGAAACTCTGGAAAGCTTCAAACTCAAAATGTATTGATGGTGAGCACAGCAACCTTGAGATAATCAAGCAGATTGTAGATTTGAGAATCCAGGCTGCAAACCTTCTTGGCTACAATACTTATGCAGATATGGCCCTTAAAGACCGCATGGCAAAAGATGCAGGTACAGTAAATGCATTCCTTGAGAATCTTCTTGTAAAATCACTTCCATTTGCAAAGAAGGATGTTAAGGCTGTAGCAGATTATGCTAAGGCAAACGGATTCAAAGGAGAGCTTATGCCTTGGGACTTCTCTTTCTATTCAGAGAAACTCAAAAAGGAGAAATACTCCCTTAATGATGAGGTTTTGAAACCCTACTTCAAACTTGAGAATGTGAAAGAGGCCGTATTTGCTTTGGCCGATTCCCTATATGGTTTGAAATTTACCCCTGCAACAGATATTCCTGTTTATCATCCCGATGTAACAGTGTATGATGTTACCGATGCAAACGGCAGACACATGGCATTGTTCTATGCCGATTTCTTCCCACGTGCAAGCAAGGGTGGCGGAGCATGGATGACCTCTTTCCGTGAGCAGAGCTTTACAAAAGACGGCAGCGTAGAGAAGAGACCTCATGTTTCAATCGTATGCAACTTTACAAAACCTACAGAGAACGAGCCTTCGCTCCTTACTTTCTACGAGGTTACAACTTTCCTTCATGAGTTCGGCCACGCTTTGCACGGTATCCTTGCAGAGGGCAAATATGCATCTCTTACAGGCACAAGCGTAGCAAGGGATTTTGTGGAGCTTCCTTCTCAGATTATGGAGAACTGGGCTACCGAGAAAGAGTATCTTGCTTCATTTGCAAAACATTACCAGACTGGAGAGGTTATTCCGCAGGAGCTTGTTGACAAGATTATTGAGAGCAAGAACTACAACAGCGGTTATGCAAGCGTAAGGCAGTTGCAGTTTGGCATTGGCGATATGGCATGGCATTCTGTAACACAGGTTCCTTCAGTGGATGTTATTGCTTTTGAGAAAGAGGCAGTAAAGGCTTGCGCCCTTATGCCGGATGTGGCAGGTACTGCATTTGCACCATCGTTCGGCCACATTTTCAGCGGCGGATATGCGGCAGGTTACTACTCATACAAATGGGCAGAGGTACTTGAGGCTGATGCTTTCCAGGTGTTCAAGGAGACCGGAATCTTCAATAAGGAGACAGCAGAGAAGTTCCGCAAGGAGATCCTTTCAAGGGGAAGCATTGAGGATGCAGATGTAATCTACAGAAACTTCCGCGGCAGGGATCCTGAGCCTGATGCTCTTCTTAAGAAATTTGGAATGGTAAAATAACATGAAACGCATTTTTACAATATGCATAATGGTGGCGCTTGCGGGCGCCACTTTTGCACAGGATAAGGTGTTCAGCGTAACAACATCCCCGGCTGAGAATACAAAGAGGGGGATGAACATAAGCTGGGCAACAGACAAAAGCATTTCAAATGCCACCCTGGAGATAACCAGGGCAAGTGACGCCGAGTGGAAAAATTCCAGAATGGAGGTGTTCAATGGTGAATACTGTACAACATTCGACAACCAGTACTCAAAACATCCCAATGGCAAGAATTTCTACGAGGATGTGAAGATAAACAAGTACAATGCCTTTGCCGGCAAATTGAGGAAGAATACCGGCTATAAGTACAGGATTATTGCCGGTGGAGATACCAGTGATGTGCATTATTTCAAATCGTCGGGAAGAAAAAATTGGGAGGCATGTATCATCTCTGATTTTCATGCTTATGCCCCTCTTTATGGGAGGACTGAGGCTGCTATGAAGATGATTTCAACTGTGGAGAAGTATGACAAACCTTTTGATTGGGTGCTTCATCTTGGAGACATTACCGCCTGGGGAGGATGCTACTCGTTCTGGCAGCAGCTGTATGAGGAGGAGCCTTTCAAGAACTACATGTGGGCCGGAGTTAACGGTAACCACGACAATATGACCCGTACCAACAAGGGGAATACCAACAAGTTCTTCAGGGATGCTGCAGCATATCCTCTTAACGGTTACGAGGGTGAGCTTGGTGTATGCTATTTCTTCAAATACGGAGATGTGCTGTTCATAATGCTCAACAATGAGAACATGCGCAGCGAGGAGGGGCTGCAGGCTGCCCAGAAATGGGTAAGGGAGGTTGTGAAGAACAATCCTGCCCGCTATAAGGTGGTCTGCGAGCACTACCAGTGGTTCTTTGGAGCAAGCGGCAAAGATTCGCAGTACTCCAGATGGAGTGAACTTTTTGATGAGCTTGGAATCTCCCTAGCATTGGCCGGCAACAACCATATCTATGTAAGTACTCATCCTCTATACAACGGCGAGGTGGTGGATCCTGGCCAGGGAACTGTCTACATCCAGACAACCTCATCAGACAACGAGCGAGGATCTGAGTGTGACCTTGAAAAACCTCTGGAGCATAATCCCGACAAAATTAAGTTCCGCTGGACCGAGGGAGGCCGCACAGTAAGTGCAATGCACATGAAGGTTACCCGCAGGAAGATGACCCTCACTTTGCTTGACCGCAATGGCAAGGTATTGGATGTGACTGAGGTTTATCCGGTGAAGGGAAAATAATTTTTTTTGAATAAAAGTGCCCATTGGGACAACGTCCCAGTGGGCATTATAAAAAAGTAAGGAGGGTGATCACCCTCCTTATGCATTTTTACAGGGATGAAATTATTTCACCTTAATCAACTCAACATCAAAAATCAATGTTGCAAATGGTGGGATCTGTGCGCCTGCACCCCTCTCGCCGTATGCAAGGTTGTAAGGGATGAAAAGCTGCCATTTGTCACCCTCTTTCATAAGCTGAAGGGCCTCAACCCAACCTGCAATTACCTGGGTAACGCCAAAGGTTGCAGTCTCGCCTCTCTGGTAAGAGCTGTCAAATACGGTACCGCTGATAAGACGGCCCTCGTAGTGGCACTCCACGCTGTCTGATGCTTTAGGGGTAGCACCGTTTCCTGATTTTAGCACTTTGTACTGCAAACCGCTAGGAAGGGTTACAACGCCCTCGTTCTTTGCGTTCTGTGCAAGGAAAGCCTCTCCCTCAGCCTTAAGGGCTGCAGTCTGCTCCTCCTGAAGTTTTGTGAAATAGTCGTTAAGGACCTGCTGAGCCTCAGCTGGGGTCATTGCAGGCTCCATGCCAGCCATATAAGTAGTGATAGCTTTTACAAACTCCTCTACGTTCAATCCGTTTACACCGCTTGCCATAATGTTGTTGGCAATGCTCATTCCCAATGCGTAACTTACTTTATCCATAATAATCTGTTGTGGCACCCTTCCGGTGCCGGGTTATACTTTTTTTGAGTCAGCAAAGATAACAATTACGCCTTAATATCAATGATGTCATTGAGGTCTGTGGTGTAATTGCCGCTCAAACTGTTGCGTTTCATTGTCCATTTGTCTTCTGCTTGGGTTCCAAACCCTCCCTGTACCGCTATCTTCAGGGCATTGCGGCCGTAGCGGGCATTTACACTGTCGAGAACAGCATTTATACATTTCATTTTCTCGTTGTCTGTCTGTTCAAAAAGGTTCTGCTGCACTCCGTTGTTTGGAACGATGTCTTCAACCAGAACCCCGGCCTTTTTGTAGAGGTATCCTTTGCGGTATATCTGCTTGAGCCCCTTCAGTGCATGGTTTACCATCTCAAGAGTACTGCAGGTAGCCTCAGGAAACTGTAGGGTTATGCTGTTGTAGTATTTGGGAAGGTCTTCCCTGAAGAAGTTTGTGAGTATATACACCGTAATGCAACCTGCTGCAGAGCCCTGCTGACGCAGTTTGGCGGCGCAGGAAGAGGCAAAGTTTGAGACTGCGCTCTCCAGTTCCTCAAGTGTTGATACCATCTCACCAAAGCTCCTGCTGGTGGTGATGGATTTCTTTTCTTCCCTCACATCCAGCTGTGCTACAGGCTCCCCATTAAGTTCCATCTGGGTACGCAACCCCATAACTCCCATATTCTTCTTTACCCACCAGGCGCTCTTGCACGTAAAGGCATAGGCTGTATTTACCCCTTCGCCTTTGAGGAACTTGGCGTAGCGGCGCCCAATACCCCACACGTCCCCAATCTCCATCTGCTGAAGTGCCTTAACCCTCTTTTCTTCTGTATCTATCATGCACCATCCGTGGTATCCCTTGTATTTCTTGGCGTAGCGGTTGGCCACCTTGGCCAGGGTTTTGGTATGTGCTATCCCCACACAAACCGGAATGCCGGTATATTTCCTTATTTTATATACAATCTCCTGCGCTTTGGCTGCAATCTGCTCTGCAGACATCCCCTTAAATGACACAAAGCACTCGTCAATGGAGTAGATCTCCATGCTTGGAACCATCTCCTGCAGCAGTGTCATCACCCTGCGGCTCATGTCTCCGTAGAGTTTGTAGTTGCTGGAGAAGGCCACAACCTCCCCCTTGAAGCCTCCCAGCGGCACACTCTTCCCTTTACGCTCCTTTATCTCCTCTGCCGACACCACCCTCAGACACATCTGTTCAGAAAGCTGGTATGCAGGAATGCCCATCTTTATCCCCATATCCTTGGCCTCCTGGCTCCTGGACACCACACAGCCGTCATTATTGGACAGCACCACAACAGCCCTCCCCTCCAGTGCCGGATTGAAGGCCTTCTCACAAGAAACAAAGAAATTATTGCAGTCAACTACTCCTAACATGCTGTGTTGCAGAAATATGATTTTCTTCCCGACAGATAGGTGAAAACCTGTCGGGAAGACCTTTATAACTTATTTTGTGTAGGAGCCCTTTCAGAAGCTCCTTACCGAGTGCACCACAATTCCCCAGATGATGAACTGGTTGTCTTGGGTGACCTTTATTGGGGTGAACTGTTCATTCTCCGGCTGCAGCCAGATGGCGGTAACCTGCCCCTCGTGTTTTTCAAAATGTATCCTCTTGAGGGTGAACTCGCCATCTATGAAGCATACGGCAATGGCCCCCTCGCGGGGTTCAAGGGACTTGTCTATGATCAGAAGGTCGCCGTCAAAGATGCCGGCCCCCTCCATGGAGGTACCCCTTGCCCTTCCAAAGAAAGTGCTGGAAGGGTTCTTTACAAGTTCCCTGTTGAGGTCTATACCGTTTTCTACATAATCCTGGGCGGGAGAGGGGAAGCCGGCTTTTATCTCCGGCAGTTCCACACTTATTCCAATATGTCCGCTAGTACTCATCAACGGCCTTTTTAAGATTGTTCATAGCCTCCTGCAGCACCTCAAGTCCGCACCCTACATTCAGCCTCATGTATCCTTCGCCGCCAGGACCAAAGGCTTCTCCGTTGTTCAGTGCCAGCCCCGCTTTATGTATGAAGAGTTCTACAAGCTGCTGCTGGTTCACGCATCCGAACAGTTTGCGTGAGAGTTCCCTGCAATCCAACCATACAAGGAATGAGCTCAGAGGCCTTACCGGCTTGACAAGTCCACCTAAATCGGTTTTGCAGAAGTTCTCTACAAATACAACATTTCCCTCAATGTAATCCAACATTTCCATTCTCCATTCATTGCCTTTTGTGTACGCTGCAATTGCTCCAAGTGTGGCAAAAATTGTTGGACTGCCCAATTCGTTTACGCTTAGCCATTTATAGAACGGAACCCTTATCTCTTCGTTTGGAACAACTGCGAACGAACTTACTATACCCGCCATATTGAAGGTCTTTGAAGGGGCTCCAAAGGTTATGCTTATCTGAGCAGCCTCCTTACTAACACTTGCAAACGGAATATGTTCAGATCCAAACAGCGGCATATCGGCATGAATTTCATCTGAGATTACAAGAATATTGTGTTCATGGCATATTGCAGCCAGTTCTTTCAGCGTATCCCTGTCCCATGCAATTCCGCCAGGGTTGTGAGGGTTGCTGAGGATGAGCAGCCTGCATTTTTCTGTACTGCATATCTCCCTGAGGTTCTGGAAATCCATCCTGTACCCGTCTGTAGTCCTTATGAGCGGATTGAATACAAGTTTTCTTCCGTTCCCTTTTGGTACATTCATGAATGGAGGGTAGATAGGGGGCTGTACAATTACCCCGTCACCCTCTTTGGTGAAATAATTTACCACATAGCCTATACCCTTCACAATGCCGGGGATAAAGGTGAGCCATTTCTGTTCCACATCCCATTTCTGCACTTGTTTTAGCCATTGGACCAAGGTCGGGTAATAATTGTCGGGAATGACATTATAGCCATAAACACCTCCATCCACCACCTGCTGGAGAGCTTCCTTTACGCACTGGGGTGTCTCAAAATCCATGTCCGCTACCCAAAGTGGTATAAGTTCCTCCTTTCCAAAATATTTTTTAAGGGCATCCACTTTTACTGAATAACTCCCTTTTCTGTTTATATGTTTCATTTTTTAATTATCTTTGCTCCATCGCAAATTTAATCAAACTTTAAAAAATACTATTATGGCTTTCATTATTTGGTTGATTGGAACAATTTTGGCTATCAAAGCTGTTCTTGAGGTATGTAAAATGAATATCAGCACTGCATGGAAACTTATCTGGTCTATCCTTCTTCTTGTAACAGGATGGATTGGCCTTGCAGTTTATTATTTCTATGCAAAAGACAAAATTCAGGGTTGGAGCAAATAATTCCTTGAAAATTTTAAAATAAATCGTGTCTCAATGCAATTTGGGACACGATTTTTTTATTTATAAACATTTGTGGCACGCGGTTTGCAAAAAGATAATACGAATAGTTTTTTCAAAAGGTTAAGTTTTAGGTTAAATAATATGGCCGGATCAAAAGTGAATGAATTTGATCCGGCCGTGTTATTTTATACAGGTTTTATATATCAATGCTTCTCAAATCAATGCTTCCGCTACCACAAAGGTGCTTCCTCCAATGAATATAAAATCCTCCTTGGCCGGAGTGAACCCTTTCAGGAATGTTGCAATATCTGAAGTTACAGCCTCCCCTTCAAATCCAAGTTTCTGCATTTTTGCGCAGAGTTGCTGGCTTGGCAAAGCTCTTGTTCCCTGAGCATTCACAAACCAGTAATATGCATCTTTAGGCAAGTACCCAACAATAGAATCCAGATCCTTGTCTGCCACCACGCCAAACACCATATGGAGTCTGCTCTGCGGGTAAAGTTCTTTTCTCTTTGCAGCAGTTGCTGTTATCTGTGCCCCCAAAATCTTGAAACCGTGTGAATTGTGTCCGGTGTCGCAAATTGTAAGCGGCTCCTGTTTAAGAGTCTCCCATCTCCCCCTGAGACCGGTGATTTCGGCTGCCTTGCGGATGTCCCCGGTTGCCTCTTCTGCACTGAAGGACTTAGCGCGTGAACACTCTCCACCTGAGGACTTGGCGGGTGAACACTCTCCACCGGCGCGGAATTTCTCCTCCAGGATGTTGAGCGCTGTGCACACACCTTTAAGGTTCTTCTCCTGGCATGCACCTTTGAGGTCGAGGTCTCCCTTCATGAGGCTTCTGTACATCTTCCCTACTGCCTCCGCAGTTTCCACAACTTCCTCTGCAAAGAAAATTGGCGCACCAACTCCAGTTGCCTTCTCCCTGAATACATTCTCCACCTCCGCAGAACCCTTCTCGCTCACCACAACAGGAATACCGGGTTTGATGATGCCGGCCTTCTCAGCAGCAACCTCTGCAAGTGTGTAGCCCAAGTGCTCGCAATGGTCAAGGCCAATGTTTGTGATTACACAAAGCTCCGGGGTAATGATGTTGGTGGAATCAAGTCTTCCTCCCAAACCACACTCAATTACAGCAATATCAACCTGTTCATTTGCAAAATAAGCAAACGCCAGCGCAGTGGTAATCTCAAAGAAACTTGCTCCAAGCTCCGTGAACTTCTCCTTGTACTGCTGCAGAAAATTGTAGACGAACTCCTGCGGAACCATCTTGCCGTTCACCTTCATCCTCTCCCTGAAATCAACCAGGTGAGGGGAGGTGTACAGCCCTACCTTATAGTTCTTCTGCAGTGCCGCAGCCAGCATGTGGCTGGTAGAGCCCTTGCCGTTTGTTCCCGCCACATGGATTGTCCTGAAACTCCTGTGCGGATGCCCCAGCAATTCATCCAGCGCCTGCATGGTCTCTATTCCCGGCTTGTAGGCAACCTTCCCCACCTTCTGGTAAGATGGGAAACGGTTGAAAATGAATTCTATTTCCTGTTGGTATTCCTGTTGTGTCATTGTATTTTCTGCTGGAATAGGTATTTTCCTGTGTGAATTCTCTCCTGTATTGTTGTTGTGTCTGCAATCGCCTGAGTTTCAGGGATTGTCGGGATACTGTTTACCAATGTGTCAGATTGGATGACATGTGGGTAGTATCCCTTTATTATGGTCTTGTGCAATATGTCTTCCTTCAGGGTGGAGTACATTTGCTCAAAATCCGCTCCATCTCCATAGCTTCTTGCCGTGTGATGGAAGCTGTATTTTCCGGAATCTGAATCTTGGCATACCAGCACCACATCATAAGTGTCATCATTGCTCATTCTTAAAATCAGTTCACCATGCTTCTCCTGTGCAATATGCCAATACCCGTACCAGTTGCCGTATTCCTCCTTATTAAAATCATTGAACAGAGCTGCCATACCGTTGAATAGCACAGTATCCTTAACCAGATTTTCTTCCGTAATGATATCCGGGATGCGGTATTTCCCATTCACGCTATAGTCGTCAATGAAAAACACCGGCTCCTGCATAGTGCAGGAGACTGCTATAATGGTCAAGATTACAGTTGTAAATGACCGATTAAACCAATATGATTGTCTCATGGCGGTGTATCAATGTCATTTACAAATATAATACAAATTTCATTAAAGGATTACCGGAGGAAAACCATCCGCACAAGGAGAATGACTATTCTTCCCGACGGGTCTTTCCGGCAATTCACCGTGGGCAATTACCGCCGTTGTGAGGGCCTGTAGGGGATGGCTGTGCCCACGATAGAACAAATTTGTTGCATCGTGGGCGCGGATACCCCGTGCAGACATTCCTACGCGGTGGTGCTGCCCACGGTGAATTGCAGGAGCAGCGGGACCTGCCAGTGACCCCCCCCCCCCCAAGACAATGGCACACCCAACCCTCTCCAAACGCATCTCCGGGGCATATTCCCTGCTCCACCAGTAAAGAATAGTCATGGATGGCACACAAAACCGCCACTATGGGGCCTGTGAGGCAACTTATGTGTGCCATCGTCTTGGGGAGCGTGGCCCAAGTATCCTTTATTGCAAGAAAAACCCCGTCAGAACATCAATATCTGACGGGGTGTATTCATATTAGCAACTTTTGGGTCTATTTACAATACTTGTCCAACCAACCGAAGAACTCCCTGTTCCAGTGGATAGAGTTCTGTGGTTTGAGGATCCAGTGGTTCTCCTCTGGGAACAGGAGAAGCTTGCTCTCTACGCCCATCATTCTTGCGGCGTTGAATGCAGCCATGCCCTGGTCTACAGGAACGCGGTAGTCCATCTCACCATGGGTGATGAGGATAGGGGTGTTCCAGTTCTTTATGAGTTTGTGGGCAGAGTTGCCGTAGTGGCGTTTTGCGGTTGGGTTCTCGTCCCATGGTGCGCCGCCGTTGTCCCAGGTTGGGAACCACATCTCCTCGGTCATCATGTACATGTGCTCCTGGTTGAAGATGCCGGCATGAGCAATAAGGGCGGAGAATCTGTTCTGGTGGATACCTGCAAGGTAATATACAGACCAGCCACCGTAGCTTGCACCTGTTGCTGCAACTTTGCCTACGTAAGGCTCTTTCTTCATGTTGTCAACAGCAGTAAGGTAATCCTGCATGTTAAGTCCAATGTAGTCTCCGGAAATCTGCTCGCACCAAGGCTGGCCGAAAGCGGTTGTACCCCTTCTGTTAGGAAGGATTACAATGTAGCCCTGGGATGCCATTAGCCTGTAGTTCCATCTTGTAGAGAAGCCCTGGCTGATGGTGCCCTGAGGCCCGCCAAGACACATCAGGATTGCAGGATATTTCTTTGTCTTGTCGAAATGAGGAGGATAAAGGATCCAGGTGTGCATCTTCTTGCCGTCTACTGTGGTCATCCATCTCTGCTCAACAAGCGGCTCGTCAAGTTTCTCCAAGGTTGCCTTGTTCTCTGCAGTAAGTTCTGCAAACTCGCCGGTCATAGGGTTTACTGTTACAATCTCAGCCGGACGCATCATGCAGGTGCTGGTAGTGATAAGCTGTTTTACCTCACCAATTTCGTCAGCTACAATTGAAACTCCTCCAAAATCAAACAACGCTTCAGAAGAGGTAATTCTCCTTATGCCGTTTCCGTAAGAGACAGGAAGTGAACCTGTAACCTCGTTCCCCTCAATTGGAAGGCCAACAACCTTGTTTACATCCACAACAAACAATGCTGTAAGGGCATTCACGCAAGAGTTGAAATAGATCTTGTCTGATTTAGGTGCCCAGGTAATAGCCTCAACATTGTATTTGTAGTCTGTAGTAAGCTCTTTCATGAACGGACGGAAGTCCTTGCTGTTCAAGTTTGCAAGAACCTTGTCCATATCAGCAACAAAAAGCCTTCTCTTGTCTGCCTCGTAGCCGTTGCGCTCCATGCTTATGAATGCAAGCTGTTTGCCGTCGGGAGAGAAAAGTGGCTCAGTGTCATAACCCATCATCCCTGCTGTAAGGTTCTGGGTTGCACCGGTCTCAACATTATACAGGTAAATGTCTGTGTTGGTTGAGAAAGCATAGTCTCTGCCTGCAAGTTTCCTGCATGAATATGCAATGAATTTTCCGTCCGGGCTCCATGAAAGCTGCTCCAAACCGCCGAACGGAAGGGTAGGAAGTTCAAATTTTGCTGTCTCACTCTCTGGGTTTGCAGTGTCGCCTGCAAGGATGTCTGTAGCCTCACCAACCTTGTTTGCAGCAAAATCGGCAATGTAAGTATGGGGAACCTCCTCAACAAAGTGGTCCCAATGGCGGTACATCAAATCTGTATATGTTCTTCCCGACGATTTGTCCAGATCAGGGTATACATCGGTAGGTTTAACGGCAGCCTTCACACTCTTTACGAACATGATCCTGTTGCCTGCAGGGGAAAGCTCAAAGCCCTCAAAACCCTCACCTCCGGCAACCTCTGTCTCGGCAGCAAGTTTGCCACCCTCAAGGGTTGCGGTGTAAAGTTTGCCCCCTCTCATGTAAACAATCTGGCTGTCGCTGATCCAGCGGGCGTTTGACTCGCTCTTAGGGGTGCTGGTAAGTTTAATGTTGTTTGAGCCGTCGAGGTTCATAAGGTAAAGCTCCCTGTTTCCCTTGTTCTGCTCAATGCTGGTGTAGCTTACTCCGTAAAGGATCTTTGAACCGTCGGGAGAAAGCTGTGGATCACTTACTTTGCCCAACTGATGCATTATCTCAGGGGTGAAGTGGCCGTCAACCACTTTAATCTCCTGTTTGGTAATTATTGGCTCGCTGGCGTCTGAACCGCCGCAGCCACATAGGGCAGCCGCCATAATCATAACTGGTATAAAATGTTTTTTCATATAGGTTCCGTTATTTTACAAGATCATATCCAAGGTCAATTCCTTTCTCTGTTGCAGGGCGGCCGTATTTCATCCATTTAGGCATAGGGGCACCCTTAAGGTAGTGGTCGAAGAACTGTGAAAGTCTGATACTCAAGTCTTTTGCGTTTCTTCTCTCGCCAAGGTTGTGCTCCTCGTTGTTGTACTGGAGCAACCATGCAACCTTGCCGCAACGGCGAAGGGCTGTGAAGTACTCAATTCCCTGGTACCATGGAACAGCACCGTCCTTGTCATTGTGCATGATAAGTATAGGGGTAGTTACGTTTGGAACAAAGAACAGTGGAGAGTTCTCATAGTAAAGGTCGTAACCGCTCCAAAGGTCTTTTCCAATACGGCTCTGGCCCTGCTCATACTGTACCTGACGGGTGATACCGCTGCCCCAGCGGATTCCGCCGTATGCACTGGTCATGTTTGATACAGGGGCGCCTGCGCCTGCAGCCTTGAACTTGCCGGTCTGGGTAACCATGTAAGCAACCTGGTATCCGCCCCAGCTCTGGCCCTGGATAGCCATGTTCTCGCCGTCAATCCAAGTGTATGTCTTCTCAAGCATCTCAACGCCCGGCATGATTGAACGCATTGCGCTCTGGCCAGGGTGTCCGTCTTTATAATAGATATCCGGTACAAACACTACATAGCCGTTACTTACAAAGTAAGGGATGTTGATTACCGAACGGCTTGGTGCAGGGGTGCGTGAGTTGTATAGGGCCTCTGAGTTCTTCTCATAGAAATAGATCATTACAGGGTATTTCTTTGTAGAGTCAAAATCCTCAGGCTTGAAAAGAAGTCCCTCGCAGAAAATGTCGTCTGCAGTCTGCCAGTTTACAAGCTCTACTGTACCCCAGTTGAACTCTCTCTGTCTAGGCTCAACATCTGTAATCTGTTTTTGGGTCTTAAAGTTGTCGGCAGTGATGAAGCCGTTGTTTCCCTCCTCAAAGTTGCCTCTTGCAAATACATACATGGCCTTCTTGCCTTTGCCTGGTTTAGAGTATGCAAGGTTCTTGTAGGTGTAAGGGCCCTCAACAAGTTTGGTTACTGAGTTTTTCTTCTTCTTCATATCCTTTACAACATAACCGGTCTCTTTGGTTGCGAAGTTGAATGTTGAGAAATATACAGGGTCTGAGCCGTTTATCTCCCTTACGCCGCCGATTGGGGATACGGTAATGTCGGGATCCTCAATAATGGCCTCAATTGTAAGTCTTGTGTTGTTGTTGCGGCCGTAGCTCTCTGTGAACATTTTTGGCGCTGCAACCCCTTTAGGGTCAAACTGCCAGTAATCATAACGGTCGTTGATAAGGAACGAGCTGTTGTCCTTCATCCATACAACCTGGCCGTAAGCACCTGGAAGGCTTGGTACATCGTGGTCCTCGTCGTGGAAAGCAACTCCCAAAGCGGTGGTAAGGTCCTTTATCTCACCTGTTGCCATAGTGTACTGGAACCACTGCTTTGCAATCTTGTCGTAGAATACAACCCACTCGCCGTTTGGAGATGTTGACATTGCGCCAAAGCAAGCCTTCTCCTTAACGAGTGTTCTCTCTCCGGTCTTTACGTTTACAAGATACACATCTGTAAAGTGGCTGTAATCCCACTGGCTCTGTACCCTGTAGGCCTTGTCATTGCCAATAAGGGCCCAGTCTGCCATCCTTTTGTTTGGAACATTCATTGCAGGAACATCAAGGTCTCCCAACTGTACAAATTTCTCAGTAAGGGAGGTGTTGATGTATGCGGTGTATGCCTGTCTTAGGTCTCTTGCCTTTCTCAACAGCTGCACTGGCTGAAGGTAATCCTCATGCCATGACCAGATGTCAAGCTGTGGCTGCTCAAACTCTACAAGTGAAGTGTCTTTCTCCCTTGGTCTTGGAGCTGTGCCAAAGAAAAGTCTGTTGCCGTCCTCGCTGAATGCAAGGGCGCCGTTCTCGCTCACAATCCAACCCTCCTGCAAACCTTCCATCTTGTTGTTTGCTGCAACTTTCAAGCTTCCCTGCGCAATATCGTAAAAGTATACCTCAATGTCTTTTTTGGCAGCCTTGGTGGTGTCTGTGTTTGCGTAGAAAGCCAAAGTGTTGGTTTTACTGAATACAGGAAGTTTGATCTTTGAACCTTTAGGGCCGCTGATAACCTCCTTGCTCTCTCCTGTAGCAACGGTGTAAAGCATAAGGGCAGGTCTGGTAACGGTGTCCTTTTTCTCTGGCTCAACAATATATGCCAAAAGGTCTCCATCCTCATTGAACTTGTACTGCGCAACATTCTTGAGGGTGTCAATCTTCATGGTGTTGATCTCCATTACATAAAGTTCCTTTACAGGAGTTTTCTTTGGTGCAGGTTTGCCCTCGGCTTTTCCCTCAGGCTTGCCCTGTGGCTTCTCTCCCTTTGCGGCAGGTTTCTCCTTAGCTGGGGTAAGCTCAAATGCTATGTGGGAGTGGAGTTTGTCGGGAGTACCATGAGACTTGTAGTTTGCAAACTTCTCAATTGCTCCGGTCTTTACATCAATGATTGCCAGTGTGTCTTTTGGCATGTCATCTTTCTTTGCCTTCTTTATTTTGGCCTGTCTGGTCTGGCTGAACAAAGGCTTGATCTGTGCAATTACCTTGCTGCCGTCCTGGCTCAAGGTTGCGCGGGTACCTCTTGGCACCTCAATGTGCTGTCCTGTGCGGATGTTCTCAATTACAAGAAGTCCGTCACCCTCACCTGGAGTTACCATATACATGAGGATATCTCCGTTCTGAGGAAGTGAAATGCCCCTTAGAGTCTTCCATGAATCATACACGGAATGGTCCAGTGCGGGCTTCTGTGCAGAAACTGACAATGCGGTGAAAAGCAGTGCCAGCGCTAGTGTTAATCTCTTCATATTTGTGCAATTAAATTAATTTTTCAACTAAGTTTAATATTGGTTGGTAAAAATACACTATATTTGCGAGTTCGCAAAGAAAAAGAATTGTTAACTAAAAACACATATTTAAAGGTATGACTTATACTCACGAGGTTCAACACATGTGTGTTGTAAAAAAAGGTCCTAACCACGGACCAGCACCTATTCCTGAGGAGGGAAAATGGGTAAGAAGCAAAGAGATTAAAGACATTTCAGGTCTTACTCACGGTATTGGCTGGTGTGCTCCACAGCAGGGTGCATGCAAACTTACCCTTAACGTAAAAGAGGGTATTATCCAGGAGGCTTTGATTGAGACTATCGGTTGTTCAGGTATGACTCACTCAGCTGCTATGGCTGCTGAGATTCTTGCAGGCAAGACTCTTCTTGAGGCTTTGAACACAGACCTTGTTTGTGACGCTATCAATACTGCAATGAGAGAGCTTTTCCTACAGATCGTTTACGGACGTACACAGTCTGCATTCTCAGAGGGTGGCCTTCAGATTGGTGCAGGTCTTGAGGATTTGGGTAAAGGTCTAAGAAGTCAGGTAGGTACAATGTTCTCAACCAACGCTAAAGGTGTAAGATACCTTGAGATGGCTGAGGGTTACTGTACAAGAATGGCTCTTGACAAAGATGACCAGGTTATCGGATACGAGTTTGTTCACATGGGCAAATTCATGGAGGAGATTAAGAAAGGTACTGACGCTAACGAGGCTTTGAAGAAAGTAACCGGTACTTATGGCCGTTTCACTGCTGAGCAAGGTGCTGTAAAACACATTGACCCACGTAACGAATAAGGAGGAAAGGAAAATGGCTATTAGAGAAGTAAAATTTGAGAGTCAAGACCGTAGAATGCCGCAGATTCTTGCTGCATTGAACGCTAACGGCATTAAAAGCATAGAGGAGGCTAACGAGATCTGCGAGCAGTATGGCCTTGATCCATACAAAACTTGCGAGGAGACCCAGCCAATCTGTTTTGAGAACGCAAAATGGGCTTACGTAGTAGGTGCAGCTATCGCACTTAAGAAAGGTTGCTCAAACGCTGCTGATGCAGCTGAGGCAATTGGTCTTGGCCTACAGTCATTCTGTGTTCCAGGTTCAGTAGCTGACGACCGTAAAGTAGGTATCGGCCACGGTAACCTTGCTGCACGTCTTCTAAGAGAGGAGACCAAATGTTTCGCTTTCTTGGCAGGTCACGAGTCATTCGCAGCTGCTGAGGGTGCAATCAAAATTGCAGCTAAAGCTGACAAAGTAAGAAAAGAGCCTCTACGCTGTATCCTTAACGGCCTTGGTAAAGACGCAGCTATGATCATCTCAAGAATCAACGGCTTTACTTACTGCCAGACTGAGTTCGACTACGCTACAGGTGAGGTTAAAGTTGTAAACAAGATTGCTTACTCAGACGGTCCTCGCGCAAAAGTTAACTGCTACGGCGCAGACGACGTACGTGAGGGTGTAGCAATCATGCACCTTGAGGGCGTTGACGTATCAATCACAGGTAACTCAACCAACCCAACCCGTTTCCAGCACCCGGTTGCAGGTACTTACAAAAAAGAGTGCATGGAGCTAGGCAAGAAATATTTCTCAGTTGCTTCAGGTGGTGGTACAGGTAGAACCCTTCACCCAGACAACATGGCTGCAGGTCCTGCATCATACGGTATGACCGACACAATGGGCCGTATGCACTCAGACGCTCAGTTCGCAGGTTCTTCATCAGTTCCTGCTCACGTTGAGATGATGGGCTTCCTTGGCATCGGTAACAACCCAATGGTAGGTGCTACTGTTGCTGTTGCTGTGGATGTTGCTACTGCATTGAGCAAATAATTTCTGTCAAAGGAATTTTCTTCCCGATAATTTGTCGGGATAATGATAATGAAAGGTGGTCATGCGGCCACCTTTTTTTGTGGATTCCGTTGTAGTGCCGTTCCTGCAATTCGTTGTCCACGCTATTTCCCGTCCATTACCTGTAGGGCCTGTTGGCGTGGACGATGAATTGCAGGAGACTGACTATGTCCTATAGGAACAAGAATAGGAAATGATAATTTGCATCCTGGAGTGAGTATTCCGGGAGATGCACAAGGAGAGGGATATTACACTCATTGTTGGGCTCAATAAAAAAGTATATATTTGCACCATACGAAAACTTGAAATATGGACGGTAATTTTATACTGCTGATTCTGTTTTTGGGGCAATGGTGCTTGAGTGTCCTGCTTTTTGCAGTTTTGAAGAATGCAGGATTAAATGTTTTGCTTAGTAGGGTTGCGTATAAAATTGCTTGTTTGCCGGAATATTTCAATTTGCCGGTTGCGGGTTTTTTATTTTCTTTTTTGATAGCACCGTATTATTATTTTATAATTCAGGATACCCAGACTTTTGGTGCCCCGGCATATCTTTTTTGTTTGGCAGTTTTTACACCTCCGGTAATCAGTGTCTTCTTGTTGGTTCATAAGAAAGCAAGGCAGAAACTTAAGTGCCAATCTTCTATTTATTACATGTTGCATTTTCTGTTGCAGCATGTGGTAATATATGTTATTTTATTGGTTGTCCTATCTGTCTTGCATGCAGGAAAAACATTTTATATGGAAGTTGATGGAGAATATTGGGTTGAGTGTGCATATGGATTCCAGTATTGGTGGAGTATGTTCAAGACAGATTATATGTCTGACAATACCTTTATAGCTTTTTTATTTTTCTTTCCTTTTCTTGTGACAGCCATTGGTCAGGGGATTGGAAAATTCCTAATTTTGTTGCATGAAAACAGAAGTAAATCCTAAAGATACTATAAAATGAATAAATATTAATCTTTAGAGGACAGTTTTAGGCATGTGTCGTAAAAACAAACCCCACAACATCATCCCGATACTGCAGGGTTTGTCCGACTTAACCTAACTTAAAAAACTATTTCACTTGTATAACAGGGAAACAGAAAAAATGTTCAGGTAAATGTGAGATAAAATGCCAAATGAAAAATCCTGATGGTTAAAATCGACTGTCAGGATTTTTAGTAACCCTTTAAAAGAAAAATTGTTATATTTGTAAAAATCCTGATTAATGAAATTGATTGAGAGAAATATGCAAACTATTATTGCTTTGTGCAAGATGTACAAGGTGAATAAACTGTTTGTGTTTGGCTCAATCCTTACTGAGAGATTCAATAAGGAGAGTGACATAGATCTGGTTGTTGATTTCAATAAAGAGGATATCACAGATTACTTTGACAATTATTACAATCTGAAAGATTCCTTGCAGGAGGTTTTGGGGAGGGAAGTAGATTTGCTTGAGGAGCAAGCTATAAAGAACCCATATTTGAGAAAGAGTGTTGATTCTTCTAAAATGCTTATTTATGGATGATGTGGTAAAGAAATCATTGCATGATATTTTAACTGCAATTGAGGAAGTGGAAAGCTTTTTTGGCGATAAACCAAAATTGTTTGAGGAGTTTTGTGGGAACATCTGCTTAAAAAGGGCCATAGAGCGTAATATTGAAATTATTGGAGAGGCAATGAACCGCATTCTTAAGATTGATAAGGATATTGCCATCACAAATTCCAGAAGAATAGTTGATGCAAGGAATTATATCATTCATGGTTATGACAGTCTTTCTCCCGATATCCTGTGGAGTATGGTCATCAATCATTTTCCTAGGTTAAAAAAAGAAGTGGAGAGCCTTTTGGATTAGTTTGCAGTGTTGCAGGTAGAACCCTTCACCCAGACAACATGGCTGCAGGTCCTGCATCATACGGTATGACCGACACAATGGGCCGTATGCTGCTCAGAGGTCTTCGCTTGAACATATTGGGACGCTCAGTTCGCAGGTTCTTCATCAGTTCCAGCTCACGTTGAGATGATGGGATTCCTCGGAATCGGTAACAACCCTATGGTAGGTTAAGCGTTGCTTGTGCGGTTTCCACTATCTTAACCCCAGTCAGCTGACGCTGACAGCCCCTGTCAGGGGCACACCGACCACTCGCCTTGC
>JAZRQU010000053.1:0-2628 GCA_045650045.1 Candidatus Egerieisoma sp. | reverse complement strand
CCTTATTTGTCTTCCTAAGACCGCTTGGCCTCCGACTTTCCCAGCCCTGCTCATATCCCTCCTTGAAGTCATCTACATCCTCTTTTCCGATAGCACCGCCTATCGTGGTCATGGCTCCGATGATCGCAAGGACCATCAGTCCGCACAGTATGTTGAATTTCGTTTTCATGGGGAGTGGGGTTAGATTGTGAGACTGTTTTCTTCGCTTACCTTGACAGCAGCTTTATACATTATGGCAAATGCGCAAATTATTGTAGGAACAAGTAATTCTTGTATATCAAGCTGTAACACTCGCTCACCAAGTACAAGATCGATATTGGTATTACAGAAGAGGAATACAAATGATGCTGCAGCTGTGCAGAACAGAGTACTGATGTTTTTTCGTGGAAAGAGTACGCCATTATTCAATCCTTTGATCGAATTCAACAGAAAAGCAATGAGTAAACCGAATAAGGCGATTCCACCTAATAGTCTGAAGATAGCTATGCTTCCTTGGAAAACTTCAAGACCATCGATCCATACAGCAGGATATGGTCTGCCATAGAAAAAACCAACTGTCTGCACAGTCATACGTGCCGTAGCAAAGAGGCTGAAAAAGACAGCCACGCCTGTCAGCCATTTGAGGGATTTTGTTGAGTTCTTTTTCATATATCAATATGTTTTTATTGTTTATCGATATGCAAATATAGATACTTTTATTGAAAAACAATAATATTATCAAGAAATTTGATAAATTGTTCTTGGATGCGATTGTCATCAATATTGTAGATTTAAATGGATGACTAGAAGAATTTACTATCTTTGTGGGACCCTCTGGAGAGGGGTATTGGTAAACTTGTTTTATGGAAGACAATAGAGGTAATATTCTGATGTATCAGACTGTTGACGGCAAAACTGCTATTGAAGTTATGCTGTCAAATGATACAGTGTGGTTGACAATCGATAAGATGGCCGAGCTGTTTCAGCGCAATAAATCAACAATTTCCCGGCATATAAAGAATATTCTTGAGTGCGGGGAATTGACAGCAGAGTCAACTGTTGCATTTTTTGCAACAGTTCAAAAAGAAGGTAAGAGAAATGTTGAAAGAGAAATCGTATACTACAACCTTGACATGATTATCAGTGTCGGTTATCGCGTCAATTCCATCAGAGGTGTACAGTTCCGAATGTGGGCGACATCAGTGCTTCGCGAATACCTTATCAAAGGTTTTGCAATGAATGACGCATTGCTGAAGAATGCCGGCGGAGGAAACTATTTTGATGAACTTCTTTCTCGAATACGCGATATACGTTCATCTGAGAAAGTCTTCTATAGGAAAGTTCTCGAAATTTATGCTTTAAGCATTGACTATGACCCACGTGCCGAGGCTACAAAACAGTTCTTTGCCACCGTGCAGAACAAGATGCACTATTCTGTACATGGTCATACTGCAGCAGAAATCATATACGAGAGGGCCGATGCCGACAAGGATTTCATGGGTCTTACAACATGGACAGGAGCCCTTCCTACAAGAACCGATGCTGAATATGCGAAGAACTATCTTTCTGCAGAAGAGATTGAAACACTGAACCTTATTGTCAACCTTTATCTGGATTTTGCAGAGTTGCAGGCAAAAAGCCATACGCCGATGTACATGAAGGACTGGCTTGTCAAACTTGATGATTTTCTGAAACTTTCCGGCAAAGACCTCCTGACGCATAGCGGAAGGATATCCGCAGAAGTGGCCAAGAAGAAAGCAGGTGAAGAATATGCAAAATTTCATCAGCGTACTATGTATGAACTGTCTCCAGTGGAATTGCATTTCATCGAGAATTTCGAAAAAGAGCAGAAACTCCTTAAGAGCATAAAGTGAACCTGATCCATCATGGGTATATACTTAGGTGGAGACCAAAGAAAAGGCATTCAGTAGGAATCTGAATGCCTTCTAAAATTATTTGTTTTCTGAATCAGGAAGCTTAAATATTACAGGGAATGTATATTTAACGGGGACAACTTCGCCGTTCTCGTCTCGTCCTGGAGTCCAGAGAGGGGATTGAGCAATGACGCGTACGGCTTCTCTGTCAAGATCATCATTTACACTTCTCAGAATCTTTATATCAGCGACCTTGCCGGTTTCAGTTACTGTAAACTCTAATGTAACCCTTCCCTCAATCTTCGACTGACGGCAACTTTCTGGATATACAACGTTTTGGGCCACATACTTTGAAAACTCGTTGGCATCGCCGCCATTGAATCCCGGCTTCTGAGCGACATGCTGGAATGGAATTGCCTTCTTGCCATCATTTTTCTTCGGCTGACCGGTTGTAATGACTATCACGCCTTTGTCAGTACCATATTCCTGCAATGCCTTTTCAGTCTTGAGGACTTCCATTGAAGTAATTGTGGCCGGATCGATAGTGTTAAGGTCGAATCCCTCCGGCATTCTTTCACCGTTAATTACATATACGAGGTCCGGTGTAGCTACTGTAGCCAATTGAGGCTGTTCGTCACCTTCCTTGATGACGAGAGTGTTGATTGGCTTTGAACAATCGATGGTGCCAGTCACAAATTTACCATAATCTGCAGAAATAATTGCTCTGACCTTGTTGCCGTTCTTCAGGTATGCAGAAAGCAGGACAGCATCCGGG
>JAZRQU010000052.1:0-13571 GCA_045650045.1 Candidatus Egerieisoma sp. | reverse complement strand
AACAACCGTTTCCGATTGCCTACTTTGCTCAAGAAATATCTGAAGATCAATGCGAGGATATTTGCATATAATGTTGATCCGGATTTCAACTATTGTGTTGACGGACTTATTATGCTTGATCTTCAGGATGTTCCAAAGTCTGAGATAGATGCCTTGTCTAAAGAGTTTGCAGATAAGGATGCGGTTTACCGCAGGTTCGGCATTGAACAGTAATTGGGGTCAGGGAACCGGATCATATCCGCTTCCGCCCCATGGGTGGCAGCGGAGTATTCTTTTTATTGTAAGGTACAATCCTTTTATGGGGCCATGCTTGCGCAGTGCCTCAATTGCGTATGCAGAACATGTGGGGGTGAAACGGCAGCATGCCGGTTTGAGTGGGGAGATGCATGTCCGGTAGAATTTTACCAGAAGGATGAAAGGGAAGGAGAGTATCTCCTTAAGAGTTGTTTTCTTCTTTTGCGGCATCTTTCTTGTCCCCTTTTGTTTTTCCTTGCGATACCATAGCCAGCACCTCCTTGAGCTTGTGCTCAATGTAGCTGTACTCCTTTATATCCTTGGATACATAAACAAAAAGGATATTGGTCCTGCATCCTGCCGGAGCGGCCAATATCTCTTTGTTCAGTCTGTAGCTTTCGCGTATTTTTCTTTTAAGAAGGTTCCTTTTTACGGCCCTCTTGAAGTTCCTCTTTGGCACAGAGACCATTACAGCATTAGGCTGCTCATGCCCCTCCCCGTTTGCAATATTCTGGTACACCACTTTAAAGGGGTAGTGGAAAAAGGTCTCCCCTTTTTTCATGAGTGACTGGATCTCGCTGAATGAGCATAGTCGCTCATTTTTCGTGAATGAGGCAGGCATGGTGGTCTTATTTGTTCTCTTTCTGCAAGTGCAGCATAAGTGCCTTTGCAATTGAAGGTGCTTCTGGAGTTGGTGCAGTAATGTCAGCATTCAAGCCTGCTGCAGTAACGGCTTTAGCCGCCGCAGGACCGAATGTTGCAATCTGCAGTCCGTTCTGCTGGAATTCAGGGAAGTTCTCAAAGAGAGACTTTACATCAGACGGGCTGTAGAATACGGCAATCTGGTATTTTGAAAGGTCAATCTCCTTAAGGTCTGAGTAGATGGTCTTTACAAAAGCGGCGCTCTCAAATTTGAATTTGGTTTTTGAGAACAGCTTGTGCAAATCTCCTTTAAGGTTGTCTGCAGTAGCGGCAATAAGGAATTTCTCATCTTTATGTTTGCTTCCAATTGTATCAATGATTGAAGCAGTGGTTCCGTTTCCGTAGAAAATTTTCCTTTTGCGGAATACGATGTGTTTCTGAAGATATACAGCAGTAGCCTCAGAGTTGCAGAAATATTTCATTGTCTCCGGAACAGTGATTCTCAACTCTTCGCACAATTTGAAGAAGGCATCAATTGTAGTCTTTGCTGTAAAAACTATGGCTGTGAAGTCAAGGATGTTGATTTTTTGTGCCCTGAACTCTTTTGCATTCAATGGCTCCACTTTAAAAAATGGAAGAAAATCAATATTTACCTTGTGTTTTGCAATCAGATCAGTGTATGGATTGCTGGCCTGAGGAGCGGGTTGTGAAATTAATATATTTGAGATTTTCATATCTAACTAACTGAAATTGAGGTACATTAGCACCAATATGGGTAAAATTTCAAGGGTGCAAAGGTACAAAATATAGAAAAAAGGAGAAAATCCTTTTGATATAAAAATGCGAAAAATTGAAAAAAAGTATAATGCCATTACTGGTAACATGCTGAAAATGATGCAGTAACGCATATGTTCCATTGGTACTGAAGGGATGGATTTTATTGCAAAAAAGCAAAAAAGTACAATTATGTACCACGCACAAGCATATGTAAGGCTGATTTTGTGCACCAGTTTGAAAACTGAGGTGATGTTTACCCAGCACAGAAACTGCAATGCCACTCTCCTGAAAAGGAAAAACAGTACAATGAATCCCAAAATTCCACCGAATCTTACAGGAAGCGTATAGCTGCTGCCTATTATATTGGTAGCGTAGGCTATATTGGCAAAAATGAACGAACTGAAGATTGTAAGGAACTGGAACAGAGTGTTGCGGCATACCTGCAGGTTGGACTGGCTCTCAATTTCCATCAGTCTCTTATTGTTGGCCAACGCTCTGCATACAAGTGCAAACCCCTCCAGGATACGTCGGTATCCTATCATGAGAAGTGCTACAAGTATGGTTATTACCAGGAGGTTGGTTATATCACGCAATGAATCGCCTGCAACTGCTGCAGGGATTTCTATTTCATTGAGTGCAATATAGCTCTCATTCCACAGTTCCTGTATGGGACGTGTCACTGACTGCAGTAGATGCATTGCCGCTAGTTGCCTCTTTTAGCTTTATAACCCAGACCGGTAAGGATGGCTGTAATCTTGTCCCGCTGGTCTCCCTGAATGAGGATCTCCCCATCCTTTACAGAGCCGCCTACACCGCATTTGGTTTTCAGTGTCTTTCCAAGGGCCTCAAGATCATCATTCTTCCCCACGAATCCTGTAACAACGGTCACCTGTTTGCCGCCTCTCCCTTTTCTGTCTATAGCTACAATGAGCTTCTGGTCTTTTGGTGCAAGTGTCTCCTGCTCAATAACTTCCTCTTCCTCAAATTGAAAGTCGGGGTTTGTGGAATAGACCATTCCAAGTCTGCTTTTCCAATCGTTGTTTGCCATAATGAATAATAGTTGCACGGATTTTGCTGCAAAGTTAGTACATTTGTAGTTTTAACAGGAAATTTTTGAATTATATATGGAGTTAAGGAAATTCACCAGGATGAACAACATCATTTCAATAGTGGTGTTGTTCATTGCATCTTTTACCTATCTCTCTACCATTGAGCCTACAGTTAGCTTCTGGGATTGTGGAGAGTTCATTGCGTCGTCATATAAACTTGAGGTGGGACACCCTCCCGGAAACCCGGTTTTCCAGCTGATTGCCAGATTCTTTACACTGTTTGGAGGCCCTGAGGATGCGGCAATGTGGGTTAACGTAATGAGTGCAATGTGCTCAGCGTTTACAATCTACTTCCTCTACCTTACAATTGTACATCTTGGAAGGAGGATTGTGGAGAAGAACAGGGGTGCACTTGACACCTCTTCTGCAATTGCAGTGTTTGGAGCCGGTGTTGTAGGTGCTTTGGCATATACATTCTCTGATACTTTCTGGTTCTCGGCAGTTGAGGCTGAGGTTTATGCAATGTCATCGCTCTTTACCGCCGTAGTATTCTGGGCTATGCTCAAATGGGAAGAGGAGAGCGATATGCCGTATGCCAACAGATGGATTGCCCTCATTGCATTCCTTATGGGTATCTCAATTGGAGTGCATTTGCTTAACCTTCTTACAATTCCAGCTCTTGTATTCATCTATTATTACAAGAAATATGAGGTTACAGGAAAAGGTGTGGTGAAGGTTCTGTTGCTGTCGGGAGTAATACTTGCATCAATCCTTTATGGAATCATCCCTTACCTTCCTAAGGCTGCGGCATATGTAGACCTTATGTTTGTGAATGGTATGGGGCTTCCTATGAATGTGGGAGCCGTGGTATTTGTGCTGGCCATTATTGCTGCAGGATTCTGGGGCATCTATTATACTTACAGGCATAAGAAGGTGCTGCTCAATACAATAATCCTTTGTGCAACCCTTATTGTGGTGGGTTATTCAACCTTTGCGGTGGTGGTAATCCGCTCATGTGCAAATACCCCAACCAACGAGTATCAGCCCGACAATATGTTCACCCTTGTAAGATACATAGGTAGAGAGCAGTATGGAAGCAATCCCCTTATATATGGAGAGACATTTGCGTCGCAGTATGATGATGTGAAGACAGACAAGTATTATAATATTCTCGACGGCAAATACGTTAAAGTGGATTCTCCTGCAGTGCCTGTGTACCCTGCAAACCAGAAGATGGTCTTTACAAGAATGTGGCAGTCCGGCGCAGGCGACAACTATGTCCCTTTCTACCAGATGTATACCGGGGGCAAAGGAAAGAATGTTCCGGGTGCAAAATACAAATACCCCTACATGAAGGACAACTTGGAGTACTTCTTTGACTATCAGGTGGATTTCATGTATCTGAGATACTTCATGTGGAACTTTGTGGGAAGGCAGAATGACCTTCATGCAACTGTTCCTGGAGACAAGATAAAGGGCAACTGGGAGAGCGGTATAGGCTTCCTCGACAAGATGAGATTGGGTGACCAGAGTGTGGGACCTGATTATATTGTAAACAGCAAGGCAAAGAACCATTATTATTTCTTGCCTCTTATCCTTGGTCTTCTTGGCCTGTTTTACCAGCTTAAGAAAGACAGGCAGAACTGGGTGGTAACCATGTTGCTGTTCATTCTTACCGGTATTGCCATTGTGGTTTATCTTAACCAGCCGCCTATGCAGCCGCGTGAGCGTGATTATGCATATGCCGGTTCATTCTATGTGTTCACAATCTGGATTGGTCTTGCAGTTATGTGGATGGCGGAGCTGTTGGAGAAGACCCTCAAGAACAGACAGGTGGCAGGTGCCGTAGCAGCTGTTGCATGTGTTCTTGTGCCTGTGCAGATGGCCTGTGAGAACTGGGATGACCACGACCGCAGCGGAAGATATACCGTAAGGGACCTCTCAACCAACTACCTTAATACACTTGATCCTAATGCAATAATTGTAACTCACGGAGACAACGACACATTCCCGTTGTGGTACATACAGGAGGTTGAGGGTGTGCGTACAGACGTGAGGATTATGAATACCTCACTGATGGGAACAGACTGGTACATAGACCAGATGCAGAAGAGAACCTATGAGTCTGATCCTGTGAAGTTCACCATCCCTCGCCACCAGTATCTGTACGGAACAAATGATTTTGTGCAGATTTATGACAGGTTCAACGGGGAGCCGGTATTGGGCAAACAGGTGATGGAGATCTTCAGGAACCCTAAGATTGTCCTCCCGATGAGTGACGGCAAGAGCCATGATTACGTGGCGGCAACAAACATAGCAATTCCGGTGAACAGGGAGAATGTTGCCAAATACGGCATTGTGGCACCGGAGGATATGGACAAGGTTCAGGACACCATTGTACTTAAACTTCAGGACCACGGATATTTGAGCAAGACAGACCTTCTTATCCTTGACATGATCTGCAACTATGAGTGGGAGAGGCCAATCTACTTCCTTCAGCAGGGTGGAGACGTGAACATTGGAATTAAGGAGTATCTCCAGTACGACGGATATGCCTACAAGTTTGTTCCGTTTGCAACCAAGGTATCCGCAGGTGACATCACTTCTCAGGTTGATCCAAGGCTTTACGACAGGATTATGAATACCTACAAGTGGGAGAGCTTTGCCGATACAACCATGCATGTTGATTATCAGAACCTTCTTACATTCAATAATTTGTGCTCTCCAAGGGAGATTATGACAAATTGTGCCAAATGGCTGGTTGCCAAAGGTGAGACTGAGAAGGCCGTTGAGGTTCTTGACAAGATGCAGACTGTGATGCCTGTCTCTTCATTCCCTCTCAATACATCTGTAATTTCTTCACTTACCGAGCGTACCGTGATGGATGCCATCAGTATCTATGCGGCAATAGGCGAGGTTGAAAAGGCTGAGAAACTGGCAGATGAGTTTGTGCTTGAGTGCGAGGAGGCTATAGCGCTGTTCGGTACAGAGTATATGGGCAATTATCTCTCTTCGGAGGATTTGCAGCGCAACTTGTACTACATCTATATGGTAGCTGATATATTTGAGAAGAACAATCAGAGTGAGCTTTCAAAAAAATATGCAGATATGGTGAACTCATATCTGCAGTAAAGAGAGCTGGTTTATAAACTCACAATCTTTATGTAGGCGGGGAACTTTGTTCTGTCCGCCTACTTTTCCTTTCTGGCGCATCCATTGCAGGAACGTACCCTTCTCCAATGTGATTAGCTCAAGCTGTTTCATTGTGGCATCCGATGCTCTTTTTGCCTCATAATCCGAGTTTACCTGAGTAAGGCATCTGTCGAGAATGGCGGCAAATTCGTATGTATCTTGCGGAGGGGTTTCAAACTCAATTGCCCAACGGTGGAATCCCTTGGATGTCTGGGAGTTGTCTTCCAGTTTCATGAATACGGGAGCCACGGTAAACTCTGCAACGGTGCAGTTGCACTCGGCGCAGGCCATGGCAAGTGCCTGTTCGGCATTGGAGATCATAAGTTCTTCTCCAAAAGCGTTGATGCACAGCTGTGTCCTGCCGGTTATGGTAATCTTGTGCGGGAATACCGAAGTGAACTGTACGCAGTCTCCAATGAGGTATCTCCACAAACCTCCAATGGTAGAGATTACAATGGCATAGTTTACACCGGGCTTTACCTCTGCAAGGGTAGGGATTTCCCATGCTTTCCCCTGCAATACATCATCCAGCATATCCATTGGTATAAACTCGTAGAATATACCGTTGTTTACGGTGAGGAGCATACCGTTGTCTGCCTCGCAATCCTGGAATGCAAAATATCCCTCAGAAGCGTTGTAGTTCTCAAGATAGTGCATTGAATCCGAAGGGATAAGCTTGTTGAACAGCGGCCTGTAGGGCTCAAATCCGGTACCTCCGTGCATGAAAAGTTCCATGTTGGGCCAGATCTGCAGGATGTTGCTTTTGCCGGTGTGTTCAAGAATCTTGTTCAGCAGCATGAGGTTCCAGCTGGGAACACCTGAGAAATTGGTTACATTCTTTCCTGCACTCTCCCTGCAGATTGCCTCAAGTTTTTCCTCAAAGTTGCTTATGAGGGCTGTCTTGCGGCTGGGAGTGCGGATGAGTTCTATAATGGCGGGAGAGTTCTTGAGCAGCAGGGCAGAGAGGTCTCCAGTGTAGATTTTGCCAGATCTGTCGGGAGTAACGCTACCCCCAAGAGTCAGTGCTTTGCCGTTGAAGATATTGCTCCCCGGGTTGTTGTGTATGTAGCTGGCCAGCATCCTTTTGAATCCTCCGTAATGGGTAACTTGGAGGGACTGGTGGGATACCGGTATGAATTTGCTCTTGTCCGAGCTGGTGCCGCTGGATTTGGCAAAGCTTTTTACCTTGCCGTTCCACAGAATGTAGTCTTCTCCATGCAGAAGGCGGTTTATGTATGGGGCGAGTGCGTTATAGTCCCTTATTGGCACCCTTTTCTGGAAATCCTGTATGGTCTTTATCTGTGAAAAGTTGTGCTCGCGGCCAAAGAGGCTCTCAGCTCCGTTGGATATAAGATAGTTGAACCACTTGTGCTGGTAGAGCATGGGGTTATGCCTGCTTTGTTCAATCTCTTTGAGCAGGTTATGTGAATACTTGAGGAATATGGAATTCAAAAGTTTCATTCGTGTTTCAGGTTATGAGAAAATCTGGTGCAATATATCCAACGATTTTATCTCAATATTGTTCCCAATGTGGTGGGAAATGTACTCAATCATCCTTTTTGTGTATGCGAGCCTGGTTTCTCCACTTAATTTCAGTTCCTGGCCGCCGCAAATGAGCCTCTCCAGATTGGTTGAAGGGGTTACCATAAGGGTATGGAGCAGTTTGGATTCGTTTTCTCCCATCAGCTGTGTGCCGTATGCCGGGGCAGCAAACGGGACAACGGTGAATTTGGCTGTTGCCATATCAAATATGGGGGTGGAACTGCTGTAGTTGTTTGTTGGCATAAATCCCAGCATCTTGCACAGGTGGGTTATGAAGTGTATATGGAAATTGGCAACACCCTCCTGAGTGTGCTCCATAATCTGTATGGATGAGCTCAGGAAGCTGTACAGTACAGGATTGGCCTCCTCTTCCCTCACTGTCTTGCCCAGCAGTTCGCTTATGAAAATGGCAATGGTGCTCTTGTAGATGTCTCCCCGTATTGATGTGAGCCTGTAGGGGGCAGAGATCTCCCGAATGGTGGGCATACTCTGTGAAGTATTCCTGTAGGTAACCACATCCAATATGTTGAGTTTATGCAATAAAGAAGCGTTGTTCTTTCCCTTTGATGATCCTCTGAAATAGAGTGCGCACCTCCCGGCGGTGTTGGAATAACACTGCACTACAATTCCGTTCTCACCATGCTTTATGGTATGCAGGACAATTATCTGGCTCTTCTCAATCATTCAGATACTCCGCTAAAGCCCTCAGGGCCTTGCCTCTATGTGAAATGGCATTCTTCTCGTCCAATGAAATCTCTGCCAAAGTGCAGTTGTATCCCTGAGGGATGAACACCGGGTCATAGCCGAATCCTTCGTTGCCGCTGCGAGAGCGGGCAATCTCTCCCTCAAGAACTCCTTCAAAGGTCTTCACCTGGCCGTCTATAATAAGGGCTACCACAGTCTTGAACCTTGCTGTGCGGGGAACGGCTCCTTGTGCCTGCTCAACCTTCTCAAGCTCCGCAAGCAGTTTGGTCATGTTTGCCTCAGTCCCTTTATCCTCTCCCGCATATCTGGCAGTGCGTACTCCCGGCTCTCCACCAAGGGCGTCAACCTCAAGCCCGGTATCATCTGCAAAACAATTTTTACCAAACTTATTCCACAGATACTCAGCCTTTTGGATGGCATTGGCCACAAGAGTATCCCCATCTTCGGGAATATCTTCTGTAAGCCCCAGCTCTTTTGGCATAATTAGTGTAAAAGAATCTCCAAGTGCCTTTTGGGCTTCAACCATCTTGTGCTGGTTGCCGGTAGCAAAAATAATCTCCATAATTGGTATGCTGTTTTTTTGCCAAAGGTACTAAAATGTATATTTTTGTTTTTGCAAAAGGAGAAAATAATATGAAGATTTTTAGAAATTTTGTAATACTGGCAGCGGTTGCTCTGTCATCATATACCACCCTGCAGGCACAATCGGCACAGTTCAAGGCTGGCAAAGCCCTTGAGGTTCAGTATAATATTCTCAGAGAGCTCAGTGTAGGGTTCGTAGACTCCGTAGATATAGAGAAACTTACAAATACCGGAATTGAAGCAATGCTCAATTCTCTGGATCCTTATACCACATACATTCCGGAAGAGAACGAAGAAGATCTTGAACTTCTCCGCTCGGCTTCATATGGCGGCATAGGCTCAATGATCAGAAAAATAGACTCCCTTGGGGTGCTCATTTCCCAGCCATACCTTGGCTCGCCTGCAGTAAAATACGGTCTTGAGCCGGGAGACTTCATCCTTAAAATAGATGATGTGGATGTAAAGCCCCTCACTGCAGATGAGTGCAGCCGCAGAATGAAAGGAGAACCGGGCACCCAGGTAAAATTCCTTGTAAAGAAAGGCCGCACCGGTGAGGTTAAAGAGATAGTGGTAACCAGAGAAAGGATTCATATTCCCGACGTATCCTTCAGCGGAATCCTCCGTGATTCAATAGGCTACATCAGATATGAGGCCTTCACCGACGGCGGCAGCAGGGATTTTCGCAGAGCCTTCACAGACCTTAAGGAAAAAGGGGCAAAACACCTTGTAATAGACCTTAGGGGCAACGGCGGTGGAATAGTTGATGAGGCGGTGAAGATCCTTTCACTGTTCCTCCCTAAAGGAACCACAGTTGTAACAGCCAAAGGCCGCACCAAAGAGTCTGAATTCTCAATGAAAACCCAGACAGAACCGTTGGATACCTTAATCCCCATAACTGTACTAGTAAACTCCTCATCAGCATCAGCATCAGAAATTGTAGCCGGTGCAATCCAGGACTTGGACAGAGGCATGATTGCCGGAACAAGAACATACGGAAAAGGTCTTGTACAGGGATTCAGATCTGTAGGGTACAACGGCAGTCTGAAATTCACCACCGCAAAATACTATACCCCAAGCGGCAGATGCGTACAGGCGATAGACTACTCGCACAGAAATGAAGACGGCAGCGTAGGATTCGTTCCGGATTCCCTTAAAAAGGCTTTCAAAACCCTTAAGGGAAGAACCGTATACGACGGTGGCGGAATTACCCCGGATACAGTTGTAAAGGCACAGAGCTACAGCCGTCCGGCTTTCTCATTGGTGGCAAACGACATTTTTGGAGAGTACGCAATTGAATATTACAAGAAACACAAAACCATAGCATCACCTGCGGAGTTTACCCTTACAGATGCAGAGTATGAGGAGTTTGTAAAATTTGCAGCAGCCAAGGATTTTGACAGCCGCAGCAGTGCCCTCGCCCAATTGGACCAGATGCTCAAATCTGCAAAGGCAGAAGACCTGTATGAACTTTACAAGGCTGAATTTGATGCCCTTGAGAAAAAGCTCACCATCTCAAAAGAAGAGATGTTGAGGGTGAAAAAAGCAGAATTCAAGCCTCTTCTTGAAGAAGAAATCGTATATAAATTCTACTTCACCCCAGGCCGCATTGAGTCAATTGTCCGCAACGATGAACAGTTGCACAAGGTTCTGGATCTGATAAAGTAGAATTTTAGAAAAAGGAAATGTTAAAAAGAGAAAAACTGGCATTATGTAGTGCAAGTTTTTCTCTTTTTAACATAGAATAGATTTATTTATTCCATTAAAATATTTTCTATATATTTGTAATGTGCTGATTATTTGATGCAGCACTTATATTCATAAAAGCTCAAACGCCTCTGAATCACCACCTCGGAAGAATCGAGCTTAGATACGTACGTTGAGCAGTGTGCGCCTAGCGCAGACTGTGTTATCGTATGTATAGGCTTGTGGTGAGCCAAGAGGCGTATGACAGAGGTCTGCGCTTTTTTTATTGGTCTTTATCCTCTGTAAGTTATAGATTAACATTATTCATCACTTATAGTTTAAAGTTTATGAAAAGGCTTTATTTACTCTTGGCTCTTATAGCGCTTATATGTTCATGTGAGAAATCTGAAAATCCTACTCCCCACGAGAAAGAGGAAAATCCCCCTCCTGTAACGGAAGAATTTGTTATTTCTAAGGACTATCTTCAACTTACAGAGCAAAATAGTACCTGCACCGCCTATGATACATTAAGTGGTGCGGTAGAAATGTATATAAGTGATACTACGTTAGTTCCCAAAATTGGAAATGTGATAGTTGTGGATCTTGATACACTTGGAGTAATTCGTAGAATCAAATCAGTTGAGAATCTTAAATCAGGTAATTACAGGTTCACTACAGAATATGCTACAATGGGTGATATTTTTGAAAAGGGAATATTTGCTTTAAGTACGAGTAACGAACCATCAACAAAAGCTGGTGTCCCAGTTTTTACGCCTGTGGAAATGATTTTTAGGGGTAATGATTCTACCTTAGAAACTAAAGGCGAAATACAAACGAGATTAATAACTGCAGAAGTAGATTTATCCAGAAGTTTTCAAACATTTTTTACAGATGATCCAAATAAAGAAGGGTGTCCAATTTCTCTTGGAGCAGGAAGTAAGATATCATCGAGCTTGGATTTGACAATGCAGTTTAATTTTGATAATACCTTAGATCTTGTTTCAAAATTTTCAAATAATCTAGTGGAGTTTAAAGCATGGTTAGAGGGGGATGTAGAGGTTGGTGTTAATGTAGGAGTCTCTGCAGAAAAAGAATATGAATGGAGTAAAGACAAAAAATTGGTAGATAATTTTTTTAAACCAGTTTTACTTAAATTCATAGTTTCAGGAGTACCTATTTATGTTGATTGCGAAACAGATCTTTATGGAGAATTAAGTGCTTCCATTGGTGGTAAATGTGAAGCAAGTGTAGGGGCAAAATGTAATTTAAATGGAAAATCAGGTATAGAATATATTCAAAGTGCAAAATCTTGCAAAAGTTTTAATGATTTTTCTATTTCTGCAGAACCTGTTGCACCAACTTTAGCTGGTGAAGTATCTTTAAAGAACAGTTTAAGTATTTATCCAAGAGTTACTGTCTTTTTGTATTCATTGATAGGCCCAGTATTGGATGTAAAACCTTTTCTGTCGCATGGTATGACATATGGCGCTGAAGTAAATTTGGTAGATAAAAAGGATAAAATAGCACCTGTCCTTTCTTATGCTGCTGAAACAGGAATTAACATAACTGGTAAATTGCATTTAAATCCTTTTGATAAGAGTGGAGTAAAAGATATAGTAGCATTGGATGTAAATCTTAAAAAGGAAATCTACCGTTCTCCGTATAAAATTGAGAAGAAGGAGGTAAAGAAAGCCGATGGTGGAGTAAAAAATGTTGTTTTTGCGGTTTATGACACGCTGCCAGATAAAAAGAGTTTGGTACCTACACCTATTCCCGTACCGGTAGTTGTAACCAAATCAAGTACAGATAGTAAACAGAGTTCAGATAATTCTTCAGCTCCGGCAAAAGAATCTTTTGAGGTTATGCGAGTGGCAGAAGGAAAAATAGAGGTGCCTGTAGATAAGAATACAACTATTATAGATGAAGTAAAGCAAACGATTAACGCTGATATATACTCCAATAGTGGAGCAGTAATCAGTAATGCATCTCATGAGGAGATTATAGAAAGTGATTTGAGGGAAATTCTTATTGCTTTTTACAAGTCTACTGATGGAGATAATTGGGCAAGAAATGACAACTGGTGTTCGGAAGAGCCTATAGGTACATGGTATGGAATTAGTTTTACAGATAGTACCTTTTATCTCAGACTTCCTAACAATAATTTGAAAGGAGATGCTTTGCTTGCTGGCTGTACGTCATTAGCATATTTGGAATGTGATAATAATCAACTGACAAGTTTGGATGTTAGCGGCTGTACCTCATTAGCGTATTTGAGGTGTTATAATAATCAACTGACAAGTTTGGATGTCAGCGGCTGTGCCTCATTAGAGGAGTTGTGGTGTTATAATAATCAACTGACAAGTTTGAGCGTTAGCGAGTGTACCTCATTAGAGGATTTGTTGTGTTATGATAATCAACTGACAAGTTTGGATGTCAGCGGGTGTACCTCATTAGCGGATTTGTGGTGTGAAAATAACCAATTGACAAGCCTGGATGTCAGCGGGTGTACCTCATTAGCGGATTTGGATTGTGGTAAAAATCAACTGACAAGTTTGGATGTCAGCGGCTGTGCCTCATTAGCGGATTTGACATGTTATAATAATCAATTGACGAGTTTGGATGTTAGCGGCTGTACCTCATTAGCGTATTTGAGTTGTAATAAAAATCAACTGACAAGTTTGGATGTCAGCGGCTGTGCCTCATTAGAGGAGTTGTGGTGTTATAATAATCAACTGACGAGTTTGGATGTCAGCGGCTGTACCTCATTAGAGAAGTTGTGGTGTTATAATAATCAACTGACAAGTTTGAGCGTTAGCGAGTGTACCTCATTAGCGGAGTTGAAATGTTATTATAATCAACTGACAAGTTTGGATGTCAGCGGCTGTACCTCATTAGCGGAGTTGGATTGTGATAATAATCAACTGACAAGTTTGGGTGTCAGCGGGTGTACCTCATTAGCGGATTTGGAATGTGATTATAATCAACTGACAAGTTTGGATGTCAGCGGCTGTACCTCATTAGCGGATTTGTGGTGTGAAAATAACCAACTGACAAGTCTGAGCGTTAGAGGCTGTACCTCATTAAAGGTTTTGGGGTGTTATGATAATCAACTGACAAGTCTGAGCGTTAGCGGCTGTACCTCATTAGCGGATTTGAAATGTGATA
>JAZRQU010000051.1:0-1282 GCA_045650045.1 Candidatus Egerieisoma sp. | reverse complement strand
TCTGCTGCTTCCGTCTGTATATGTTGCCCTGATCACCTTTCATCAGTATCTGGTGCCGGAGAAACTGCTCAACATTATTTTGAACAGCAAAAAGGATGTGCCCTTCGCAACAGGGGCAGAGGTGCTGGGACTGCTGATTGCCTATGAGCTGCTGCAGGAGTCTGGAATTCATCTGCCTCAGGCAATCGGGCAATCGGTTTCCACCATTGGTGGTATTGTTGTAGGAACGGCGGCAGTAGAAGCGGGGCTGATTTCTCCGGTGGTGCTGATTGTGGTGAGTATTGCAGGAGTGGGAGGATTTGTGCTGCCCAACCGGGATATGGCGGAAGCCATAAGAGTGTGGCGCTTTGGGCTGGGAATCGCGGCAACATTTATGGGGATTTGGGGAATATTGGCTGGCGTGGCGATTCTGATGTTGCATCTGGCTTCGCTGAAGTGTCTGGGAGTAACTTATCTGCGCCCATTTCCGGCAGAAAGGGGCGTTTTCCGGCGCAGATTGAAGAATTGGAGGTACAGAGATCTAACATTGAAGCCGAAGGATCAATATAACCAAAAATAAATTGATTTTTTGTAAAAAACCCCTTGACAAAAGGGAAAGGGTATGATAATATACTGAAGCTGTCCGCGAGGGCAGCAAAAAAATGCGAACTCAAAAGAAATTTGAAAAAACTTGAAAAAAGTTCTTGACAAATGAAGTTGAGTGTGCTATCATAGCAAAGCTGACCGCGAGAGCGCGAAGCGAACTGTACCTTGTAAATTGAATAATGCAAGACAAACTAAACACCTTGGACAATTTAATGGAATTGTTTAAGTTTTCGTGTATAAGACGAACAAAACAGCCAACGAAAATTCTTGAGTAATATTTGCTAGTACAAATTTATTCAAAACTTTGATTTGAGGCTCTTCGGAGCTTTAGATACAATTTTTTGAGAGTTTGATCCTGGCTCAGGACGAACGCTGGCGGCGTGCCTAACACATGCAAGTCGAACGGGGCTACTATGGATGATCCTTCGGGGTCTGAAGTTTTAGCTTAGTGGCAAACGGGTGAGTAACGCGTGAGGAACCTGCCTTTCAGTGGGGGACAACAGTTGGAAACGACTGCTAATACCGCATAACATACACGGACCGCATGATCTGTGTATCAAAGCTTTATGTGCTGAAAGATGGTCTCGCGTCTGATTAGCTAGTTGGTGAGGTAACGGCTCACCAAGGCGACGATCAGTAGCCGGTCTGAGAGGATGAACGGCCACATTGGGACTGAGATACGGCCCAGACTCCTACG
>JAZRQU010000050.1:0-9523 GCA_045650045.1 Candidatus Egerieisoma sp. | reverse complement strand
CAATGAACTTTTTCCCTTTCTTCCTTCCGGGCTGACTGCCCTTCCGTTTTGGGACCGCAAAGATACGGACTTTTTCGTTATCTCCAAATTTTTTCGCAACTTTTTTGAAAAAATTTTTCGTTCCAAAATTTCGAAGAACTTGTCCCCTACGCCTCTCTCATTTGCGGGCTGCAAAGGTAGACATTATTTCTTCAAATCCAAACTTTTTTAGGAATATTTTTTGAATTTTATCCAGAGTTAAAAGCTATATAATTAATATTCTGATAGTTGTATTCCTAAAAAATAGTTATAAATTTTAAGCACTTTCCAATATCTTCTCCAACATCAACGCCAGCTGATCTGGACAAGAGGTAGTTTTATTACCACAAGTAATCCCTTTCAACCTGGAAATTACATCTTCCAATTTCATTCCTTTTACCAAAGAACACACTCCCTGAGTGTTTCCATGGCACCCTCCCACGAAATATGCCTCGGAAATTCTTCCTTGATCATCAATCTCTACATGAATCTGTCGGGAACACACTCCTTGTGTATAATATTCGTACGCTTTCATTTTGTTATTTTTTATGTATGGTTTTATTACAATATAAAAGAGAGACACCTCAGGTATCTCTCTTTCATTTATGTGAGTGATAAAATTACTCAGCTTTCTCCTCAGCAGCTGGAGTCTCAACTGCAGCAGCTTTTTTAGCACGGCTTCTACGAGTAGTAGCTTTTTTAGCCTCTTTCTTAGGAGCTGAAGCTAGAGCTGCCTCATTGAAGTCTACCAACTCGATAATTGCCATATCTGCAGCATCACCTACACGGAAACCAGTTTTAAGAATTCTGGTGTATCCGCCTGGACGCTCTGCAACTTTAGGAGCAATTACTCTGAAAAGCTCAGTAACAGCCTCTTTCTGTTTCAAGTAGCTGAATACTGTACGTCTAGAGTGAGTGCTGTCATCTTTAGACTTGGTGATAAGCGGCTCAACGTACATACGCAAAGCTTTAGCTTTAGCAACAGTAGTCTCAATGCGTTTGTGTAGCAATAGAGACGATGCCATATTTGCAAGCATAGCTTTACGATGGCCACTTTTTCTACCCAAATGGTTGATTGCCTTATTGTGTCTCATTTTATATTACTTTTTTTCAATATTATACTTGGTAACGTCCATGCCGAATGATAATTTAAGTCTATCAATCAACATATCAATTTCGGTTAGAGATTTCTTACCAAAGTTTCTGAACTTCATAAGCTCTGATCTCTGGTGTGAAACCAAGTCTGCGAAAGTCTCAATCTCAGCTGCCTTCAAGCAGTTCAATGCTCTTACCGAAAGCTCCATGTCTGACAATTTAGTTAGAAGAAGGTGACGCATGCGCAATGACTCCTCGTCAAGCTCATTGCTTACAACCTCTGGAGCTGCCTCCAAGCTGATCTTCTCATCTGAGAACAGCATGAAGTGGTGAATAAGGATTTTTGCAGCCTCTTTCAATGCATCTTTTGGATGGATTGAACCGTCTGTTGTAATCTCCAAATTCAATTTCTCATAGTCTGTCTTCTGCTCTACACGCCAGTTCTCAACGTTGAACATTACGTTCTTGATAGGAGTGTAGATAGAGTCAACTGGAATAGTTCCGAAAGGTGCACCCTCAACTTTATTCTCGTCTGCTGGAACAAATCCTCTACCCTTGCCGATTCTCATATCTATAGAAAGCTTCACAGAAGGCTCCATAGAGCAGATGTGCAGCTCAGGGTTTAGGACTTTAAATGAAGATAGATGCTTAGAAATATCCTCAGCAGTAAAATCTTGCTTACCACTAACAGTTACAGTTATCACTTCGCTATCTTCGCCCTCAATCATTCTTTTGAAACGAACCTGTTTCAAGTTAAGGACGATGTCGATAACACTCTCAATTACTCCAGGGATTGTTGCAAACTCGTGGTCTACTCCGTGGATCTTAATTGAAGTGATAGCAAAACCCTCAAGTGAAGATAACAATATTCTACGCAACGCGTTACCTATTGTAATACCATATCCAGGCTCCAGTGGTCTGAACTCAAATTTACCAAAGGTCTCGGTTGAGTCGAGCATTATTACTTTATCCGGTTTTTGAAATGCTAAAATTGCCATTTTCTTTAATTTTTATTAGTGTTACGCTATAAGCAAGCTATTACTTAGAGTACAACTCAACGATAAGCTGCTCGTTAATGGTCTCAGGAACCTCAGTTCTCTCAGGAGTATTCAAGAATTTACCTGACATAGAAGCTGAATCCCACTCCAACCAAGAATATTTGTTTGCAGCACCAGCCAAGCTGTTCTGAACAACCTCCAAGCTCTTAGATCTCTCTCTAACGCCGATAACGTCACCTGGTTTTACTAGAGTTGATGGGATATTCATAGTCTCACCGTTCAACACAATGTGACAGTGTGAAACCAACTGTCTTGCAGCTGCACGGGTAGGAGCAATACCCAATCTGTAAACCAAGTTGTCCAAACGAGACTCCAACAAGATGATAAGGTTCTCACCAGTTTTACCTTTCATCTTAGCTGCTTTCTCATATAGATTACGGAACTGTCTCTCCAACAAACCGTAAGTATATTTTACTTTCTGTTTCTCTTTTAGCTGGATTCCGTACTCAGAAGATTTTTTTCTCTTCTTAGCCAAACCGTGCTGTCCTGGAGGGTAATTTTTCTTCTCAAAACTTCTATCAGGACCAAAGATTGGCTCTCCAAATTTGCGGGCAATTTTTGTAGAAGGCCCAGTATATCTTGCCATATTAAATCTAATTTAAATGTTAGGAATTAAACTCTACGGCGACCTTTTGGTCTACAACCGTTGTGTGGAAGTGGAGTAACGTCAATAATCTCAGTTACCTCAATACCTGCACCGTGGATAGTACGGATAGCAGACTCACGACCAGCACCAGGACCTTTTACATAAGCCTTAACTTTACGCAATCCCAAATCGAAAGCTACTTTAGCACAATCTGCTGCTGCAACCTGAGCTGCATACGGAGTGTTCTTTTTAGAACCTCTGAAACCCATCTTACCAGCAGACGACCAACTGATAACCTGACCCAAGCTATTAGTTAGAGTCACAATAACGTTGTTAAATGTTGAAGAAATATGAGCCTCGCCATAAGCGTCAACCTTAACAACTCTCTTCTTACTAGATACTGTTTTCTTTGCCATATTCTTAGGTTCTATTATTTAGTTGCTTTCTTCTTGTTTGCTACTGTTTTCTTTCTACCCTTTCTGGTACGAGCATTGTTCTTAGTGCTCTGACCTCTTACAGGAAGACCAAGTCTGTGACGGATACCCCTGTAACATCCGATATCCATTAGACGTTTGATGTTCAATTGAATAGCAGAACGAAGCTCGCCCTCAATTTTATACTCTTCTGCAATTGTTGCGCGAATTGCAGCGATTTGGTCGTCTGTCCAATCTTGCACCTTAATATTGAAATCAATACCGTTCTTACTAAGGATTTTTTTGGCAGAACTGTGACCAATTCCAAAGATATAGGTCAAACCTATCTCTCCACGTTTGTTTTTTGGTAAATCTACTCCGGCTATACGTGCCATAATTATTTATTTTATTCTTTATTGTTTACAATTGGAATTATCCTTGGCGCATTTTGAACTTAGGGTTCTTTTTGCAAATTACATACAAACGACCTTTGCGTTTTACGATCTTGCAGTCTTCACTACGCTTTTTAATGGATGCTTTTACTTTCATTGTATTGTATTTTTTATTTGTATCTGAAAGAAATCCTTCCCTTTGTCAAATCGTAAGGGGACATTTCAACTCTTACTTTATCGCCAGGCAAGATTCTGATGTAGTGCATTCTCATCTTTCCCGATATATGTGCGATAATTACGTGTCCATTGTCCAATTCTACTCTGAACATTGCGTTGGACAACGCTTCAACAATTGTTCCATCCTTTTCTATAGCAGATTGTTTTGCCATATTGTTTTCCTTACAAATTAACGTTATTAAATTTTATTTTCGATATAATCAAATGTTGTCAAGACATCAGCTTTTCCAGCCTTCACTGCAACCATGAACTCAAAATGAGCCGACAGTTTCTTATCTACAGTGCTGACCTCCCAGCCATTCCTGTGAAGATAGATATCTTTCTTGCCTGCGTTGATCATAGGTTCAACGCAAAGAACCATACCTTCCTGCAATTTTTTGCCGTTGCCGGCTTTTCCGTAGTTGGGAACTTCCGGTGATTCATGCATATTCTTTCCAATACCATGTCCGACCATCTCCCTTACTACTGAAAAACCATGCTTTTCGGCATATTGTTGTACCGTACTGCCTATGTCTCCCAGTCTGTTACCGGCTATTGCCTTTTCAGCCCCCAAATATAGGGATTCTTTTGTAACTTTTAAAAGATTTGCAGCTTCGGCGCTTATTTCTCCAACAGGGAATGTGTAGGCCGAGTCTCCATAAAATCCCTTGTAGATGGTTCCACAGTCCACTGAAACTATATCTCCTTCCTTAAGTTCATAGTCACTTGGAAATCCATGGACTACAAAATCATTTACTGAGACACACAGTGTATAAGGGAATCCGCCGTACCCAAGAAAACCCGGGATTGCTCCATTGTCTCTGATGAAGGTCTCAGCCAACTTGTCAAGAGCTATTGTCTTTACTCCTGGTGCTATTGCCTTTCCAACCTCAGCCAAAGTCTTTGAAACAAGAATGGCATTTTCTCTAAGGATTTCAATCTCCTCGTCGCTTTTCAGTCTTATCATTTCAAAAGAACTATCAAAAAATTACATTCCCGAACGGCCTTTAAGACGTCCTGTCTTCATTAAACCGTCGTAGTGGCGCATTAACAGATAACTCTCTATCTGTTGTAGAGTATCAAGAACTACTCCTACAAGAATCAACAAGCTTGTTCCACCGTAGAACTGTGCGAACTGGTTGTTGATACCAAGTTTCATAGCAAATACAGGCATGATTGCAACCAAAGCCAAGAAGATTGATCCAGGCAATGTAATGCGTGACATAACTGCATCCAGATACTCAGCAGTTTTTCTACCAGGTTTTACACCAGGGATAAAACCGCCGTTTTTCTTCATCTCCTCTGCCATCATTGTTGGGTTTACAGTTACTGCGGTGTAGAAGTAAGTAAACGCAACAACCAACAAACCGAATATGAAGTTATACCAGAAGCCTGTGTAGTTACCTAGAGTGGCGGCTAATCCACGGGTAGCATCAAAGCTTGAGAGCATAATTGGGAATAGCATCAAAGCCTGAGCAAAGATAATAGGCATAACTCCTGCCGCATTAACTTTCAAAGGAATGTACTGACGTACTCCACCATACTGTTTGTTGCCTACAATTCTTTTTGCATACTGTACCGGAATTCTTCTGGTTCCCTGAACAAGTGCAATAGTTGCAACAAATACAAAGAACAGGATAAGAATCTCAACGATAAGCATTAGCAAACCACCTGTAGTCTGGCTGAGTCTTGTACCGATCTCAGCTGTAAGAGCATAAGGAAGTCTTGCAATGATACCCACCATGATGATTAGAGAAATACCATTTCCTAAGCCGCGGTCGGTAATTCTCTCACCAAGCCACATGATGAACATAGTACCACCAATAAGAACTATAGTTGCAAATAGGTTAAAAGAAAATCCTTTAATCAAAAATGCTGTCTCCGGCAACTGTGTGTGCAAGTTTGTAAGGTAAGCTGGACCCTGCAAAGCCAAAATCACGATTGTCAGATAACGTGTCCACTGATTCATCTTCCTGCGACCGCTCTCGCCTTCGCGCTGCAATCTCTGGAAGTATGGAATCATAATTCCCAAGAGCTGAATTACGATAGATGCCGAGATGTAAGGCATTACACCTAGAGCAAAGATCGAAGCATTTCCGAATGCACCACCTGAGAACATATCCAACAAGCCCATAAGGCCGTCAGCGGTCTGTGCCTCCAGATTTGCAAGCTGCGTAGGATCTATACCTGGGACAACAACAAAGCTTCCCAACCTATAGACCAAGAGTAGCATGATAGTGTAAACTATTCTGCTGCGCAACTCTTCAATCTTGAAAATATTCTTAATAGTTTCAATTAATCTTTTCATTGGTTTTTTAGATTAGCGTTGTAGAACCCTGAGCTGCCTCAATCTTAGCTACTGCAGATTTTGAGAAAGCATGAGCGGTTACATCCAACTTAACAGTCAGCTCACCGTTACCCAATACTTTAACCAAATCTTTTCTAGCTACAAGACCGTTCTCAATCATAGTGTCAACAGTGATTGCTGAAAGACCGGTCTTCTCGCTCAAAGCCTGCAATGTTGCAAGATTCACAGCTTTGTACTCTACTTTGTTAGGATTGTTGAATCCAAATTTAGGCAGACGTCTCTGAATAGGCATCTGACCACCCTCAAAACCAAGTTTACGAGAGTAACCTGAACGTGACTGAGCACCTTTGTGACCACGAGTTGATGTTCCACCGTGACCTGAACCCTCACCACGACCAATTCTTTTCTCTCTTCCAATAGAACCCTCTGAAGGTTTTAGTGTATGTAATTTCATTGCTAAATCTCTTAATTAGTTGATTTCTTCTACTTTTACAAGGTGTAGAACTTTCTCGATCATTCCTTTATAAACAGGAGTCATCTCCAATTCTACAGAGTGTCTGATACGGCGGAGTCCTAGAGACTGCAAACAAGCAATCTGTTTCTGTGAAGCTCCGTTCTTACTTTTAACCTGAGTAACTTTAACTTTTGCCATAATCATTACCTCCTTAACCATTAAATACTTTGTTCATGTGGATACCTCTCAAACCAGCAACAGTGTAAGCATCTCTCAACTCTGCAAGAGCAGCAACTGTAGCTTTAACAAGGTTATGAGGGTTTGAAGAACCTTTAGATTTAGCCAAAACGTCGTGAACGCCTACTGACTCAAATACTGCACGCATCGCACCACCCGCTTTAACTCCTGTACCGGCAGCAGCTGGTTTCATGAATACGCTTGCACCACCAAATTTAGCGGTCTGCTCGTGAGGAATAGTACCTTTGTATACTGGAACTTTAACAAGGTTCTTTTTAGCATCCTCAATACCTTTTGAGATAGCTGTAGTTACCTCGTTAGCTTTACCCAAACCATATCCTACTACTCCATTCTCATCACCTACAACAACTATTGCTGCAAAACTGAAGTGACGACCACCTTTTGTTACTTTAGTAACTCTTCTAACTGCAACTAGTCTATCTTTAAGCTCTAGCTCGGTAGTTTTTACCTTTTTTACATTCATATTTGCCATAGTTTCTTAGAATTTAAGACCACCCTCGCGAGCGGCATCAGCCAAACTTTTAACTCTACCATGATAAAGGTTACCTCCACGGTCAAATGCAACCTCAGTAATACCTTTAGCAAGAGCGCGCTCTGCAGCAGCTTTTCCAACCAAAGCAGCTACCTCTGTTTTGGTCTTACCGTTTGCCTGCTCAGCGATTGCTTTATCTCTTGATGAAGCAGCAGCAAGTGTAACGCCGTTTACATCATCGATCAACTGCACGTAAATCTGGCAGTTGCTTCTAAATACACACATTCTTGGTTTCTGAGCTGTACCATTAACCACTTTACGAATGCGATAATGTATTCTTTTCTTTCTTTCAATTTTATTAATAGCCATAAAACCTTCTCCTTATTATTTAGCGCCAGCTGATTTACCAGCTTTACGACGAAGTTGTTCACCAACAAACTTAATACCTTTACCTTTGTATGGCTCAGGTTTGCGCAATGAGCGAATTTTAGCAGCAACCATACCCAATAGCTGTTTGTCGCAGCTCTTAAGTACTAGGATAGGGTTAGCACCCTTCTTAACTGGCTCTGCCTCACCTTTGATCTCAGCAGGCAACTCGAAGTGGATGTCATGAGAGAAACCAAGGTTGAACTCAAGGATCTGGCCTTTAACCTCAACACGGAAACCAACACCAACAAGCTCCTGTCTTGTCTGGAAACCGGTTGAAACTCCAACAACCATATTGTTGATTAGAGCACGGTACAAACCATGCAATGAACGATGGCGCGGCTGATTTGTAGGTCTAGCTACAGTCACTACGCCTCCCTCTACAGCTACTATGATGTCAGCATCAACTTTCTGCGACAATTCGCCTAGCGGGCCTTTGACCTTAACCACGTTATCGCTACCAACGGTAACAGTTACACCCTGTGGAAGGCTTACAGGTAATTTTCCTATTCTTGACATAGTAAAAAATTGTGTTAATTAATAAAGATTAGTAAACATAGCAAAGTACCTCACCACCTACATTAAGGTTTCTAGCCTCTTTGTCTGAAATGATACCTTTGTTAGTTGAAAGAATTGCAATACCCAAACCGTTCAATACTCTAGGCATAGTAGCTACGCCAGCGTACTGTCTCAAACCAGGTTTACTGATACGGATGATTTTTTTGATTGCTGATTTTTTGCTCTCAGGATGATATTTAAGAGCGATTTTGATAGTGTTGAAAGGAGTACCCTCAACTACTTTGTAACTTAGGATGTAACCCTTCTCATGTAGAACGCGGGTCATCTCTACTTTCATTTTTGACGCAGGAATCTCAACCACCTTGTGGCCAGCAAGCGCTGCATTACGGATTCTTGTCAAAAAGTCTGCTATTGGATCAGTCATTTTTAAATGGTTTTTTTAGAAATCGACTCCTGGAGGAGCCCGATATCCAATGTTAATACTTTTTTTATTTTATATAACAGAAGGTGGCATCGCACTTTGGAATGCAATGCCTACCTGTATGTTCTTATTACCAGCTTGCTTTGTGAACGCCAGGGATAAGTCCTTTGCTGGCCATTTCACGGAACTGAATACGGCTGATACCGAAGATACGCATATAACCTTTTGGTCTGCCAGTGATTGAACAACGGTTGTGCAAACGAACTGGGCTAGAGTTTTTAGGTAGTTTGTCAAGAGCAGCGTAGTCGCCAGCCTCTTTCAACTGTTTGCGTTTCTCAGCATATTTGGCACATAGTTTAGCGCGTTTTACCTCGCGTGCCTTCATTGATTCTTTTGCCATTATCTTTCCTCTTTAGTTATTCGTACTATTTTTTAAAAGGCAAACCAAACTCGCGAAGAAGTGCCAATGCCTCCTCGTCTTTCTCAGTAGAAGTAGTGAAGGTAATCTCCATACCAAGAACTTTGGTAATCTTGTCAATGTCAATCTCAGGCAAGATGATCTGCTCTTTAACACCTAGAGTGTAGTTTCCTCTACCATCCAATTTCGAGTTGATACCTTTGAAATCTCTGATTCGAGGAAGAGATACAGCAATAAGTCTCTCAAGGAACTCATACATTCTTGCACCACGCAAAGTAACTTTAACACCAATTGGCATACCTTTACGCAATTTGAAGTTTGAGATATCCTTTTTAGAGTAGGTAAGCATTGCTTTCTGACCTGTGATAAGAGTTAGCTCCTGCTGTGCAACCTCAATAAGTTTTTTGTCAGCAGTTGCCTGACCCATACCCTGGTTGATGGTGATCTTCTCCAAAACTGGAACCTGCAT
>JAZRQU010000049.1:0-19554 GCA_045650045.1 Candidatus Egerieisoma sp. | reverse complement strand
CTTGCAGCCACAGCCAGACATGCAGCCCGTAAAGCCCGTGAACTGGTTCAAAGAAAAACAGTAATGTCAGGAGCCGGTCTTCCGGGAAAATTGGCGGACTGTTCAGACAGAGATCCGGAAAAGTGCGAGATATTCCTTGTGGAGGGAGATTCAGCAGGAGGTACTGCAAAATCAGGCCGTGACAGGAGATTCCAGGCCATATTGCCATTGAGAGGTAAAATCCTCAATGTTGAAAAGGCTATGGAGCACAGAATATTCGAGAGTCAGGAGATCAGGAACATATATACAGCTCTTGGTGTTACAATCGGAACAGAAGAGGACAGCAAAGCTCTTAATCTAAGCAAATTGCGTTACCACAAAGTGATCATCATGACCGATGCCGATGTGGACGGAAGCCACATTACAACCCTTATCCTTACATTCTTCTTCCGCCACATGGTTGACCTTATTAAAAACGGGTATGTATATTGTGCCACTCCACCTCTTTACAGAGTCAAGAAAGGCAAGAATGAAGTTTACTGCTGGACAGAAGAGGAGCGCAAGAACATTGTAGCAGAGCTTGGAGGTGGATCTGAAAAAGGTATAAGCATCCAGCGATACAAAGGTCTTGGAGAGATGAACGCAGAACAGTTATGGGACACTACAATGGACCCTTCACGCCGTATCCTCAGACAGGTAACCATTGAGAACGCAGCCGAGGCAGACCGCATCTTCTCAATGCTTATGGGTGATGACGTACCACCAAGAAGAGAATTCATTGAACAAAACGCCAAATACGCAAACATTGACGCTTAAAAGAATAACCATACTTACGCTGCTTCTTGCAGCTGGATTTTACACAGATGCTTGCGCTCAGACCAAACTGGGCGCAAGTATCCGTAAAATACTCTCCCTTGGCAAGGAGCCACAGGCTACAGAGATAGATTATGGGAGGTTCCAGGCCCCTACTTGGCAGGAACTTACAGGGCTCACAATTGAGAACATCCTGTTTGACCCCAATCCGGAGATTATTCCAATTTCAGAAGAGCAACAGTTCTCGGATTTCTCGGATCTTCCCGACGAATATGAGATATGGAGCAATACCAGCATCAACCCTTATGGAATCTCCCTTGTAGGGATGAAAGACACCATAAAGATTGATGTAAGCGGTTACCACACCCCTTCGCCAAAGCATGTCACTTCAAACTGGGGGTTCCGCAAATGGAAATTCCATTACGGCATAGACCTTAAAGTACACAAGGGGGATACCGTAAAATGTGCATGGGACGGCACAGTGAGGATTACCAGAAGAGACCGCGGCTACGGCTACTTTGTGGTTGTAAGACACGACAACGGACTTGAAACCCTATACGCCCACCTTAACCGCATTATGGTAAAAAATGACCAGAGAATCAAGGCTGGAGAAGCGGTAGGAATGGGTGGAAACACCGGACGTTCCACTGGATATCACCTCCACCTGGAGTTCAGATACCTTGGAAACCCTATCAATCCAAACGATATTGTAAACTTTGAAACCCACGAGGTTCACAAACCGGTTCTGGTTGTAAACTCAAACACATTTGCCTACAAGGCCGAGATAGACAAGATCCGCTACTGGACAGTTAAGAAAGGTGACACCTTGGGCCGCATTGCATACAGAACAGGCGTTTCCGTAAACAAGCTCTGCAAGCTCAACGGTATAACCAAAAACACTGTTCTTCGCATTGGCCGCAAGATCAGGTATACCTAAAAGATGACTATGCAGTCATCTTTTTTGTTCACTTGTATCTTCCACTTCGAGACAAAGTACACCCCTCCCCGATAATTTAACAGGAAATATTACTTAACACTACGGACAAAAGAAAATAAAGGTTCAAAATCATAATATTCCAACCCCTCAGGCTGAATAAAAACAAAAGTGTTATTGTTAGACAAATCAATTGCCTCTATTTTGCGAGGCCTTAATCTGCTTTCTATCAACAACTCCTCAAATGATTCATAGCTTGCCAGATCCTCTATACGATGTCCATCAACAGAAACAAGTCTTATCTTTTTTGGAAGTCCGAGGTAAATTCTATCAGATCTTATAAAGCCATTAATACAATATTTTCTGGCTCCTATTTTATCTGGACGGAACACAAACCTGAATCCTGCAAGTCCATTCCTAAAATATTTATTTACAATACTTATATTTGTAGAATCAGTACATTTTTTAACACTGCCTGCAACAATAATACTATTATAAGACCTGAACATTGTATCTGCAGCTAAACTTAAGCTATAGTCTGCGCTATAATAATTTGAGGTAAACTCTGGCATATTGCTTAAAATATTCACTAAGCCTTCCTCTGAAACATCTCCTTTTGTAACCTTGGAAAATTCAAGATTATTGGGTGAATGTTTTTTGAATTTTACAATTGAGAGCCATTCATTGAAAGACAAGATATCAAAATTTAATCCAGTCAAATTACTCAGATTCTCCAATATAACTTGAGACTCACGAAAGGACAATTCATACATGGGCCTTTTAGAAAGACCTGTTAACCAATATAACGCATTACTTGAAACCACATCCAAATTTCCCATAGAGAATTCATATTTGGAAACATACAAAGTATATTCTTCAGTATCACAATATGATACATTTACCGGAATCATATCGGACAACATTTTTTTAATATATGCCCTTTTAATCAAACAAGTTCCCCTTTTCCATGAAATGTTTAACTCATAACCATCAGAAAGTTTAATACAATCACTTATTCTGTAAAACTGATTATATACAAAGAAAACAATTATAACACCTACGCATACAACTTGAGTTGTAGTCTTTATTATCTTATTATTCCACGGAATCAGATATACAAAAGCTGTTAAAGCAAGACATAACAACGGCAAGAACAACTCTTTTACGACACACAGATCTAGAAAAATAGACAATCCCAACGATACAAGAAAACCAGCAACAGACCTTATAGTAGTCCATATTTCACACTCTTCATAAATCCACCATGGAATAACTGTATAGACTACAACAAGCATTAATATAAAAAAACACACTTTCGTCATCAATGCATCTTCAGAAAAATTATTTTCTTCCGATATTGAATAAAAAAAGTTCCTTTTCGTATCGTAAACACTTCCTGAATAAAATATTCCATCATTATAAATATTACATATCTCCCAATTTTGACTTTCGTAATCAAACTTCTTGCGTAAAATTGTAGAGCTGCTACTATCTGAATGCAAATCGACACCTCGAATTAAATATGAATTATTGTCACGTAATAAGCACTCACTCCTTCCCCATCTGCCAAATTGAGAATTTATATATATAGTATCATTGGCACCATTAATCAACCTGGTATATATTATACTTTTATCACTTGGCTCTTCACTAAAAAAGCCAGTATACTGAATAAAGTCATCTGTATATATTTCTTTCCAATATAACTTATCTGACTCACTTAAAACAAACTTTTTAAGTGAGTCAGTGATTACAGACTGCGATAAGGCATCAGTCTGTGCTATTACACAAAATACAAACGAAAAAGATATAATCTTAAGGAGTCTCATTACGATATGCCGATTTTATCTTATTGAGTATATACTGTTTGTTTGAGTCAACTTTAAAATATTCCTCCAAAGATTTCTCATTTTTATAGATAGCATAATCTGTTCCTACCTGTTCACCTAAAGTATATCCACAGAGAATTCCTATTGTTCCTACAACAAAGTAATATGCTTTATATTTTCCATTACTTGTAAACCTCATTTTATTTAACATTCTATCAAAAGCAAAAGATATAGATGCTGATGTTAAAATATTTTTTATTGTAACATTTTCCCAAAAACTTCTTTCTTCTTGAAGAATAATATCAAATTTATCAGTATCAAAATCATATGTAAACTTTATGGACTCGCCTATATATTTAATAGTATGATTATCCAAGGCTACAACTTTGCGCTCTCTAAATGCGTTATTCATCTCCTGATACATATCCTCATGATTTGAAAAATAGCCATCACAAAAACCTATAGCAAAAAATACAGACACTAATAAAAAGCACAAAAACAAACCTATAAGTCCTATTAAAGAAAACCTCTTAAGCCTTAACTGCCATGACAATTTGAAAACATCTTCGTAATCAGGACTGTTATTATTAGCTAATTTTATTAATTTATTAATAGACATCGCCTCATTTTTATAGAACTCAACAACATCTAATCCAGCCAGTGCCAAGTCTATACTTTCGTGAAATTCAGTATCATCAATTTTTATGGGGACAATCGTTTTCTTTTTTTCGCAAGCATGTAAAACTTCTTTTATAGGCCAGTACGACTCTGCACCATTAGATTTATTAGAAGAAATAAATAGAACAGATCTGGATTTCTTTATCGCTTGTGAAATTTTAGCCATATATTCATCTGCACTGTTCACTGCCTCAACATCAATCCAATATGAAATTCCGGAATCATCCAGTGCCTTGATTAGCACGGCAACCGGAGAATCACTTATAATGTTATTATTTTCATCCAAATAGTCAGCTCTGCTGTAACTTATAAAAAATTCGTATTTATACATTGAATCCATGCCCCTTTATCCTTTTATTATAAATTTTCAAAATCAATCGATCTTTACCTTAATTTTATACGGCACTCCATTCAACACATCTGTTCTTCCTGTATAAACCACTCCATTCTCACCAAATTCAGCATCAGGAGCAGTCTCACAGAACACCGATATGTACCATTTGCCGGCCTGTGGTCTCTTCAACACAATGGTTTTGCTGCTTCCGGCAGATTCGTCTTTCACAAAAGCATCTTTAAGGAATGCAAACTCTCCAGGCGCAGCAGCCAATGAAAGGTCAAAGCCATCAGCCCCCTCAAGGGAAACAACAAGTTTCCTCGCACGTTTTGGCACTTGCACAGTAAAGTGATGGTACTGGCGGTCGCCAATCCTGGTGAATTCCGGCATGGCATCCTCTGTTGCCTTGTCCATTTCACGCACATGTCCTGGAACAAGTTCCCCCTTCACAACTGGAGCACCTGTATTATCCATTGCATACTGAAGAAACGCAGCCATCAGATGGAGCCTCTCCCCTTCTGTAACCTCCTCAGGGTGTGATGCCATTGAAATCACTGTTCCGGCAGTCTCATTTGCCTTGTACGCCCAGCAGGTAACCTGATTGTCTATGCTTGGACCTGTAGGGGGTATTGTATCATAATCAACCCTCAATAGAGGCAACGTGCCCGCAGGGGGCATATCCTGCGGCTCAAGAGCTGCATACGGACCATTCAAGTGGTAGATATTCTCCACCTTAAGGTCTCCTCCAAAATCATAATACTTTAGCAGCGGACAATCTTCATCCATATACATTGTCAGCCACTTGTCGGCAAGATAGGTATCCCTTACCCTGCCCGGCCAGATTCCAAGATAGTTTTTGTTTGGAGAATAATTGTCTTCTGCATCTATGTATCCCGACGATGCTACAAATGCACCTGCACAAGTTCCAAGATATGAACCACCAGCTGCCACATATTTCCTGATTGCCTCCCTTCCATCTTCACCCAAAGATCTTCCGTGGGAACCGGCCAATCCTCCATTCACATAAAGCATCCTGAATCGTGGAGCTCCGTCGGGATAAAGAAGTGTACCGTTGCGGTCCCCCTCCCCCCCTGCAAAGCATCTGTGCTGCATGAGGGTATCATTCTTCGTTCCGGAAAGTTTTGTGCGAAGAAACACCTCATACTCAGCTCCCAGGAACTCCGCTGCAATAAGATTCTTGCGGCCATACAACTGGATGCCGCTGTCCATAAAGATATCCTTGTAAAAACCGTCTTTTGTATCATTCCAGCCGCCAGTATGTTTGTCCTGTGCAAATGCAGAAATAGATATAAACAAAATTGCTGATGCAAAAAATTTTTGAATAAAAGATGTCATAGAATATAATGCAAATGATAGAAAAATCGTATTTGTAGCAGAGGAGATGGTTGTGTAGGGGGACCTCATTCGACGGTTTCAAATTTAGGCATCTGCAGATGCCCGGCGGAGGCCGTGTATAACGGAAGGCCGGGAGCCGTACCCTGCGTGAGCAGTATAAAAAGGCAGAGGAGACTGCGTCGTCCCCCTACGCAATTATCTCCTCTGCTTAATATCATGATTTCTTAATTATTCTTGATATTCTCAGCAATCTTCTCAACCAGGCATTTGCGGGCCTCCTGACTTGCCCAGCCTATATGCGGTGTAAGCAAGATTTTCGAAGGGACAGCAACCTTGAAGTAAGGTGAATCCAGCGGAAGGGGCTCTTTTGAGAACACATCCACTCCGGCACCTGCCATAAGACCGTCATTGAGAGCCTTAACAAGGTCTGCCTCATTGATGATGCCTCCACGTCCAAGGTTGATGATGTATGCGGTTTTCTTCATCAAAGCCAGTTTGTCGTATGTGATAAGGTTGTTTGTACGCTCGTTCAACGGGCAGTGAACTGAAATTACATCACAGGTGCTCATCAATTCCTCAAGTGAAACAGCCTGGAACTCATCTGAGTGAGGGTTGCCTGAAGTTGAGTAGTAAACCACATCCATTCCAAATGCCTGGGCAATGCGTGCTACTTTACCGCCAATGTTGCCAAGGCCCACAACGCCGTATCTCTTCCCTTTAAGTTCCCAGAAGCATTTGCTTACATCTGTAAATGAAGGACCTTTTGAGTAGTTGCCGCTCTTTACAGCGTTATCAAAGTACGCCATCTGGCCAACAAGTGAAAGGACCATTCCAAAAGTTACCTGCACCACGCTCTCGGTAGAGTATCCGATTGCATTTTTTACAGGGATACCCTTACTGTTTGCATAAGGGATATCCACGTTGTTGGTACCGGTTGCAGCCACACAAATAAGTTTGAGTGTAGGGCATGCATCAATCTGCTCCTTGCCAATTACAACCTTATTTGTAATGATAACGTCAAAACCCTGGATTCTCTCAAACACCTCCTCAGGTTTTGTAAAAGGATATGTAACCAACTCACCCTGAGCAGCTATAGGCTCCAAGGAGATGTCACTTCCAATTGTATCTGCGTCTAAAAAAACAATCTTTCTCATCTGTATAAAAATTTTCTTCCCGACAGAATTGCCTGTCGGGAAGCATATTGGTCAAACTATTTGCTTAACATTTCAGTGATAGGAGCAAGAGCCCTTGCTGAAATCTCTTCAGGCACCTTAACTTCAAATTTCTCATCCCTCAATGCCTCATACACTTTCTCAAGTGTTGCAAGTTTCATGTACTGGCAAACTATCTTCTCTGAAACAGGGATGAACTCCTTGCCAGGGTTATCCTTGCTGAGTTTGTGAAGGGTACCTATCTCTGTAGCTATGATGAACTGCTTCTTTGAACTCTCTGCGGCATGTTTGAGAATACCTGAAGTTGAGTACATGTAACAGTTGGGGTTCTCCAATATTACAGGATCGCTCGAGCATACGCTCTCCGGGTGGATAAGTACATCAGCCTCAGGATATTTGGCCATCATGTCAAGTACCATCTGTGTGGTTACCTGATCGTGCACCTTGCAGCATCCGTCGTAAAGTTCCATCTTGCGGCCGGTCTGGGAGATTATGTATGAACCAAGGTTTCTGTCGGGAACAAAGAAAACTTTCTTGTCTTCAGGAAGGCCTTTCACTATTGAAAGGGCATTTGCACTTGTGCAGCAAATATCTGTGTGGCTCTTCACCTCTGCGGTGGTGTTTACGTAGCTCACTACAATACCGTCGGGGTTGGCAGCCTTCCACTGTGCAAGGTTCTCGCCGCATACTCCGTCTGCGAGGGTACATCCAGCTCCCAAAGCGGGTACAAGGACCTTTTTGTTTGGGGAGATGAGGGCTGCGGTCTCGGCCATAAAATGGACACCGGCAAATACAATGATATCTGCGTCTGCAGTGCCGGCCTTGCGCGAAAGTTCAAGCGAATCGCCCAAAAAATCTGCAACATCCTGAACATCAGGGTTGGAATAGTAGTGGGCAAGCACTATTGCATTCTTCTCTTTTTTAAGTTCGGTTATTTTCTGTACAAGTTCCTCTCTTGTCATATACTTACTTTTCTACTTGAATGTTCATACTGATATCCATTCCCTTAACGGTATGGGTAAGTGCGCCTACACTGATGTAGTCCACTCCAGTTGCTGCAACCTCTACAAGACGTGGGATGCTCATGTTACCGGAAGCCTCTGTCTTGATGGCCTTGCCGGAAGCCTTGATGATTTTTACAGCCTCGGTCATGGTAGCGTTGTCCATGTTGTCCAACATGATGATGTCTGCACCTGCAGCAATGGCCTCCCTCACCTCATCAAGGTTGGTGGTCTCCACCTCAATTTTTATGGTTGCAGGGATATTGCCCCTTACCTGCTCAACAGCCTTGGTAATGCCGCCGGCCATCTTAATGTGGTTGTCCTTGATCATTGCCATATCGTAAAGGCCCATCCTGTGGTTTGTTCCACCACCGTCCTTAACGGCCATCTTGTCAAGCACGCGCAAGCCTGGAGCGGTTTTGCGGGTATCCAAAAGCTCTGTAGATGTGCCTTCAAGCTCCTTTACATATTTTGCAGTCTCGGTTGCAATACCGCACATTCTCTGGAAGATGTTCAATGAAAGTCTCTCGCCTTTAAGTAGTGTAGGGTATGATGCCTCAATTCTCAACATCACATCACCTTTCTTTACTGCATCTCCGTTCTTGAAATATGGGGTATATACTATATCTTTCTGGAATCTCTCATAAACCTTCTTTATAACCTCAATACCGGATACAACGCCATCCTGTTTTGCTGTCATTGTAGCCACACCATTCATAGATTCAGGAATGATTGAATCTGTGGTTACATCTCCTGTGTTGATATCCTCTTCAAGGCCCAGGTCAATGAGTTTGTCTATCAAATTCTCGTACTGTATCATCTTGTAATAAATTATCGGGAATAAGCTAAAAATTCAAATAATCCTTGTTTACAGGTGCTGTGGTTATCTCCTTGCCCATCTGCTGGATAGAGTGTACCTCGTACGACTCGTCTGCATGCGGGAAGTCCTCCCTGTAGTGGCCACCGCGGCTCTCTTTTCTCAGAAGCGCAGGGTTCATGATAAGTGACGCCACAATCAGAAGTCTCCAGGCAGCATCCTCGTAGTACTCCTTAACAGGAACGGTACTTACAACTTTTCTGCTCATGATAAGCTCGGTACCAAGCTCCTCAATCTTGCGCAAGCCCTCCTTGAGCCTCTCCTCTGTCCTTACAATACCTGCATATGAATTCATGATTTCAGATACTTTGGCTTTAAGGGTCTGGTAGAACTCAGCATTGGTCTCATCCCTGTAGTATTCCTCCTTGAACACAGGCATTTTGGCAGGCTCACCGTTCTTGACAGAGTCCTCAACCGCACGGTTGGCAAACACAAGACACTCAAGCAATGAGTTGGAAGCCAATCTGTTGGCACCCATAATACCGGTAGCCGCAATCTCTCCGCAAACATAAAGTCTCTTTATGTCTGTACGGCCGTCCATATTTGAAACCACACCACCAACAGTGTAATGTGCAGCCGGAGCAACCGGAATCTCCTGTGTAAGGTCGTAACCGAACTCCTTGCATTTTGCATTGATTGAAGGGAAGCGGGTAAGAATCTCCTCTTTGTTGAGATGTTTCAGTGAAAGGATTACATACGGCATATCATCCTTGAACATCTGCTTGTAGATTGAACGGGCAACGATATCCCTTGGAGCCAACTCAGCCAACTCATGGATAGGTACCATAAACCTCTTGCCGTCCTTGCCCATAAGGTGGGCACCCTCACCCCTCACAGCCTCACTGATAAGGAACGCCTTTGAGGAATCCTTTATATATAATCCCGACGGATGGAACTGGATAAACTCCATATCCATAATCCTGCAGCCATTCTTGTATGCAACTGCAAGACCGTCACCTATTGTTGTCTGTGGATTGGTGGTTCTGGCGTAGATTGCAGAAGTTCCTCCCGATGTAAGGAAAACATTGTTTGCATAAAGGAGCACTTCGCAACCTTTCTCCTTCTCATGCTTGCTCTGGCCAAGTGAAGGGTCTTCTGTCCAGCACCTTACGCCGTAGCACTCTCCGTCCTGCACAAGGAGGTCAAGCAGTGAGGTATTCTCGTAAACCTGTATGTTCTCCTTCTCCTCAACCTTGGAGATGACAAACTCCGTAATCCAGCGGCCTGTTGAGTCACCGCCGGCATGCAGGATCCTTCTCTTATGGTGTCCGCCCTCAAGACCAAGAGCCAACGCACCGTTTACGGTATCAAACTGCATTCCATCAGCAATTATCTCCTCAATACGGTCCGGCCCCTCATGCACAAGCACATCTACAGCGCTCTCCTCGCACAAGCCTCTACCGGCAATTAATGTATCTGATTTATGGATTTGAGGATCGTCCTCAAAAGATGTAACGGCTGCAATTCCGCCCTGGGCATTGAATGAATTGCTCTCTCTTACAAATGACTTGGTAATGACAGCCACACTTCCCTTGAAAGAAGCCTTGTAAGCTGCATACAAACCTGCAAGTCCGCTACCTACAACTATGTAATCAAACTTTTGCATTTTAGTTTGGGTAAATTTGAACAAATTTACCATTTTTTTTAATATACACAACAAAGGGCGGCCATAAAAATAGCCGCCCTCAGTATGTTTTCTGTACGCTTTATTACCACGCAAGTGCCGAAGCACCAAGAATGGCTGCGTCTGACTCCTTGAGTGCACTTGGAAGAAGTTTCACTTTGCCTTTCCAGATAGAAACCATGTTGGCCTCCATTGCCTCACGGATAGGCTTGAAGATGAACTCGCCTGCGCGTGCAAGGCCGCCGAACACTACAATTGCCTCAGGAGCACTGAATGCAACAAAGTCTGCAAACGACTCACCAAGTTTCTTGCCGGTAAACTCAAAGATTTTCAATGCAAGCTCATCTCCTTTCTGCGCTGCCTCAAACACATCCTTTGATGTGATATTCTCTATGCCGCGCAAAAGTGAAGGCTCATCTGTAAGCTCAAGCCACTCACCTGCTGTGCGTGCCACGCCAATGGCAGAGCAGTAGGTCTCAAGGCAGCCGGTTTTGCCGCAACCGCATGGGCGTCCGTTATGCCTTACAGCGGTAACGTGTCCCAACTCACCTGCAAAGCCGTCGTGACCGTAAACAAGTTCACCGTTTATGATGATGCCAGAACCCACACCTGTACCAAGGGTAATCATAATGAAGTTCTTCATTCCCCTTGCAGCACCGTAGGTCATCTCTCCTACAGCAGCAGCGTTGGCATCATTTGTAACGGTTACAGGAAGGTTGTCCAATGCAAGGGAAACCTCTTTTGCAAGCTCAACCACAATACCTTTGGCCCACTCAAGGTTTGCTGCATCCTCAATGGTACCTTTGTAGTAGTTGCCGTTAGGGGCACCTATACCAATACCCTGAATATTCTCAAAGCCCACCTCTTTTGCAAGCTCTCTGATAGTGTCGCAAACAGCCTGGATAAATATGCCAGCCTCGCCTGCTTTATATTTTGAACCGATTACCGTCTGGGTAACAATTGTACCTTTTCTGTCTACAATTCCAATTTTTGTGGTCTGGCCTCCAATGTCCACACCAACTACATATGCTTTCTCCATAATCTCTCAAATTATTCAGTAGGGATGTTTTTGTTAACATTCTTTGAACCTACAAGAGCGTAGAATACCAAGTATGCAAGACCTGCAACTACTACCCAGTAGCTGGTCATGTAAGTGGTTGCATCTGCTACAAAGCCCTGGATTGCTGGAAGGATACCACCACCGCAAACCATTACCATAAAGATACCTGAAGCTGCAGCAGTGTATTTGCCAAGACCCTCAACTGCAAGGTTGAAAATACCGCCCCACATAACTGAAGTGCACAATCCGCAAAGAACAAGGAACATGATACCAGCCGGAACATTTACCATACCAAATGAAATATCGGACTGGAATACAGGCATCATAACGTTGCTGGTTGCAGGAGTGAAGATTGCTGCAAGTACAAATACCAATGCAATACCGCTCACTGTGGTAAGCATTGCCTTACTTGAAACTTTACCTGCAATTGTACCACCTACAAGACGGCCTACAAGCATAAGGAACCAATAAGTACCAACCAAACTTCCTGCCATAGCCGGATCAATGCCAAGCTCCTGGGTCATGTATAGGTTGCTGATGTTTGGAATACCAACCTCAACACCTACATAGATGAAGATTGCAACAATACCCAATACAAAGTGACGGAAGCTCATTGCGCTGTATTTCTTGCCATCTGCAGATTTCTCCTCTTTGGAAGCGCTCTCGTACGCAGGCTCAGGGATATTTGAAACAGCCAATACTACAAATGCCAAAGCAAAGATTCCCATTGCAATGAACAACGCAGGGTTAGCTTTTGCAATAGTTCTTGCAGCCTCGTTTGAGCCCATAAGGTAACCTACAAGTACAGGAACGATGGTAGCAGCAGTAGAGTTGCACACACCTGCAAACTGGATTAGCTGGTTACCTTTGTTTCCGCCACCGCCAAGGGTGTTGAGCATAGGGTTTACAACTGTATTGAGCATACACATTGAGAAACCTGAAACGAATGCACCGCAAAGGTAGATTCCAAAGCTCTCGGCTTTACCCGAAACGTAAGTTACTGCAACACCGGCAAAACCAATCACAACTGCAAGAAGTGCAGTTTTCTTGTAGCCGATCTTGCTCAACATATAACCTGCAGGGATACCCATACATGCATAAGCGATGAAGTTAGCAAGGTTACCAAGCTGTGAAAGGAATGACGAAGCGCCAAACTGGTTCTTTACAATTACTCCAAACGGATTCTGCAAACCTGTAACGAATGCAATCATAAAGAACAATGCAAACATGATTGCTATAGGCAATACATAGTTTTTCTGTTTATTTTCCATTGTTTTTTAAATTTAAGTTATTTATCGTCTTTAATTTTCCTGTTTTCCTCCCGACAAATTTAACCAATTTTAAATTCTCTACAATAATGGGGAACACAATCTGGCAACACTCTCTGCAATCTTCTCCCTCTTGCCCCTCCTGGCCCATTTGCCGGCAGTCACCTGACGGCATGCCGCCGCATCCTCCATAAACTGCTTCTCTATCACCCCGGTACACTCCCTGTCATAAATTACAGAGAGGATCTCAAAGTTGTGCTCAAAGCTTCTCATGTCCATATTGGCAGAGCCTACAATACACACTTCGCCGTCTATGCTCACCACTTTGGAGTGGTTGAACCCTTTTTTGAAAAGGAATATTTTCACCCCTGCCTCAAGCAGCTCACCAATATAGGACATTGTACTGTAGTGGGCTATACGGGTGTCTGATTTGTCGGGAAGCATGATCCTCACATCTATGTTGCCCAATGCTGCAATTTTTATTGCATTCAGCACCGATTCATTTGGGGTGAAATATGGAGATACTATGTAGATGTGCTTGCGGGCCATGGTTATGGCACTGAAAAAGCACTGCATTATGCTTGCCCAGTTGCTGTCGGGACCACAGACAAGAGTTTGGGTTCCAATGTGTTTTTCCTCCTTATCCCCCTCTCTGGCCTTAATCTGCAGTTGCGGGAAGTACTTTTTCCTCTTCTTGAGTTTGCGGTTGAGGATGAAGTAGCGGTCAAGAAGGAAACTTGTCTGGAGCGAAACTACCCCCTCGCCGGTGATTTTCATGTGGGTATCGTGCCAGTTGCCGAGTTCATTGCCGTAGTAGTAGCGGTCTGCAATGTTCACCCCCCCAAGGAATCCGGTATGGCCGTCAACAACCAGAATCTTGCGGTGGTTGCGGTAGTTCACCTTTGATGTTGGAAGAGGAAACCTCACCTTGGCAAAGCAGAGCATCTCCACTCCCGATGCCTCCATCTGCTCAACAAACTCCTCCTTGAGGGAAATGCTGCCAACCCCATCATAGATGACACGCACCTCAACCCCTTCCCTGGCCTTTTTCATAAGGAGCCTGGCAAAACGGTTTCCTGTACGGTCATTCAAAAAGATATACGACTGCAGATGGATGTGGCGCTGTGCCCCCTCAATTGCCGCATACATTGCATCAAGGGCCTCACGTCCGGTAAAGTGGAACTCTATTGAACTGTTCTTCTCCACCGGGGTATAACTGTTGCGCAAGTTCTGGAATATCAGCTTCTTGTATGGCTCAAGCTCTCCCAGAACCTGAGGGTTTTCCATTATGAATTCCCTTTGGAGATGGGAAACCTCCTTCCTGTAACGGTACTCTGCATCACCCTTTACCTGATACAGTCTCCTCTTGCGGTAATGCATACCAAAGAAGAAGTACAGCAGAAGTCCAATATACGGAAGGAGAATAAGTACTGCAACCCATGAAAGGGTCTTGATTGGGTCCTGACGGCGCATAATCAATGCCCAGGCGGCATAAACCGCCAGAAGCAGGTTCATAATATAGAGAACCGCGGAGATTATCTGCCATCCGTTCCCAAACACTACTCGCAGATATAATCGTCTATGTATCCGAATGAAAGGTCATCGAGCCTCAACTCCCCTTTGGTAACATGGCCAAGGAGGGTAATTGGAATATCCTCATTGAAAAGGAAATCCACAAGCTCGTTCTCCTGCTCGTCGTTTACGGTAATGATTGCAAGATGGCGGCTGCGCCCAAAAAGGAACTCCTTGTCTTCATACTCGGCGTCGCCGGTAATGTCAAAGCCAAGCTCGTTAGGCGCACAGCACTCAAGCAACGAGATGAAAAGACCGTTTGAAGAGATGTGATGCGCACTGGTAATGAGGTCTCTCTCAATGGCTTTAAGGATAACACTGAGAGTCTTGTTGTTGATCTGGAAATCAGAATCATCATCAATGTTTCCTACAAGATAAATGGTATCGCCCTTGGCATCAAAAGCCATTGAAGCAACTTTTTTCTTGTCTTTCACAAGACCGAGTGCAGTTATCCTGCGGTCATCCACGTTCTTGGTAGTGAGGAAACGGGCTCCTGTACAAGCAAGTTTTGCAAGGGCCTCGGTTGTAGCCTTTGTTACCGCTGTTGCAGGGTCAAACTTGTCCAATGAAGGGGAATCAGCCTTTGAGATTGCAACGGTGAAAGTACCTTTACCTACCCTCTCAATATCGGCATCAAACGGGTTGTTTATATATTTCTGTACACTTTTCTTGTATTGGGGATCCTCTGTAAGGAAATCTGCGATATCAACCAAATCATCTGTCTGGCTGATCTGGCTCTCGTATAGTTCTACCATACACTGTTACGTTTTTATTGTTAAATCTGGTCTGCTAATATAACATATTTTTAGCAAAAAGGTTTGGAAATGCCGAAAAAAAGTATGTATATTTGCACCACTCAAAGGCCCAGATGGTGAAATTGGTAGACACGCCACTTTGAGGGGGTGGTGCCGGTTACGGTGTGCAAGTTCGAGTCTTGTTCTGGGCACGCAAAAAAAAGGATGACACAAAAGGAGCTGGCTGCGCGCCGGAAATCCCTTTTTGTCATCTTTTTTTATGTACAATACATATTCTTGTTCTGCTCACAGAGCATCTTTTGAAAGAGTTGCAACATGCAACCCCAGTGGTGAACTTCACCTCTCCCCTTCTGCCATTGCAGAGCTCATTGCCTGCGGAAATTACGCCCTTGAGAGCCTGAGCTCCACTGCACCGGGAGCCGTTCAGGCCATTTCATTTGCCCGCTTCTGCCGCGAGCACGGCCAGGAGCGCACCGCCATCTCAGCCCTTAAGGAGATCTGGCGCGGCATCCACATCACCAGCCGCATCTCCCAGGCACAGCTGGAGACCCTCAAGGAGCAAATTCTCCACGAGGTATCCCTCCTGTGGCATTCTCCCGACGATTGTGTCTGGGAAGAGGCATCACAGTTCCTTTAAGGAAGTACCTCTTACTGCCCCTCCATAATTGTATTTCCAACCGTCCTCAATCAGCATAACCAGCCGGTTATCGGGAAGAAGAAGATACATGTTCCACCCTTTGCGGGCCCTGTACTCCACCAGAACGGAATTCTTGAGATCACTCCACGATATTCCGTATACGTGTGCCCGACGCAGCCCCTCAACAGCCAGAAGGTGAAGGTAGTCATTCACATTTCTGTCATTGAAGTACCAAATCCACAACTGGGCTCCTGCATCAACGGCTTTTTCCCTGATGAAAGGAACACTGCACACCCTCTCAACAAGGCTTTTATAACTGTTTTCCATAGCAGATATCTGCTTGTTGAAATCAGTGTTGTATGTATGGAGAAACATCAGCTGCACATTTGGGTTCCCCCCTTTTATGGAGAGTCTGGCAATGTACTCCGGCGTTCTGTTGTCTATGTACCTGCCGCCGTATTTCACGTTCCAGTTGTCCAGCAACTGGCATTTGTCCTCAATTGTAAAACTCTCCTCAAGGCGGCTGTACATCTGTTTGCAATCATGCCATCCCAACTTGTATAAAGTATTGGGCCAGCGCTCTACAAACCTCTTTGCCAGCTCCTTAAGCAAATCCATACCGTAAAGGTATGGGGTAATTTCCGGCACTATGCCTTTGGTATCCAACTTCCCCTGCAGGAACTTTTCAATATCTCCCCTGTAGAAATCCCTTCCCGACAATTTTATCCTTTCCACCACCTCACCATTGCGGTAAATTTCCACTTCATAGACCTTATTTCCCCCTTCATATTGAAAATCCAAAAGATAACTGTCCAGGAGCCTGCTCCTCAGGCTCTCTTTGCGCAATGAATCGGCAAGATATTTCACCTGGTGAGGATTCCATTGCAGCATATCGCTGAATCTCCCCTCATACAGGTTCTGGAAAGAGCTGTCGGGAAGAGCATTGATTGACTCTCCTACCCCAAACTGCTCCAACCGGGCCTGCTTGTCTTCCTGGTGCACTGCATATTTGCTGAGGATTTCCATAAAGGCATCCTTGTCTCTCCTTTTTACAAGGGTTATTGAACTGATGTTGTCAATATCAAGGTCAACATCCCCTTCATACATGTTCCAGTCGGACAAACTGTAATATCTCATTTCACCACTGGGATGGGGATCAAGCACCATGGCCAATTTTATTTTTATGCTGTCTGCTTGCGGTTTCTTCTCTTGGGTTGTACCGTTTCCGGCAAATGCTTTTGCCTGCAGCAACAGGAAGGCGATGCTCAAAATGAGCGGATAATGCAATGGTTTCATAGGATTCATAATATGAGTTTTCTATTTGATGAACAACTATTGTGCCGTAAAGTCCTATCAACTAAATGAACTATTTATTGTTTTTTTTACATGAAATAACTATCTTTGCAAAGAGATGAGAGTTGCATATAGGCGAGATAACATCAAGCTCCGCAACCGTCAGTTATACAAAGCCGTAGGTTCTCTTACGGCTTTAGTTTTTTTAGTTTAGATTCAATCTCTTTTCTGGATTGATATCTTGCATTAATTCTCACAGCCCTTCCGCAAAACACAACATAGCAGTCTGTGATCACACATGATGTAAAATCTTCCTTTCTTCTGGAAATATATTTGGACAACAAAAATGCATCCACATTCATTATGTGTTCATCCAGATCAATTACAACCACTTTACAACCTTGCTTCTTCGCCGATTTAAACCCAGCAGTAATCCCCTTTTCACTCATTACCCCTTCTGCAAATTCAGTATTCTAACGCCATCTGAACTTTTCCCCCCTTCCGCCGTTATCAATACAAGGAGGCGGACATTCCCCTCGCTCAATAAAAAACAGCACTTATGGAAAAAGAGAAATTCAACAAACTTACAGCAGCCAACGGAAGGCCCGTGGCAGACAACCAGAATGTACAGACAGCCGGTCTGAGAGGCCCTATGGTGGTTCAGGACCCATGGTTTCTGGAGAAACTTGCCCACTTTGACAGGGAGGTTATCCCGGAAAGGCGCATGCACGCCAAGGGCTCCGGAGCATACGGTACTTTTACCGTTACACATGATATAACAAAGTACACCAGGGCATCCATATTCAACGCAATTGGGAAGAAGACCGAGTGTTTTGTGAGGTTCTCCACTGTTGCGGGAGAGCGCGGAGCTGCTGATGCAGAGAGGGATATCCGCGGATTTGCCATGAAGTTTTACACCGAGACCGGCAACTGGGACCTAGTGGGAAACAACACCCCTGTCTTTTTCCTGCGCGACCCTTTAAAGTTCCCTGACCTCAACCACGCCATAAAAAGGGATCCCCGCACAAATTTGCGGAGCCCAAACAGCAACTGGGATTTCTGGACACTCCTCCCCGAGGCGCTGCACCAGATTACCATTACCATGAGCACAAGGGGCATCCCATACTCGTACCGCCATATGCACGGATTTGGAAGCCACACCTACAGCTTCATAAACTCAAGGAACGAGCGTACCTGGGTAAAATTCCATCTGAGAACCATTCAGGGAATCCGCAACCTCACCGACCAGGAGGCAGAGGCGATAATTGCCAAGGACCGCGAGTCTCACCAGAGAGACCTCTATGAGGCCATTGAGCGTGGCGACTACCCGCGTTGGCTGTTCCAGATCCAGCTCATGACAGAAGAGCAGGCACAATCATATGAGATAAACCCGTTCGACCTCACAAAAGTGTGGCCCCACGGAGATTTCCCCCTCCACGAAGTGGGCATCCTGGAACTCAACCGCAACCCGGAAAATTACTTTGCAGAGGTGGAGCAGGCAGCCTTCAACCCCCAGAACATAATTGACGGCATAGGTTTTTCTCCCGACAAAATGCTTCAGGGGCGCCTCTTCTCATACGGCGACGCCCAGCGATACCGCCTTGGGGTAAATCTTGAGCAGATTCCGGTGAACCGTCCGCGCTGCAAGGTACATGCCTATCACCGTGACGGCGCCATGCGGGTTGACGGCAACTACGGCTCAACCCTCGGATACGAGCCCAACAGTTACGGGGAGTGGATGGAAGACCCAACCCGCAAGGATCCCCCTTTGAGGGTTACTGGAGATGCCTTTGAAAAAGTGGGCCCCCACGATATAAGTGAGCCCGGCGCCGATGTGTACAACTACCCGGAACGCGAATACGACTCCGACTACTACTCACAGCCCGGAGCCCTCTTCCGCCTCATGACCCCGGAAGAACAGCAGCTGCTCTTTGAAAACACCGCCCGCGCCATGGCCGGCTGCGAAAAGTTCATAAAAGAACGCCACGTGCGCAACTGCTTCCTTGCAGACCCCGCCTACGGGGAAGGGGTGGCCAAAGCACTTGGATTGTAAAATTGATAGCATCAAGCTCCGCAACCGTCAAATTATACAAGAGGGTGACCCAAAAGTAAAGGGTTGTCCTCTTGTCATTTAAGGTATAAAGGCTCTGAGAGTACTATGCGCAATAAAAGACTAATTTCTGCACATACCCAAGGTAGACTGCCTCAAAAATGGCTATTTTCTGCACATACTGTATTTGCCTGATTTTGGTTGACTCGGGTTTAAGATTTATTACTGATATAAGTTTACTATTTACCCTATAATTCCTAATATATATTTACTATCCGAGTATTATTACTGATCAGAGTTGACGATAGACTCTAATTCTAAA
>JAZRQU010000048.1:0-46705 GCA_045650045.1 Candidatus Egerieisoma sp. | reverse complement strand
CTACCCTCCCGGCGTCATCAGACGCCCGGCGGAGGGCGTGTGTAACGGAAGCCCGGGAGCCGCACCCGGCGTGAGCCGTTGAAAAAAGTAGGTAGCCGCCAACCTTCAGAGGATAATCAGAAATGGTTATCCTCTTTTTTTTTGGCTACCTACTCTCCCCGGCGTCATCAGACGCCCGGCGGAGGGCGTGTGTAACGGAAGCCCGGGAGCCGCACCCGGCGTGAGCCGTTGAAAAAAGTAGGTAGCCGCCAACCTTCAGAGGATAATCAGAAATGGTTATCCTCTTTTTTTTTCTGCTACCTACTCTTGTGTTTCATTTGATTTCAAAGAAGGCCTCTTTGCCCAAGCCGCAGCCTGGACATACCCATGTAGGGCCCAATTCATCAAAAGGGATACCTGGAGGGATGCCTCCGTCGGGATCGCCGTATTCAGGGTCATATACCCATCCGCAGGCGTCGCATTCGTATTTTTTCATGGCATAAACAATTTTGTTTAACTTATACTTTGAGAATCACTTTTGAATGTGACTCTCTGCTTTAGTTAAACGCATATTGTTCTCCATTTGTTTAATAGCGTCCAGTGAAATGTGGGCGTGAGTAAATTTTTTAAAGATATATTTTACTGCCAGAGAGGATGGGTGAACCATGTCCTCTGCATAGTAACGGTAATCCCTCAGCTCATCCATCATTATTTCGTATGAAGGGAAATAGCTGCAATTGGTACATGAGCCAACAATTCCATTTACTGCAAGAAGCAATGTTGATTTGCTTATCTGGTTGCCGTGGGCCCCATCCTTGAAATGCCTGATAGGGCTTACAGTGAAAATTATTCTCTTGCGGGGAAGAAGTGCTGCAATCTCCTGCAGGCAGTTCATGCATTCTTCTACAGTGAGAAGTTTCCTGTTGAATTCCTTTGCTGACCTTTTATGGCAATTTGAGACTATGATATCCTTTTCAATATGTCTGAATATCCATGCGGTGCCAAGGGTAATGATTACAGTATCTGCCTCCATCAGATATGAATGTGCCTTTGACAAGTGGTCATTGGCATTTTCCAGAAATTCCTCCGGACTGAGCCCGGCAAAAGAGCTGTGGTGGTAAAAGCTGGCATATTTCCTTGCAACGCCCTTATCTGAAGGGTTGGTTTCAACGGTATCATCAGGGGTAAAACAGGTATTTGTCACCATCCTCCTGACAGAAGAAAGGATAGATGCAGGGTTGTACAGGACTCCAAACGGGTTCACCATTACATCAAACCTGTAGTCCTGCATTATTTTACCCACCTCGGTGGTGAAGCATGAGCCAAGCATCATTATTTTGCTCCCATAGCCAAGTTCCAAATTGCTTCTTTTTATTTCAACTGGTGTGCTTAAAGCCAAATTCCCCATTGTTACTCCTTTTTGCCCCACTCAATGGAGGCTTTGATATTTTGTAGTCCACCTCTAAGCAGGGAGGTGCCTTTAAAAATTTTCTTGAATTCATCCTCTGGAACTCCCATCCACCACTCTTCATTTCTTCCCGACAGAAACTCTGCATTTTTATGGAACACTTCCCATCCGGTTTTGTTTGCACTGTTCCATGGACAGGCATCCAGACATCTGTCGCAGCCGAAAACTGCACCGGCAAAATCTGGTACGGCGCCACATGCCATATCATCCTGCAGCTTCCTGTTCTCAATGGTATGGTATGAGATGCATTTCCTTGCATCTGTACAGAAAGGTCTGCACAGGGCTCCACTTGGGCAGGCGCTGAGACATCTGGTACATTCTCCACAGGAGGCTGTTGTCTGCAGGTGTTTGTCGGGAAGAATATCCAAAGTTGCAGGAATCTCCAGGTTGCTGATAATAACCCCAATGAGATTTTTGATGCCACAGGTTCTGCTGATAAGGAAATTGTTCTTCCCTATCCATCCCAGCCCGGATTCCACTGCCCAGTACCGTTCCATTATGGGGGCTGAATCTGTAAAAGCCCTTCCCTGAAATTCGGGGAAATGTGCCTGCAGTTCTTTCATGATGGTAAAGAGCTTTTCCTTTATGGCTATGTGGTAATCCTCCCCAAGGGCAAACTGTGCGAACCCTTTTGGAGGATGAACGCCTTGTGGAAGTGAGTATGGTGCCAGGAAAACCATTACTGATCGGGCCCCTTCAACCAGAAGTTGCGGATTGAACCTTTTGTCGAGGTTTCTGCCAAGATACTCCATATTGGCAAAATGTCCGTTCGCAAGGGCTTCCATATAATGTTGCTGCATGCAATTGGGCAGTTCGCCGGCGTGAGCACAGCCAAAATCTGCAAAACCAAGCTCTTGGGCCCGGGTTTCAATAAGACGGTATATTTCTGCTCCGGATAATGACATGATACAAAATTAAAGTTTTTGGCAATAAACCGTTGAAAAAAATAAATTGTTATGGTAAAAGTATTACATTTGTATAGGTAATTGAGAGAATAACCATATACATTCTATAGATGAAAAAGATTTTGGTACTTGGTGCAGGTGGCCAGATAGGTACGGAACTTGTTCCTCACTTGCAGAAGAATTATGGATACGACAATGTAATTGCAGCTGATTTGAGGCCTGAGATAGTGGCAAAATTGGGTCAGAACAGCAGAGCAGTGGTGATGAATGCCCTTGAGATGGAGGCGTATGCAAAATTTGTGAAGAGTGAGGGTATTGATACAATATACAATCTTGTGGCGTTGCTTTCTGCAACAGGAGAAAAGAACCCACAGCTTGCATGGAATATCAATATGGGAGCGTTGCTCAACTCATTGAACATTGCCCAGGAGTACAAGTGCTCAATCTTTACTCCAAGTTCCATTGGTGCGTTTGGTGAGAATACCCCACATTACAAGACTCCTCAGGATACTGTAATGAGACCAAATACAATCTATGGCGTATGTAAGGTTACAGGAGAGATGTTGAGTGACTACTATCATACACGTTTTGGTGTAGATGCAAGAAGTGTCCGTTTCCCTGGTATCATCTCAAACGGAGCTCTTCCTGGCGGCGGTACAACTGATTACGCAGTGGAGGTTTTCTATGAGGTGGCAAAACGTGGCAAATATACTTGTGAGGTTCCTCAGGATACTTATATGGATATGCTTTACATGCCTGATGCCCTTGAGGCAATGACACAGCTTATGGAGGCTGATCCAACCAAACTGGTACACAGGAACAGCTTTAATGTAACCTCTATGAGCTTTACTCCTGAACAGCTGTTTACTGAAATAAAAAAACGTATCCCTTCATTTACCTGGAATTATGAGATTGATCCTGTAAAGGCTCAGATTTCAGCTTCATGGCCAGATTGTCTTGATGACAGCTGTGCAAGAGAGGAGTGGGGCTGGAACCCTAAATGGGGCATGGATGCAGTAATCGATGATATGCTTGCTGCATGCAAGAAGAAAGTGGAGAACGGAGAGTATTAGAAAATACACATAAAAGACAAAGGAGACTTGGCAATGCGGCAAGTCTCCTTCTTTATTACATCTTTTATTACATCAGCATTCCCATCATGGCGGCTGACATCAGTGCTACCAGTGAGGATGCCAGAAGTGCCCTGAATCCGTATTGTGTGAGGATATGTCTCCTGTCGGGAGCAAGACCACCTACAGCTCCAATAAGGATACCTACAGAGGCAAAGTTTGCGAATCCGCACAGTACATAGGCAGCCATCACTGCAGATTTTGCGCAGGAAAATGCCCCCTGGTGGAGCATTTGGGCCATGCTCTGGTATCCCACAAACTCAGTGAGTATGAGTTTCTCTCCAAACAGCCTTCCCACAAGCCCAATATCCTCAGCAGGAATACCGGTAAGCCAGATCACCGGAAAGAATACAAAAGCCAGGATTGCCTGCAGGGAGAGGTCTGTATATCTTCCTCCCGACAGATCCGTTATCCAGGCATCCATAGCCGGGAAACTTATCCATCCCAGTACAGAATTTGCACCCGCAATAAGGGCATAGAATACAAGAAGCAGGGCTGCAACATTTGCTGCAAGCTTGAGCCCGTCGGAGGTGCCGTTTGCAATGGCGTCAAGAGGGTTCTTGCCAAGTTTTTCCTTGGATATGTTCAACGTGTTGTCAACCTTTTCCCTTTGGGGCATTATAATCTTTGAAAGGGCAATTGCACCTGGTGCAGCCATAACCGAAGCTGAAAGCAGATGCTTTGCAAACTCCATTTCCAAAGCGGCATCCCCGCCTCCCAGCATTCCAATATATGCTGCCAAAACACCTCCCGACATTGTTGCCATTCCAGAGGTCATGATGAGCACCAGTTCACTGGTTGTCATTTTGGGGATATATTCCTTCACCATAAGTGGGGCTTCAGACATACCAAGAAAAACATTTCCGGCGCAAGTAAGGGATTCTGCTCCCGACAGTTTCATGATTCTTGAAAGAACCCAACCCATTCCCCATACAACCTTCTGCATAATGCCCAGGTAAAAGAAAAGGCTCATGAGGGCAGAGAAGAATATTATGGTAGGAAGAATCTGGAACAGGAACACATATCCGAACCGTGATGTGTCCATAAGACTTCCAAACAGGAAGTTTGAGCCTGCTTTCGTCCATGACAGCACTGCAATGAACATTCCCCCGAGCATTTCAAATACAGATTGCACTGCGGGGAATGCCAGCACTGAAACTGCTATGACAAACTGCAATGCAAGGGCTTTTCCTACTGTGCTCCAGTTTATGGATTTTCTGTCTGCGCTGAAAAGCCAGCATATGAGAATGATTGTTGCCATGCCAAGGATACCCCTGAGGATGGATGCTACTGAGAAATTGAGTGTTTTCTCAGCCAGCATACCGGCAACTTGGCTCTCCTGCCCGAATGCGTATCCGCATGCTCCCATAATAAGCAGGATTGTAAAAACAGATTTTCTCATGGGCTTATTCCGGATTTTCTTTGCTGAGTTCTTCAATGGCCCTGTTTATCTTTGCTGCCTTCTCATAGTCTTCTGCGGCAACAGCATTGGCAAGCTCCTCCTTGAGCTTCTGCAGGTGTATCTCCTTCTTCACTATTTTGTCTGATACAATATCCATGGCAGAGGAATACTTTTCCATAAGCTCTTCATTGGTGTATATGGGGCATGCGAAAGTCTTGGCCAGAATTACACCGTCAATGAAGCTTGAAATGCTCTTCACCTCCTTTTCTCCGTCAAACAGGAGAAGTTCGCTGGCAAAGCAGTCGTGCTCCTCGTCCCTGATTACAGTAACTTCCAGCAATTCAATCCTGAACTGTTGCAGGGTTGATACAAAGAGATTGTGTATTGTAGGAAGATGATGCGGTTCCTGCTGGTTGAAATTGGACAGGACTGCATGCATGTCGGGAGGAGTGAGTTGTACGGGCAGACATTTGTCCATCCCCTCGCGGTATAGGAAAAACATGAAACTGCCCCCGTTTGAAGGGGAAGCGGTAAGTGCTCCTATATCCAATCGTATCCTTTTCATATCATCTACATTTTATCCTATATACAAAAATACAAGTTATTTTTATTATTTTTGCCGTTTATAGGAGATGAAAATATGAATTTTGAGAGAATAGCACAAGACCCGCAATCGTCTGCAAGATGTGGATTGCTGTATACAGACCATGGTGTGATTGAGACTCCAATCTTTATGCCTGTAGGAACTGTAGGCTCTGTAAAGGGTGTATACCACAGGGATTTGAGGGATGATATCAATGCCCAGATCATTTTGGGAAATACCTATCATCTGTATCTGCGCCCTGGACTTGACATAATAAACAAGGCAGGTGGTCTGCACAAGTTCATCTCATGGGACAAACCAATGCTTACAGACAGCGGCGGATTTCAGGTGTTCTCTTTGGCTGCCAACAGGAAGCTGACAGAAGACGGATGCACATTCCGCTCCCACATTGACGGCTCAAAACACACCTTCACTCCGGAAAACAATGTTGATACACAGAGGATAATAGGTGCCGACATAATTATGGCGCTTGATGAGTGCACCCCTGGAGATGCAACCCATTCATATGCCCTTAACTCATTGAAGCTAACTCAGCGCTGGCTGGAGAGGTGTATAAAGCGGTTTGATACCACAGACCCCCTATACGGATATAAACAGTTCTTCTTCCCGATAGTGCAGGGTTGTGTATACCCGGATTTGAGAAGGATGGCTGCCGAGCATGCCGTTGCACTTGACAGGGACGGTTATGCCATTGGAGGGCTTTCAGTAGGAGAGCCTACCGAGCAGATGTACCAGATGCTGGAGGTTCTTGACCCTATTCTTCCAAAGGAGAAACCGAGATACCTTATGGGTGTCGGTACCCCTGCAAACCTTCTTGAGGGAATTGCAAGAGGTGTTGATATGTTTGATTGTGTGATGCCAACACGTAACGGCCGTAACGGAATGCTCTTCACTTGGGAGGGTATGATAAACATCAGGAACAAGAAATGGGCAGACGATTTCTCCCCACTCGACCCTCAAGGCACATCATTTGTAGATAAAGTGTACACTAAAGCATATTTGAGACATCTGTTTGTAGCAGGAGAGATGCTTGCAGCACAGATTGCCAGCGAGCATAACCTTGCGTTCTACCTGGATGTAGTGCGTCAGGCACGCATACACATTAAGGCAGGAGATTTTGCGCAGTGGAAAGATGCAGCAGTGAAAAAACTTGAGACCAAGATCTAAATGAACTACAATTTCAACATAACCAAAATAGACAAGTACATTATAAGGAAATTCATAGGTACCTATTTCTTTGCAATTCTCCTTATCATAGGCATTGTCATCATCTTTGACATCAGTGAGAAGATTGATGACTTTGTAGACAAGAGTGCCCCTCTCAACGAGATCATATTTGACTATTACGCCAACTTTGTGCCGTATTACATGAATATGTTCTCGCCTATGTTTGTCTTCATTGCGGTTATCTTCTTTACTTCAAAGCTTGCTGCAAACTCGGAGATCATTGCCATACTGGCTGGCGGAATCAGCTTCAAGAGGATGATGTACCCATATATGCTCTCAGCGTTGGCAATTGCAGCGTTCAGCCTTGTGCTCAACCTTTTTGTAATCCCTTCGGCCAACAAAGGGCGAATTGACTTTGAACAGACTTATATAAAGAAGAAGTTTGAGAACTCAAGCAGGAACATGCATTACCAGATATCACCAGGCACATTCATGTATATGGAATCGTTCAGTACCTGGAACAATACCGGTTACAAGTTTACCCTGGAGAGTCTCGACGGTCACAAGATAATCTCCAAGCTCAGTGCAGAGAGTGCGCAGTGGGATTCAGTAAAGGGATGCTGGTCGCTCCGTAACTATCACTTGAGGGAGTACATGGACGATAAGGAGGTCATAACTACGGGGAAACGTCTTGACACCACACTGGTAATTACCGTAGATGATTTCTACAGGAGAAAAAAGACTGTGGAGACACTCAATTATCCGCAGTTGAACAATTTGATAGCAACGCAGGAAATGAGGGGTGACCAGATGGTAAAATATGCACTTATTGAGAAGCACACAAGGGTTGCATTGCCATTCTCAGCATTTATCCTTACTGTAATTGGTGTGTCCCTTTCATCGCAGAAAAGGCGTGGAGGAATAGGCCTTAATATAGGTATAGGAATTGCGTTGAGCTTCTCATATATCCTGTTCATGAGGTTCAGCCAGATGTTTGTGCATACAGACACACTTCCACCCTTCATAGCCATTTGGCTGCCAAATATCCTTTTTGCTGCGGTGGCAGTTGTGCTTTACAGGATGGCTCCAAAATAGGAGACTAGTAAAGCATGAAAAGCAGCACCGGGGCACTGTGGCTGAATTCCAGAGAAAAGCTGTCACCTACAGCTTCATTAAGTGTTCCGCTCCACCAGAACTGGAATGTGGCATTGTCTGTAGGATATCGCAGTCCTGTAGATTTTATCCTTATTGTATTGTCGAATGAGATGATTGATATCTGCTGTCCGGCACGGCAGCTCTTTTTAAAAGAGTTGTAGTGTGGGGTAAAAATCCCGTTGTCGGTAACTATATCTGCATTTATCCCATCATGCATCATATTGTTGAATGGAGCTATGGGCTTGCCTATATTTCCGGTATATTCCATCAGGAGTGAGATGTTGCCAAGAGTGTGGTCCTCCCTGCCTCCTGTCGTCCCAAGAATGTGTATGTCTGCCTTTGAGCCGGGAGGAACAAGACCAAGGGCAAAGCTGAACGCCTTTGTCTGGTCATTTGTTTCCTGACAGCTGCTCCTGTGTATTATATCCTTGTATTTTTCGGTATATTCAGAAGAGAGGGTGTCCATGTCTCCAACTATATAGCTGGGTGCTATTCCTTGCAGCTTCAGGACTGAAGCATCACAGCATACCACATAGTCAGCATTCTCGAGAAGCTGTAGAGGGTATGGGGCTGTGGGGTAGTTCCCATCTGCCAGAATAACTATGGACAAGCTCCTGTTCTGCATTTTAGATGAATCTGAACTGCTCTATATTTCTGAATCCTAGAAGGAAATCTTTAATTCTCATCCTCTTCTTGCCTGCCATCTGTATTTCGTCAAGGGAAATGGCAGAACCGTCGGCGCAATATACATGAACAAAGTTCTTTCCATCACTCTTTATGGTTCCTGCGGCCCCGTTGTTGTTGGCGCTTCCTTTTACGGGTGATGTCTCAAACACCTTGAACTCAAATGTCTTTTCACCGTCGGTCATGGCTGTGATTGCAGCAGGATATGGCGACAATCCCCTAACCAGTCTGTCAACAAGTTCTGCGCTGGTTGCTTCTGGCTGGTCTGAATCAATCATATCCCACTTGATGCGGGCAATTTCCTTGTTCAATTTTGGAGCACCTGTAATTCTTCCGCTTTGTGGCTTAGGGGTAAGCTCTCCTTTTACCAGCCCCTCAACAGTCTCTACAACCAATGAGGCTCCAATCTCCATAAGTCTGTCATATAAGGATCCTACATTCTCCCTCTCATCAATAGGGCACTCTCTCTGCATTAGGATATTGCCTGTGTCAATCTCCTTGTCTATAAGGAATGTGGTTACGCCGCTTACAGTTTCACCCTTGATGATGGCCCAGTTGATAGGGGCTGCACCACGGTATAGTGGAAGAAGAGAACCATGAAGGTTGAATGTGCCCATCTTTGGCATGGCCCATACAACTTCAGGTAGCATTCTGAATGCCACTACAATGAAGAGGTCTGCATCAAGTTCCCTAAGTTCAGCAAGGAACCCTTCATCCTTTAGGGATACGGGCTGCATCAGTTTGGTACCGTTGGGAATCAGGTGCTCCTCGGCATAAAGTTTTACTGCGCTCTTGTTTACTTTAAGTCCGCGTCCGCTGGGTTTGTCGGGAACAGTAACAACGCCTGCAATGTTGTAGCCGCACTTTACAAGCTCCTGCAATGGGGCTACCGCAAACTCGGGTGTTCCCATGTATACTATTTTGGGTGAAATTTTGGTCATAGGTAAATTATTTGTTCAGGAACCTGGTCTTTATAAGCTTTCCGGCTGCACGCCATCTGGCTTTTGAGAAGAGATTCTTGAAGAATGATACATATGCGTCAGCATTGAACAATGACGAGTCTTTGGTAGACTGCCATGTGAGGAATGCTCCTATAGGCATAAGTACAAAAGTGGAAATGAATGCTCCAAGGAACGGTGTAATGGCTCCGTCATTTGCAAGTTTTTTTCCACTGATGTCCACTACCCAGTAAACTACAAAGAACAGCATGGATACGATTACCGGGGTTCCAAGGCCTCCTTTTCTGATTATGGCACCAAGTGGAGCTCCAATGAAGAAGAAGATAAGGCATGCAATGGAAAGGGTGAATTTCCTGAAGCTCTCCTGGATTGTCCTCCTGAGAGGATATGCAACCTGGTTGAGCTCAACAGGGAAGTATTGCACCTGAGTGAGCTGCTGGCCTGCCTTTTCAGCTGCGGCCCTGTACACTTCACACTCCTGTTCAAGGTCTTTCCATATGAACAGCGAGTCAATGTTGAGATTGCCCTTAAACTTTGTAGAATCAGTTTTTGCTGTAAAGATCTGGCTCATATTTGGCAGATGCTCAGTATATGTAGCCCTTCTTGTAAGGTTGTCCAGCTGCTTTTCTTTTTTCTCTTCCAAAGAATCCCTGTCAACTTTCAGCTGTGAAAGACCTTTGGTCATCACCTCGCCGCTGAACTTTGATCCGTCTGATTTCTTGAAGGCATAGTTTGACAGCGGAATTACAATTTCCTGCATGGTGAAATCAACCTTCTGCAGAGCCAGGGTAGTGTCCTTCTTCTGTTTTGTGTTGGTTTCCTCGTAATTTGTTCCGTTATAAAGTGTGAATGTGAGGCATGTCTTGTCGCTGCTCATGTTTATGATGCCCGAATCTGCAACAGTCACGTTGATGTTTCCGTTGTTCTTGCTGTGGTCATACACCATCACATTGTGCATCATATTGTTCTCGTCCCTCTCCACAACTCTGAGTGCATAGCCCTCTATGCCGTTGTAGAAAACTCCGGTTGGAATCTTGATCTCCTCCCTGGTCTTTCCAATATCATCCCTCAGGGAATAGATTTTTTCATATGCAACCGGAATGAGGTTGTTTGAAGCGAAGAATGCCGCAACACTGATTACTCCCGACAGTACAATAAGGGGTGCAAGAATTCTCAACAAAGGAATGCCTGCAGCCTTCATGGCAAGCAATTCATTGTTCTCACCGAAACTTCCCATTGTCATGATGGAAGCCAGGAGGGTGGCCAATGGGAGGGCAAGCGGAAACAGTGTTGCGCTTCCCCATCCCAGAAATTCCAGAATCACACCAAGTCCCAATCCCTTTCCTACAAGTTCATCTATGTATAGCCACAGGAACTGCATCAGAAGTACAAAAAGTACAATGAGCAGTGTCATTATGAACGGCCCCAGAAAGGACTTGAGTATAAACAGGTCTAGTTTCTTCAAGGTGTGACAGATTATTTTGTAGCTATCTCAATCAGTTTGTTGTATGCCTCATCAAGGCCTGCGGTATTTTTTCCGCCGGCAGTTGCAAGACCAGGCTGTCCGCCGCCGCCACCCATGATGAACTTGGCAGCTTCCCTTATGTCCTTGCCTGCGTTTGCTCCTTTGGCAACAAGGTCATCTGTATACATTAGTGTAAGGGTAGGTTTCCCTTCATGCTCAGTAGCGGCAACCATAACTGTGCCGGAACACTCCTGTTTTGCAAGGAACGCAATATTCTTGACAAGATCTGCGCCAAATGTGCCTTTCAAACCAAGGACATTTACCCCGTTTATCTGTTGTGCGTTCTTGATAAGGGCATCTTTAAGGGAGATGGCCCTCTCTTTCATGAATGCCTCCACATCTTTCTTGAGCGAGTCATTGTCGGCAATAAGCTTTTTGATGGAAGCGGCAACGTTAGGGGTGTTGTTGAAATATGATTTTACCTGTCCAAGCAAATCCTCAACGGTGTAAAGCAACTCCTCTGCATGAACGCCTGTTGTAGCCTCAATTCGTCTGATGCCGGCAGCCACAGCTCCCTCCGATACGATTTTGAAGAATCCTATCTGACCTGTAGCCGCAACGTGTGTGCCTCCGCAAAGCTCAATTGAGTCCCCGTATTGGATTACACGTACGGTATCACCGTATTTCTCTCCGAACAATGCCATTGCACCTTTCTCCTTTGCTTCTTCGATAGGCATGTTCCTGAATTCGTTTCTAGGCCTGTTCTCGCGGATATATTTGTTTACAAGCTTTTCAACTGCCCTTAGGGTTGCAGGATCAATCTTCTCAAAGTGTGAGAAGTCGAATCTGAAACCTGTAGCTGTCACTGATGAGCCTTTCTGCTCAATGTGAAGGCCTAAAGTCTCCCTCAACGCCTTGTGAAGAAGGTGGGTTGCCGTATGGTTGTTGGTTACAGCTTCCCTTCTTGCAGCATCAATCCTTGCAGTGAAGGTTGCCTGAGGGTTTGAAGGTACGGTTGTTGCTATATGTACAGGAAGACCGTTCTCCTTTACGGTGTTTACAATCTCAATTTTCTCACCTCCCGCGTACTCAATCCAACCGCAGTCTCCAACCTGTCCGCCGCTCTCGGCGTAGAATGGACTTCTGTCAAATACAAGCTGTACACTCTCCTTGTTCTTTGCTTTGACAGTCCTGTATTTAAGGAGTCTTACTCCCTCCTCAACAGTGCTGTCATATCCGGTGAATTCGGTTGCAACGTAAGGGTTTACCTCTACCCAGTCGCCCTCCTCTACAGCTGTAGCGTTGCGGCTGCGCTCTTTCTGCTGCTGCAACTCTGCCTCAAAGCCTTTAAGGTCTACCGAGTATCCGTTCTCTTTGGCAATAAGTTCTGTAAGGTCTATCGGGAAGCCGAATGTGTCATAAAGTACGAATGCGTCCTTGCCTGAAACCATCTTTGTCTGTACATTGTCCTTAATGATACCCTCAATTAGCTTGATTCCTTTGTCGAGGGTCCTTAGGAATGCCTCTTCCTCCTCTTTGATTACTTTCTCCACAATGGTCTGCTGTGCCTTAAGCTCAGGGAATGCGTCTCCCATCTGGGCAACCAGTGCAGGTACAAGCCTGCACATGAGTGGCTCGTCCATCTTGAGGAATGTGTATGCGTATCTTACCGCTCTTCTGAGGATTCTTCTGATAACATATCCTGCCTTCACATTTGAAGGAAGCTGGCCGTCTGCGATTGAGAAGCTGATGGCTCTGATATGGTCTGCAATTACTCTCATTGCAACTCCTGTCTCTCCCTCAGCTTTGTACTCCATGCCGCTGATGCGTGAGATTTCAGAAATCATGTTCTGGAATACGTCTGTATCGTAGTTGCTCTTCTTGCCCTGCAATGCCATGCAAAGTCTCTCAAGACCCATTCCGGTATCCACGTGTTTCTGTGGAAGCGGCTCAAGAGAACCGTTTGCTTTTCTGTTGTACTGCATGAATACCAAGTTCCAGATCTCAATTACAAGGTGGTGGCTCTTGTTCACAAGCTCAACGCCTGGAACCTGTGCGCGCTCCTCGTCGCTTCGTAGGTCTATGTGAATCTCGCTGCAAGGGCCGCAAGGACCTGTCTCACCCATCTCCCAGAAGTTGTCCTTCTTGTTTCCAAGGATGATTCTCTCTGCAGGAAGGTGTTTCAGCCATGCCTCTTTTGCCTCCTGGTCCATAGCAACTCCGTCTGCCTCGTACCCCTCAAATACTGTTGCGTAAAGTCTCTCAGGATCCAGTTTGTAAACGTCTGTAAGAAGTTCCCAAGCCCAGTCGATAGCTTCAGTCTTGAAGTAGTCGCCAAAGCTCCAGTTGCCAAGCATCTCAAACATTGTGTGGTGGTAGGTGTCGTGTCCTACCTCCTCAAGGTCGTTGTGTTTGCCGCTTACACGCAGGCATTTCTGTGAGTCTGCAACTCTTTTGTATTTTACTTCACTGTTGCCAAGGAACCAATCCTTGAACTGGTTCATACCGGCATTTGTGAACATTAGTGTAGGGTCATTTTTTACTACCATCGGTGCTGATGGTACGATGGTGTGTCCTTTGGAACGGAAGAATTCCAGGAACTTTTCTCTTATCTCGTTTGAAGTCATATCCGTACAATTAAATTAGATGCAAAAATAATCTTTTTAATTTTATTTTTTATATTTGCATCAGTTAAAATAGGGTTTTTATCTGATGTCCAGAAAGAAAAGATATGAATTCAATGCCCGGACACTGGCATACGAGGAGCATAGGACTTCGTTCAGAAAGCGCTTGTCAAAGGGGTTGTTTCTTTTCGGACTTAGCCTGATTGCCGCAATAGGATATTACTATTTCTATACCCAGGTCTTGGGTTATGACACACCAAAGACAGCTTACCTCAAACAGAAGCATGCGTCTGTGACCTCAAGGTTCAATTTGCTGGAAAGGCAGTTCCAGCAGAATGATATTGCGTTGAGGGAATTGCAAATGCGTGACAACAATATCTACAGGCCGGTGTTTGGTATGGCGGAACTCTCTGAAGATGTGAGGAATGCCGGTTTTGGAGGCGTGAACAGATATGCACATCTTGAGGCAGTGTCCAATTCAACTGCGCTGTTGGATGCCGTAAAGAAGATGGATGTCATCTACAAGAAGGCTTTTGTGCAGTCCCGTTCGTATGATGAGGTGTCGCTTCTGGCAAAAAGGACGGGTGAGATGGCCCAATGTGTGCCGGCTATCCCCCCTGTGGCGCTTGACAAGGTAAGGCTGTCCAGCCTGTTCGGTTACAGGACAGATCCTGTTTATGGCGGCAGGAGGATGCATCAGGGGATAGACCTGTCGGGAGACAAGGGTGAGCCTATATATGTGTCCGGTGATGGGGTGGTGGTTACAGTGAAGAAGAATTACTTTGGTTATGGCAGGGAAATTGTTGTGGATCATGGGTTTGGATATAAGACGCGATATGCTCATCTGCAGACAATGATGGTGAAGGTGGGAGACCGGGTGAAGAGGGGTGACCAGATTGCCACAATGGGAAATACCGGAAAATCCAAGGGTGTGCATCTGCACTATGAGGTGATTTACAGGGAGCGGAGGGTGAATCCGCTGAATTATTATAATGAGGAAGTGAGGGGTAAGGAGTATATGGAGATGGTGAGGCCGCAGTAATGGGAAAGTACAGGTTCAATAGGGAGGATCTCAATTTTGTTGAGGACAAGAGGGGGATCAAGGGGTGGATAAAGATATTGGTAAGATATTTTTTCACGAGCCTTGTGCTGGCATTGCTTTATTATGTGGTGTTCTCCCTTTTTATCAGCACGGAGCAGGAGAGGGCCCTTGAGAGGGAGACCGAGCTTATGGAGGTTGAGTATGAGAAACTTCACGGGAGGCTCCAGCAGCTGGATAATACCATAAAGAACCTTCAGCACAGGGACAGGGAGATATACAGGAGTGTGTTCAACGCAGAGCCTCCGGTATATTCAGCCTACGGGGATTATGATATGTTTGAAGGGATAGATACTACCAGGATGGAGTCTGTGGTGAGGGATTCAAAGATGAGGCTTTCTGTTATGGAAAGGGGGATGTCGCAGGTGGAGGCCTCGTTTGGGGAGATAAGGGTTGCGATGGATTCTTTAGGTGCCTGGGTGAAGGCTATTCCCAGCATATTGCCGGTGAAGGATTTTTCAATAAGACAGTCCGGTGCATCCGTAGGAATGAAGATCAATCCTTTTTACAAGACGGTTGCAATGCACAGTGGGATGGATTTGCTGGCGGCAACAGGAACCCCCGTATTGGCATCTGCAGATGGAATTGTCGTAAAAGCAGTGAGGAACGGCAAGAGGGAGGGAAGCAGTGTGACAATAGACCATAAGAACGGTTACATTACAGTATATAACCATCTTGGAAGTATAAAAGTGAGGAAAGGACAGAAAGTGAAGCAGGGTGACGTAATTGCGGAGGTGGGGCTCACCGGCATGTCGTTTGCTCCGCATCTTCATTATGAGGTGTGGTACAACGGAAAGGTGATGGATCCGATGAACTACTTCTTTTCTTCAATTACCTCGCAGATGTACCGCGACATGGCTGTGGTTACCGTCAATACCGGACAGTCTCTTGACTAGAAAAATTTTTGGATATGCCATATAAGGATAAACCTGTTGAGAAACTCTATTACACAATAGGAGAGGTTTCTGAGGAACTTGATGTGAATGTGTCGCTTGTCCGTTTCTGGGCAGGCAAGTTCCCTGATTTTATTAAGCCTGCAAGGAACAAGAAGGGCAACAGGCTCTTCACTGCCAAGGATATGGCCAATTTTAAGGTCATATATTACCTGGTAAAGGAGCGCGGCATGACCCTTGAGGGGGCGGCTAAAAGAATGAAAGACAATATCAACGGAGATGACAGGAGGGTTGAGGTGATAAGCAGGCTTACTGCCATTAAGGAGAAGCTTGTGGCTATTGCCGGTGAACTTGAGAAAAAACATGGAAAGACAGATGATGAAGATTAAAGCGTTTGAACTGGTTGCTCCAATTGAGCGGTTTGCCCCTCTTGCACAGCAGGAGAAATGGGACAACTGCGGTTTTTGCATTGGTGACCCTCAGCAGGAAGTTTCAAAAGCTCTTGTTGCACTGGATTGTACGGAGGCTGTGATTGACGAGGCTATAGCTTGTGGCGCTGATATTATAATTGCCCACCATCCGCTGATTTTTTCAGGGGTGAAGAAAATTTCTCCCCAGAATTGGCTCGGCAGGATAATCTGCAAGGCCATTTCAAACGGTATTGTGATATATGCGGCTCATACCAATATGGACAAGGCAGCAGGAGGGGTAAGCGGACTGATGGCGCAAAAACTTGGCCTTCAGGAGTGTGAGGCCCTTCTTCCCGACAGTTTTGGAGTTGTCGGGAATATGGAGAAGGAACTTTCTGCAGAAGAATTTGCCGCAAAGGTGAAGGAGGCATTTGGTGTGGATGTGATAAGGAGCTCGGCACCTGTTGGGGAGAAGATTTCCAGAGTGGCGGTTTGTGGAGGAAGCGGCAGGTCCTTTATACCGGAGGCGATGGCAAGCGGGGCTCAGGTGTATGTTACGGGAGATATCACATATCATGAATTTTATACGGAAAAGGGGTTTATGGTGATGGATATAGGCCATTATTTCAGCGAATATGGAATAGTTGGGCTGTTTGCAAATATACTTTCCGAAAATTTTCCTACATTTGCAGTTTCAATTAGTAAAGAAAACAATAATCCTATATACTACTATTAAAGCTAAAGTATGGCTACAAGTAAGAAAACCAACACAGTTATCCCCCCAGTAGTTGAGGGCGAGACTTTTACTTCTTTGCAGATTGCCAAAGATTTAGGGTCTGATGTAAGCATGGAGACCAAACTACGTCTATTGTACAGACTGCAGCAGACAGATACCAGAATTGACAAGATCTATCTGTTGAGAGGAGAGCTTCCATTGGAGGTGCAGGATCTTGAGGATGAGATTGAGGGCTTGAAAACAAGAATTGACCACCTTGAGAAGGATATCAAAGATGGTGAGGCGTTCATTGCACAGAAAAAGATTGATATTGAGAGCAGCAAAGCTTTGATTGAGAAGTATGAGGCTCAGAGAAATAATGTGAAGAACAACAGGGAGTACGATTCTTTGTCCAAGGAGATTGAGTTCCAGAGCCTTGAGATTGAGCTTGCGGAGAAGAAGATCAATGATACAGGCAAACAGCTTGTTGAGAAGAAGAATGCTTTGGCAGATGCAAAAGCAGTGCTTGAGGGTAGAAGCGTAGATTTGGAGAACAAGAGAAAAGAGCTTGAGACAATCATTGAGGAGACTCAGAAAGAGGAGGAGATGCTTCTTAAACAGTCTGAGGAGCTCCAGGCACAGATTGAGCCAAGAATGTTGAACGCATACAAGAAAGTGCGCTCGAACTTGAGAAACAAGATGGCAGTTGTGACTGTAAAGAGAGATGCTTGCGGCGGTTGTTTCAACAAGATTCCGCCTCAAAGACAGTTGGATATTGCGTTGAGCAAGAAGATTATCGTTTGTGAGTATTGTGGCAGGATACTTATAAGCCCTGAGTTTGAGAACGAGCAATAAGATTTTATAAATCAACATTATGTAACGGACATCCTCTTTACCTTAAGAGAAAATATCTTGAGGATGGAGGATGTTTTGTATTATCTGCAGCATGGCAAAGAGTTACGGAAACAAAAGACAACAGGAATCGAATCAGATAAAGAACCTTGAAATGATAGGGCTGGAAAGCGGTAGAAAGCCGCCTCAAGCCCTTGATATTGAGGAGGCAGTTTTGGGTGCACTGCTACTGGAGCCAAACTCCGTTGCAGATGTTCTTGACGTGCTTATGCCCGAATGCTTCTATAAGGAGGCCAACAGAAAGATATTCAAGGCGATATCGGCACTTGCGGGAAAACATCATCCGATTGATATATACACAGTTGCGCAAGAACTTGACAAGACAGGAGACCTTGAAGAGGTTGGTGGCCCTTTCTATCTTAGCCAGCTGAGCTTGAGGATTGGTGCTGCAGCCCATCTGGATTTCCATACCAAGGTGCTTTTGCAGAAATATATACAGAGGGAGATGATCTCCATCTCGTACGATGTGCAGAAAAAATCGTACGATGATACCATAACTGTTGATGACCTTCTTGACACTACCCAGCAGAAGCTCTTCAATCTGGCTGAGAAGAACATGAAGAAGGAGACCCAGTCTGTAAAGGATATCCTGAATGAGGCTATTGACGATTTGAGGTCTGTGCAGAACAGGCAGGACGGGTTGAGCGGTGTGCCGAGCGGTTATACGGGAATTGACAGGGTTACCTACGGATGGCAGGCATCAGACCTTATCATCATTGCTGCGCGCCCTGCAATGGGTAAGACTGCCTTTGTCCTTACAATGGCAAGAAATATGGCGGTGGAGCACAATGTTCCGGTAGCGGTATTCTCGCTGGAGATGTCGTCCGTGCAGCTTGTGAAACGTCTTATGGTGAGTGAGACAGGACTCTCTGCTGAGAAAATACGAGGCGGAAAGAAATTGGAGGAGTATGAGTGGGCGCAGCTGGACAGCAAACTGAACCAGCTTTCGGAGGCTCCGCTGTACATTGATGATACCCCTTCGCTTTCAATATTTGAGTTCCGTTCAAAAGCCCGCAGGCTAGTGGCCAATGCCGGTGTGAAACTTATTATAATTGACTACCTCCAGCTTATGACAGGACCTCCGGAGCTGAAAGGTATGCGTGAACAGGAGGTTTCTTCAATTTCAAGGTCGCTTAAGGCGATAGCCAAGGAGTTGAACATTCCAATTATAGCCCTTTCACAGTTGAGCCGTGCTGTGGAAACACGTGGAGGAGCCAAGAGACCCCAGTTGAGTGACTTGAGGGAGTCCGGAGCAATTGAGCAGGATGCTGATATTGTAATGTTCATCCACAGACCTGATTACTACGGCATGACAGAGGATCCTTCACAGGCCGGCCTTACAGAGATTATCATTGCCAAGCACCGTAACGGTTCGGTATGTGATGTGCAGATGAAGTTCCGCAACTCTGAGGTGAGGTTTGTTGACATCACCGATCCTGCTATGGACATGCCAGCCCCTGCATCTCATGCAGAGTATGGCTCCAGCATGAATGCTCCTGAGGATGACGGCTTTGGCGGCGCCGGATTCGGCGGCGGAAATGAGTTTGCCGGAAATGAATTTGAGAATACTGATTTCTAGAGCTGTCGGGATGAAGAAAGGTTTGAAGATTATCCTTGCGGTGTTTGCCTTGCTTGCCTCTTCTGTGGTTGTGATGGCCCAGAAAGTTGATCTTCCTTATGTTGATGGGGAAAGTCTTACCTATGTGGTAACCTACAAGTGGGCTGCCATCAATACGGATGTGGGTGAGGCTGTTACAAATCTGTCTTACTCGGACGGGATGTTCCATAGCGTCATTACCGGCAAGACATACAAATTCTATGACATAATTTTTAAGGTGAGGGAGCATTTTGAGAGCAAGTTTTACGAGGATCCAATACGTCCGCATTATTTCTACAGGAGTACCCAGGAGGGCAAGTACAGGATAAAGAATACTTTCCATTTTGAGAAGGATACAAATCTGATTAGGGCTACCATCCAGAAATATGACCGCGCTCCGGTTGACTCCCTGCTTACAGGGTCGGGCAATACGATGGATATCCCTTCACTGTTCTATAAGGTGAGGACCTTTGATTTTGAGAATATTCCAATGGGGGAGAAGCAGCCAATCTCATTTGCCATAGATGACGATGTGTATAATTTTTATTATGTGTATTTGGGCAAGGAGGAAAAGAAGATAAAGGGATTGGGGACATTCAATACCCTCAAGTTTGCGGTGAGGCTTGTGGCCGGCAGTGTGTTTACTGGCAAGGAGGATATGACAGTTTGGGTTACCGACGACGAGAACAAGGTGCCGCTGCTGTTTGAATCACCCATAATAGTTGGAAAAGTTCAGGGGAGACTGGTTTCGTACAGTAATCTTAAGGCCCCTCTTACAAGTAAAATGGAGAAATAAGGATGAGCGAGAAAAAGTCAGTTTCCCACAAGGGTACCATAGTGGAGATATCGGAGGGGAACATCAGAGTTGAGATAATAAACAAGTCAATGTGCGCCGCTTGCCATGCCAAGGGGTTCTGCAGTGCAGGTGATACCAAGGACAAGATAATTGATGTTGCATATTTCAATAATGGCGAATATCAGTTGGGAGATGAGGTTGAGGTTACCATGAAAAGGTCTATGGGATTCAAGGCCGTATGGATATCTTATGTGATTCCATTGGCTATTCTATTGATTTTTTTACTAACTTTGCAAGGACTTGGGTTTGCCGAGCTCCATGCAGGGCTTGCTGCTGCAGTTGCTGTTTGCGTCTATTACCTTGTGGTTTACCTGTTTAGGGATAAGATTGCAGACAAATTTGTGTTTACAATAGCTAAAAACAATATATAAATGAGTACTACTATTATCTTTACCGTAGCCAGTTTGAGCGTTCTAGGTCTCTTGCTGGCTGTTGTGCTTTATTTTGTAGCACAAAAATTCAAGGTAGAAGAAGATCCTCGAATTGACATTGTAGAAGCTATCATGCCGGGTGCCAACTGTGGCGGTTGTGGCCAGGCAGGATGTAGGGCTTTTGCAGAGGCTTGTACCAAAGCCGACAATCTGGATTCTCTTTTCTGCCCAGTAGGCGGCAATGCAACAATGAAGAAGGTTGCAGATGCATTGGGCTTTGAGGTTGCCGAGAAGGCTCCGATGGTTGCCGTAGTAAGATGTAACGGAACTTGTGAGAACCGCCCTAAGACAAATGTTTACGACGGTGCTGTGAGTTGTGCTGTTAAAGCAGCCCTTTACTCAGGTGATACCGGTTGTAAATATGGCTGCGTAGGTTGTGGAGACTGCGTTAAAGCGTGTAATTTTGGCGCGCTTTCAATGGATCCTGCAACTGGCCTCCCTGTTGTTGACGAGGAGAAATGTGCAGCTTGTGGCGCATGTGTGAAGGCTTGTCCTAAGGCTGTGATTGAGCTTAGGAACAAAGGCCCTAAAGGTAGAAGGGTATTTGTTTCTTGCGTAAGCCAGGATAAAGGTGCTGTTGCAAGAAAAGCTTGTAAGGCAGCTTGTATCGGTTGCGGCAAATGTGCCAAAGTTTGTCCGTTTGAGGCAATCAAGGTTGAGAACAATGTTGCTTACATTGATTTCAACAAATGTAAACTTTGTACAAAATGTGTTGCAGAGTGTCCTACAGGTGCAATTCACAAAGTGAACTTCCCTGTGAAACCTGCGGCTCCAGCTGCTCCTGCGGCTCCAGCAGCAGAGAAACCGGCTGAGAATAATAATAACCAGGAAAAATAGAGAATCAGATATGAAGACGTTTTCAATAGGTGGAGTTCATCCACACGACAGTAAAATATCTGCAAATGCTGCAATTGAGAGCTTCCCTATACCTGAGGTTGCCTATATTTCCATGGGTCAACACCTTGGTGCTCCCGCTGAGCCTATTGTTGCTCCTGGAGACAAGGTAAAGGTAGGTCAGCTTATTGCAAATGCAAACGGTTTCATTTCTGCTCCAGTACACTCAAGTGTATCTGGAACAGTTAAGGGAATTGAGATTATCAAGGATTTGGCAGGCAACCCATGCAAGGCTGTAGTGATTGAGGTAGAGGGTGACGAGTGGGTTGAGACAATCGACCGTTCTGAGGAGATTGCAAGGGAGATCAAACTTGATTCAAAAGAGATTATCGAGAAGATCAAAGAGTGTGGAGTAGTAGGTTTGGGTGGTGCAACATTCCCAACAAACGTAAAACTTTCTCCTCCTCCAGGCAAGAAGGCAGAATTCCTTATCATCAACGGTGCAGAGTGTGAGCCTTATCTTACTTCAGACTACAGGGTACTTCTTGAGATGCCTGAGCAGGTTCTTATCGGTGCTGCAATCATGATGAAAGCCCTTAATGTTACACAGGGTTTTGTGGGCATTGAGGAGAACAAGCCTGAGGCTATCAGAATCATGACTGAGAAAGCAAAAGCTTACCCTCAGATAAAGATTGTATCACTTAAGAAGAAATATCCTCAGGGTGGTGAGAAACAGCTTATTGATGCTGTAGTAGGCAGAAAGGTTCCTTCAATGGGATTGCCTATTGATACAGGTGCTGTAGTGCAGAACGTTGGTACTGCATTGGCAGTATATGAGGCTGTCCAGAAGAACAAACCTTTGTTTGAGGGTATCATGACAATTACAGGTGAGTGCTGTCCTCAGCAGAAGAACTACAAACATAGGGTAGGTACTCCTCTATCAAAGATGATTGAGTCTGTAGGAGGTGTTCCTGAGGCTGCGGCAAAAGCTATCAGCGGCGGTCCTATGATGGGTAAGGCAATTGCAAACCTTGATGCCCCAACCCTAAAAGGTTCATCATCAGTATTGTTCCTTACAGAGGAGCAGACAAAGAGACAGCCTGAGAGCAACTGTATCCGTTGCGGAAAATGTATTGAGGCTTGTCCTATGGGCTTGGAGCCATACTTGCTCAACAAGTTGGCTAAAGCAGGCAGAATGGATGACCTTGAGGCTGGCAAGATTTACGACTGTATTGAGTGCGGTTGCTGCTTGTACACCTGTCCTGCATACATTCCGCTTTTGGACAATATCAGATTGGCTAAAGCAAACGTGATGAAAATCATGCGTAGCCGTCCTAAAAAATAATTCAGACTTTAAAAACTAGGAAATAAAATGAAAAAACTGCTTGTATCACCTTCTCCACATATCCACGGGAAGGATAATACCAAAAGCTTGATGAGGGACGTAGTGATTGCTCTGCTTCCTACTGTAGCGGTTTCTATATATTGCTTTGGTCTGTCTGCATTGAAATTGGCTTTGGTTGGTGTACTTGCCTGCGTTGCAGTTGAGTATGTCATTGCAAAGTTCATGCTTAAAACCAAAGTTACCATTTGTGACTACTCTGCAGTCATTACAGGTCTTCTTTTGGCACTTAACGTTCCAATCAACACTCCTTGGTGGGTAGTTGTAATTGGCTCAATTGTAGCAATCGGCGTTGCAAAAATGACTTTTGGAGGTCTTGGACAGAACTTGTTCAACCCTGCATTGGTAGGCCGTGTATTCCTTTTGATTTCATTCCCTGTAATCATGACAGACTGGAGCACTCCAGAGTCTACATTCGGGTTTGCTTTCGACGGCGTTTCAGGTGCAACTCCTCTAGGTATTGTTAAAGAGGGATTGGCACAGGGCATGACCCTAAGCCAGATCTATGCTGAGCACAATTTCTCATATGCACAGATGCTTTTCACCAGAATCGGTTCTGCAGGTGAGATCTCGGCAATCGCTCTTCTTCTTGGTTTCGTTTACCTTTTGGTTAGAAGAGTTATCCGCCCTCATATCACACTTTCAATCTGGGGTACAGTATTCGTATTCTCAGGTATCCTTTGGTTGTGCAACCCTGAGCAGTTCACAGATCCAATCTTCAACTTGCTTACAGGTGGTATGTTGCTAGGTTCAATTTTCATGGCAACAGACTATGTGACTTCTCCAATGGAGCCTAAGGGAATGGTTATCTTTGGTATTGGTATCGGTATCATCACAATCCTTATCCGTGAGTTCGGTGCTTATCCCGAGGGTATTTCATTTGCAATCCTTATCATGAATGCAACTGTTCCTCTAATCAACATGTTCTGTAAACCTAAAAGATTTGGTAAGGAGGCAAAATAATGGCTAGAGAATCTACACTAACAAATATGGTTGTAACCCTTTTTGCAGTATGTCTTGTATCTGCTGCATTGTTGGGTGGCCTTTATGCTCTTACAGCAGAGCCTATTGCAGCTGCACAGACTGCAAAAATCAATACCGCTATCGGCGGCGTGGTTCCTGCATTTGACAATGCCCCTTCTGCAGAGAAATTCACTGTAGAGGCCAACGGCAAAACCGCAACAGTTTACCCTGCAAAGAAGGGTGAGGAGATTGTAGGTTATGCAATTGAGGCATCTTCATCAGCAGGTTTCGGTGGAAACATCACACTTATGGTTGGCTTTACTCCCGACGGAGCAATCGTAAACACCTCTGTAATCTCACACGCTGAGACTCCAGGCCTTGGTGCAAAGATTTCCGACAGCGAGAGCCACTTCATTACACAGTTCCAGGGTACCAATCCTGGCGACCCTAACTTCAAGTTTGCTGTTAAGAAAGATGGCGGTAACTTTGATGCAATCACTGCTTCAACCATCACTTCAAGAGCATTCATTGATGTAATAAACAACGCATACAATGCTTTCCTTAACATAAACAAGAGTGAGGAGGCTCAACAGAACTAATATGAGTAAACTAAGTTTGATAACAAAGGGTATTATAAAGGACAATCCTACCTTTGTACTTGTTTTGGGTATGTGTCCTACTTTGGGAACAACTACCTCTGCAATCAACGGATTGGGTATGGGACTTGCAACAACATTTGTACTTGTCCTTTCAAACATGCTCATTTCAGCAGTTGCGTCACTTATTCCTTCTAAGGTAAAGATTCCTTGCTATATCGTAATCATTGCTTCATTGGTAACTGTACTTCAGTTTGTAATGCAGGCTTATGTACCGTCACTATATGAGACATTGGGATTGTTCATTCCGCTTATCGTAGTAAACTGTATCGTATTGGGTAGAGCAGAGGCATTTGCCTGCAAGAACTCAGTAATTGATTCAGCTTGCGACGGTATCGGTATCGGTTTGGGATTCTCACTTTCACTTACAGTTATCGGTTTTGTGAGAGAGTTGTTGGGCGGTCTTTCTGTATTCGGTACAAAACTTTGTGATGCAGATGGTATGTTGGCATTCGTCCTTGCTCCAGGTGCATTCCTTGTACTTGGTTACCTTATGATGTTGTTCAACAAAGCAAAAGCTAAATAATTAACCCTATAGAACAATAGATATGGAATATATATTGATTATCATTTCAGCTGTATTTGTCAACAATATCCTGTTGGCACAGTTCCTTGGAGTATGTCCTTTCTTGGGCGTATCAAACAAGGTTTCTACAGCAGTAGGTATGAGTGGTGCAGTTTGCTTTGTAATGGCAGTGGCAACTTTGGTTACCTACCTTGTACAGAATTACCTGTTGGTTCCGCTTGAGATCCAGTTCATGCAGACCATCACTTTCATCCTTGTAATTGCTGCCCTTGTGCAGATGGTGGAGATCATCCTTAAAAAGATCAGCCCTTCACTATACCAGGCATTGGGTATCTTCCTTCCACTTATCACCACTAACTGTGCTGTATTGGGAGTTGCAATTCTAGTAGTGTCAAAAGAGTTCACCTTTGGTGGTGACCCTCATATGCTTAACCTTGCACAGTCAGTTGTATATGCAATTGCAAGTGCACTTGGTTTCGGTTTGGCAATGACACTTTTTGCAGGTCTTAGAGAACAATTGGACTTGAACAATGTTCCTAAAGCAATGAAAGGAAACCCAATCGCTTTGATCACTGCAGGTATCCTTGCAATGGCATTCATGGGATTCTCTGGATTGGTATAGTTCAATAGAGAGAAATGGAGAAAAAGAAGGCAATATCACAGATCCTCACAACTCTTGAGATAGAGGCACTCCTTAGGGAGGGTAAGTTGGATGAGGCATATACACAGCTCAATACGCTTTTGGAGAATAACCCCAAAGATTCGTACGGCTGGTACTTGCTGGGTGGTATTTACCGCAGGCAGCAACTGTGGGGAGAAGCCATCAACGCCTACACCAAGGCCAAGATGATAGATCCGCAAGGTCCTGCGGCAGTGGCTATAGAAGCCATCTACGAAATTCTCAATTTCAGGAATATGGACATGATGAATCCATAAATACAAAAAGAGGCAGCCGGAAGGTTGCCTCTTTTGCTTTATGGGTACCGGTAAGCAATTTTACTGTCTCCCTATTTTCAGATTTTTACAGAACTCCCAAAGGACAATTCCCAGGGAAACTGAAATGTTAAGTGAGTGCTTTGTTCCAAACTGAGGTATCTCAATCACCGCATCACTCATATCCACAACCTCCTGCTGCACACCCTTCACCTCATTCCCAAAAACAAGTGCATATTTTCTTCCCGACAAATTTTCTGAACTGCTGTCGGGAGAAAGATACTCTGCTATATCCTGAAGTTTGAGGGAATTCTCAGCCTGCTCTATGCTGATGATGGTGTATCCCTCAGCCTTAAGTGCGGCAACGGCATCTGTGGTCTCCTTTGTGTAAATCCAGTCTACAGAAAACTCCGCCCCCAGAGCAGATTTGTGGATTTCGGCAGTTGGAGGGGTTGCACAGCATCCGCAAAGGATAATCTTCTCAATTAGGAAAGAGTCTGATGTCCTGAATGCCGCCCCAATGTTGTGCTGGCTGCGGATATTGTCAAGAACCACTGTTACATTTATCTTTTCGGCCTGCTTGAACTGCTCCTCGGTAAGCCTTCCAAGCTCGTTGTTCTTCAATTTTCTGTGCATTGTATCTCCTGTTGAATAGTGTGCAAAGATGTGTATAAAATGCGGAATATAAAAATTTAACAAATGTAACCGAAAATGACTATATTTGTCTTTGATGCATGGTTGTGCAGTAAAATCAATTGCAGATTAAAACACTTTATTACAATATGAAACAAGATCTTCAGATTTTAGACCTTATCAAAAAAGAGGAGAGCAGACAGCTTAACGGTATTGAGCTTATCGCTTCAGAGAACTTTGTCTCAAACCAGGTGCTTGAGGCTTTGGGTTCTGTTTGTACAAACAAATATGCCGAAGGATATCCCGGCGCAAGATATTATGGCGGTTGCGAGGTAGTAGACCAGATAGAGCAGCTTGCAATTGACCGTTTGAAAGAGATTTTTGAGGCTGAGTATGCAAACGTGCAGCCACACTCAGGTGCTCAGGCAAATATGGCTGTAATGACAGCTTGTATCAAACCTGGCGAGACATTTATGGGTTTGGACCTTTCTATGGGTGGTCACCTTACTCACGGTTCTCCTGTAAACATTTCAGGTATCCTTTACAATGCTGTTGCTTACGGCCTTAACGAGGAGACCGGTCTTGTAGATTACGATGATATGGAGAGAAAGGCACTTGAGCACAAACCAAAACTTATCATTGGCGGTGCATCGGCATACTCAAGAGAGTGGGATTGGGAGAGAATGCGTGCAATCGCAGACAAAGTTGGTGCTATCTTCTGGGTAGATATGGCCCATCCTGCAGGTCTTATTGCAGCAGGCCTTTTGAAGAACCCTGTAAAATATGCTCACATTGTAACTTCAACGACACATAAGACTCTAAGAGGCCCTCGTGGTGGTATCATCCTTATGGGTAAGGACTTTGAGAATCCATGGGGTTTGAAAACACCAAAAGGTGCTGTGAAGATGATGTCGGCAGTGCTTAACTCAAGTGTGTTCCCAGGTATCCAGGGCGGTCCGCTTGAGCACTGTATTGCAGCCAAGGCAGTTTCATTCTTTGAGATGATGCAGCCAGAGTTTAAAGAGTATCAGGTTCAGGTTAAGAAAAACGCAGCAGCTATGGGTGAGGCATTCATGGCAAAAGGTTACAAAGTTGTATCGGGCGGTACAGACAACCACCTTCTTCTAATTGACCTTAGAACCAAATTCCCTGAACTTACAGGTAAAGTTGCAGAGAAGGCCCTTGTAGCAGCAGACATTACAGTAAACAAGAACATGGTTCCATTCGACAGCCGTTCTCCATTCCAGACTTCAGGTATCCGCGTAGGTACCCCTGCAGTTACCTCAAGAGGTTTGGTAGAGAAAGATATGGCACTTATCGTAGAATTGGTTGACAAAGTATTGAGCAATCCGGAGTGCGAGAAGACCAGAGAAGAGGTTAAGGCAGCAGCCCATCAGCTGATGGCCGGCAGACCATTGAATGCGTGGTAGGAATCTCTTCTTTGCAGATATTTATTTAGGGGGATGACTGAGAGTCATTCCCCTTTTTCTTTTCCGGGTAATTAGAGACTTTGTTTTTAGTAGGGAAGAAATTGATGTTCAAGTGATTTATTTGTTGATTGATAGCAATTTATTTATATCTTTGCGCGTTATTTCCGTCTGCCAACAAAACGCAGCCTGCGGCAGATGGAGGTGCTGTAAACGTTTAATTCAACTCCCATAGGGGGAGGCGGGCTGCAACGATGTATAAACAATAATGAATGTAATTAAAAAGACCATCCAGCTAAGCGATGGCAGAACAATTGAAATTGAGACAGGAAAATTGGCTAAACAGGCTGATGGTTCTGTTGTGGTTAAGATGGGCAAGACTATGCTTCTTGCTGCAGTAACCTGCGCTAAAGATGCAAAAGAGAATGTGGATTTCATGCCTTTGCAGGTAGATTACAAAGAGAAATTCGCAGCTGCAGGTAGATTCCCTGGCGGTTTTATGAAACGTGAGGGTAAGGCTTCAGATTCTGAGATTTTGGTAGCCCGTCTTATAGACCGTGCCCTTAGACCTCTTTTCCCAGACGATTTCCATGCAGAGGTTTTTGTTACAGTAAACCTTATCTCAGCTGAGAAGGATATCCAGCCAGATGCAATTGCAGGTTTGGCAGCTTCTGCAGCACTTGCAGTAAGTGACATTCCTTTCAACGGCCCTATTTCAGAGGTGAGAGTTGCCAGAATCAATGGCGAGTACTGTATCAACCCTCCTTTCAGCCAGATGGCAAATGCAGATCTTGACATTATGGTAGCTGCAACCATGGATAACATCATGATGGTTGAGGGTGAGATGAAAGAGGTTAGCGAGGCTGTAATGTTGGGAGCTATCAAATATGCTCACGAGGAGATTAAGAAACAGTGCCAGGCTCAGCTTGAGCTTATGGAGGAGGTTGGCAAAACTCAGAAAAGGGAGTACTGCCACGAGACCAATGACGAGGCTCTTAGAGCAGCTTGCCACGAGTACTGCTACAACAAATGCTACGAGATTGCAAAGAGCGGTACAAGCAAACACGAGAGAGGTGATGCATTTGAGGCTGTTCACCAGGAGTTCCTTGAGACTATCCCAGAGGAGGAGAGAGAGGAGAAGGCATTTATGGTAGCCCGCTATTTCCACGATGTTGAGAAAGAGGCTATGCGTAACATGATCCTTGATGAGGGTATCAGACTTGACGGCAGAACAACTACTCAGATCCGTCCTATCTGGTGCGAGGTAGACTACCTTCCATGCGCACACGGTTCTGCAATCTTCACCAGAGGTGAGACACAGTCCCTTACAACTGTAACCCTTGGTACCAAGATGGATATGAAAGAGATGGACGAGGTTCTTGTTCAGAGCACTGAGCCATTCGTACTTCACTATAACTTCCCTCCATTCTCAACAGGTGAGGCAAAAGCTTCGAGAGGTATCGGCCGTAGGGAGATCGGTCACGGTAACCTTGCTTTCAGAGCACTTAAACCTATGGTTCCAGTAGGAGAGGAGAATCCATATGCAGTACGCGTAGTATCAGATATCCTTGAGTCTAACGGTTCATCTTCAATGGCAACTGTATGTGCAGGTACCCTAGCACTTATGGATGCCGGTATCAAGATTAAGAAACCTGTATCAGGTATTGCAATGGGTCTTATCTCAGACTCAAAAACCGGCAAATATGCAGTTCTTTCAGATATCCTTGGTGATGAGGACCACTTGGGTGATATGGACTTCAAGGTAACCGGTACTGTAGACGGTATCACTGCTACCCAGATGGATATCAAAGTTGACGGCCTTTCTTACGAGGTTCTTGAGAAAGCTCTTGAGCAGGCACGTCAGGGCCGTATGCACATTATGGGTGAGATGATGAAGACCATCAGCGAGCCAAGACCAGAGCTTAAACCTCATACTCCAAGAATCGTTCAGCTTAGAGTTCCAGGTGAGTTCATTGGTGCTATCATTGGTAAAGGTGGTGAGGTTATCCAGAAAATCCAGAAAGAGACCGGTACAACCGTTACCATCACTGAGGTTAAAGAGGGCAACGCTTCATTCGGCGTAGTTGATATCTTTGGTGAGAACAAAGAGAGCATGGATGCTGCATTGGCATGGGTTAAAGGTATCGTTACCGTTCCTGAGGTAGGTACAATCTACAAAGGAAAAGTGGTTTCAATCCTTGAGTTCGGTGCATTTGTAGAGATCCTTCCTGGCAAGGAGGGCTTGCTTCACATCTCTGAGCTCGACTGGAAGAAAGTTGAGAAAACTGAGGATGTCCTTAACGTAGGTGACGAGGTTGAGGTAAAACTTCTTGAGATTGACAGCAAGACCGGCAAGATGAGACTTTCTCGCAAAGTGCTTCTAGAGAAGCCAGAGGGTTATGTTGAGCCAGTACGCCGTCCAAGACCAGAGGGTGACCGCAAAGACGGCAACCGTGGTCCAAGAAAAGATTTCGGCAAAAAAGGTCCAAGAGAGAACCATGCACCAAAAGGTGAGTAATTCTCTTCCCGACAGATAATATGAAGTAGGGTAACCTTTTGAGTTACCCTACTTTTTTTTGTCTTGGGAGTAGAGTCCTATAGGTGGAGTTGTATATGGCGGTATATGAAACAAAAAAGAGTTGGCCGATTGACCAACTCTTTTTCTATTCCTGTAAGAAAGATTATTTTCTTAGGCCTAGTGCCTTGATAAGCTCTCTGTATCTCTCAATATCTTTAGCTTTTAGGTAATCTAGAAGCTGACGTCTCTTACCAACCAATCTTAGAAGTGATCTCTGAGTACCAAAGTCTTTGTGGTTCTCTTTCATGTGCTGTGTAAGATGAGCGATACGGTAGGAAAATAAAGCAACTTGACTCTCAACAGAACCAGTGTCTGTATTAGACTTTCCGTATTTGCCGAAAATCTCTGCTTTCTTGTCTGAAGTTAAATACTCAGCCATTGCAAATGATTTTTAAAGGTTTTGTCCCATTATTGGGACCGCAAAAGTAGAAATATTTCCATTACCCACCAAATCTTTTTTGAGATTTTAAACTATTTTCCCAATTTTGAGTCCAATTCTGAAACAAAAAACAAGGTATAAAATGAAAAAACTGTTTACAATCATTGCCGTGGCGCTTTCAGTGTCGGTAGCTAATGCGCAAAGTGGTGTGCAATCTGTACTTAATCAGCTTCTTGGATCTGGCGCTACAGGAAATACTGTTACCTCAATTCTTGAGAATGTGGTGGGAGGTGCAGTTTCAAAACTTGATCTTTCAATAGATGGAACATGGAAATATTCGGCACCTGAGGTGCAGTTCAAGAGCGACAATCTTCTTGCACAGGCTGGTGGAGCTGCTGCTACAACAAAAATTGAAACTACCCTTTCAAAACTTTATGGGAAGATAGGTATAAATGAGTCTTTGAGCTATACTTTCAATTCTGATTCAACTTTTACGCAGACAGTAAAGATAGGAAGCTCAGTGAAGAACTTAAAAGGAACCTACTCGTTAGATAAGGAGAATAAGATCATTACTCTTAAGTATGGCTCGCTTGGAAAAGTGAACTTGGGTACGGTCAACGCAATTTATGCAAATACCGGAACATCATTGGCCCTTTTGTTTGATGCAACCAAGCTAATGTCTTTTATGAAGAAGGTTGTTTCAGCTGCAAGCTCAGTTAGCGGTAAGGCAAGTTTGGCAACAATATCTACACTATTGGATAACTATGACGGTGCGCTTATAGGATATAAGATGAAACAGTAGAGTGCAACTGCATATGGCATAAAAAGGGGGACTGTCTGGTCCCCCTTTTATTTATTATAATCCTTTGTTATGGTGCGTATTTTGCACCTTGGTATGTGTTGCGCTGTTCAAGGCGCTTGTCAAGCATCTGCAGCAGCTCCACATTGCGTACTTTTCCCCATGGGCTTGAGTTTACAAAGCGGGGAGGAACCTCTCCTGCAAAACGTTCTATGTAAAGGTCCGGGCGGAGCAGCTCCAGGAAATCTATGAAGAAATCGAGGTATTCATCAAGCTTCCACTGTACGAAATCCTCAGGACAGCGGGCAAATTCCGCTTCCATTTGGGTCCCTTTTATAATCTGAAGCTGGTGGAACTTCACTGAATTTACAGGGAGTCTGTTTATGATGGGAGCCATGCCCATAATGTCCTGGATGGTTTCACCCGGAAGGCCAAAAATGAAATGGGCTCCCTGGTGCAGGCCTCTGGCTGCAGTAGCCTCCACTGCTGCAACTGCAGTGGCAAAATTGTGACCGCGGTTTATCCTCTGCAGGGTTTTGTCGTAGCAAGATTCTATGCCGTACTCAACTATCACAATTTTTTCTTTGGCAAGTTCTGCCAGGTAATCGAGTTTCTGCCCGTCTATGCAGTCTGGTCTGGTGCCAATTACAATGCCCTTTACTTTGGGGTGGGAGAGGGCCTGCTCATACAGCCCTTTCAGGTGCTCCAATGGAGCATATGTGTTTGAGTATGACTGGAAATAGGCAAGGTAATCCTCCGTTTTGCGGTAACGGTTGAGGTGGAATTCAATACCCTCCTCCAACTGCTGGAAAATGGATTTGTCGGGAGTGGAGTAATTGGGGTGGAATGCATCATTGTTGCAGAATGTGCATCCCCCAATACCCTTGCTTCCGTCCCTGTTGGGACATGTGAAACCTGCGTCCACAACAATTTTCTGCAGACGGCAACCGTACTTCTGTTTGAAGTAGCCCACAAATGAGTTGTACCTCTTTTCCACCTGAAGTTAGTTCAGTCTGCTTCTATTGGTGCCTACATGAACCTTGAATACAGCTTTCTTGTAGTTGCCTGTACCCAAAAGTGGAGCGTGTGCATCGGCAGGGAATACCACAGCAATGTTGCCAACGCCAAGTACTACATAATTCTCAGGCTCATCCTCAAGGAATGCAATGTCGTCTGCCTCCTGGTATTTGGTGTTGTCGGTATTGCATTTGCAGCGGTCCTTTATCCCGATAGTCTCTGAACCGTCGAGAAGAACATGGATATCAATGTATGAATCGTGGATCTCCAGTTTGGCCTCCTCCACATCCCTGAGTTCGCCTTCTGAGATTGTGCAGTATACTCTTTTGCCGTCAATCTCATATTTGCCGCACTCCATAGAGTAAAGGTCGTTTTTCTTTATAAACTGGTACACTTTATCAAAACCCTCCTGAAGGGTCTGGTATTTTTCAAAGCTTTTTAGTGAATCTAGTATCATTTTTTACGGATTTTCGTGGTTTATCTTAATAAGTGTACAAATATATGATTATTTTTTGTTGTACTAAATTTTAGAAAGTAGTACATTTGCAAAACTTTTTTAAAAATTGGAGGATAATATGGCGCAAATCATAGAGAAGGTTTCCCGCACTTTTGGCGAGTATCTTTTGATACCTGGCCTTACAACCAAGGAGTGTACACCACAGAATGTTTCTCTGAAAACCCCTTTGGTAAAATTCAAAAAAGGCGAGGAGCCTGCAATTTCACTTAACATTCCATTCGTTTCTGCCATCATGCAGTCTGTTTCAGACCATGGCTTGGCTATAGCCCTTGCCCGTAATGGCGGTCTGTCATTCATTTTCGGTTCGCAGTCAATTGAGGACCAGGCAGAGATGGTGAGGAAAGTGAAGAAATTCAAGGCAGGTTTTGTGCCTAGCGATTCCAACGTGCGTCCTGATGCAACTCTTGCAGAGGTTGAGGCTATAGTTGAGGCAACTGGCCACACTACAATGGGCGTTACCCATGACGGTACTCCTAACGGCAAGTTGCTTGGTATGCTTACCAGCAGGGATTACAGGATTTCACATGATGGCAAGGATGCTCTTGTGAAAGACTATATGACACCGTTTGAGAAACTTACTGTAGGCAAGCTTGGTATCACACTTTCAGAGGCTAACCAGCTTATCTGGGATCACAAGCTGAATGCCCTTCCAATCATTGATGAGAACCAGAATCTTGTATACTTCGTATTCCGTAAAGACTATGAGTCACACCGTGAGAATCCTAACGAGCTTTTGGATCCTCAGACCAAAGAGCTTCTTGTTGGTGCCGGAATCAACTCAAGAGATTATAAAGAGCGTGTTCCTGCTCTTGTAGAGGCCGGTGTTGATGTAGTTTGTCTTGATTCATCAGACGGTTTCTCAGAGTGGCAGAAAGAATCAATTGCTTGGGTTAAAGAGACTTATAACGGAAAAGTGCTGATTGGCGCCGGTAACGTGGTTGACAAGGAGGGATTTGATTATCTTGTAGAGGCCGGTGCAGACTTCATTAAAGTTGGTATTGGCGGAGGTTCTATCTGTATCACCCGTGAGCAGAAAGGTATTGGCCGTGGCCAGGCAACTGCAATCCTTGATGTTGCTGCTGCAAGGGATGAGTATTTTGAGAAGACCGGAATCTATGTTCCAATCTGCAGTGACGGAGGTCTTGTTCATGATTACCACATGTCACTTGCTTTGGCAATGGGTGCAGACTTCCTTATGATGGGCCGTTACTTTGCCCGTTTTGACGAGTCTCCTACAAAGAAACTTTACATTAACGGCAACTACGTTAAAGAGTACTGGGGTGAGGGCTCAAGCCGTGCACGCAACTGGCAGCGCTATGATATGGGCGGCAAAGGTGGCGTAATGAAGTTTGAGGAGGGCGTAGACAGCTACGTTCCTTATGCAGGAAAGATGAAGGACAATCTTGATGTTACCCTTGGCAAGATCATTTCAACAATGTGTAGCTGCGGTTCAATCACCATTCCTGATTTCCAGAAGAACGCCAAGATTACACTTGTCTCTTCAACCTCAATTGTTGAGGGTGGTGCACACGATGTGATCCTTAAAGACAAATAAGCCGTAACGCGTTAACTTTATGGCAGAAGGAGAGCAAATCATGCTCTCCTTTTTTTTGTTTTACAGCATTTTTTCTATATTTGTACGATATATTCATTAATAAGACTTATTAGACGCATGAAAAAACTTATTCTGTTGGCAACCCTTCCTGTTGTTGCCCTTTACGGATGCTGTGGCGGAGAGAAAGTTTCCAAAGAGGCTGCTGCATTTGATACTATCTCAAAAGAGATGAAATCACAGTATGCTCCCGACGGGAGAAGCAAGACACTGGAGGTGAAACTTGTTGAGACTGAGAATGGTTACGCATTGAAGGGTGTTACCAATCAGCCTGAGGCAAAAGAGGCATACGTAAAAGCTTTTGCAGATAAGGGAATTACAGTTCTCGACAGCATCAGCATGCTTCCTGCTGCTGAGTTGGGAGAGAAGATTTATGGCGTTTCAAACCAGTCGGTAATCAACTTCCGTACTGCAGGAAAATACAGTGCAGAGTCTGCTACCCAGGTTATGATGGGTACTCCACTTCAGGTGTTGGAGAAAAAAGGTGGCTGGACAAGAGCAATTACTCCGGAGGGTTATATTTCTTGGGTTTCGTCGGGAAGCATAACCTATATGGACAAGGCTGAGTTTGATGCTTATCAGGCAGCTAAAAAAGTGATTGTCACTACAAAATACACTACAATGTATGAGGGTCCTTCTGCAAGCTGCCAGATGGTAAGTGATGTTGTTTGGGGTAACATCCTTTTGGACAAAGGTGCTCAGGGAGCTTGGCAGAAAGTTGCCATCTCAGATGGTAGAGAGGGGTATATCCTCAAATCTTGCCTTACAGACTTTGACAAATGGCTTGACAGCCGCAATCCTACTGCTGAGAATATCATTGCCACTGCAAAACAGTTCATTGGTGTTCCTTATATGTGGGGCGGTACTTCAATCAAGGCTGTAGACTGCAGCGGTTTCTGCAAATCAACCTATTTCCTTAATGGTATAGTTCTTGCAAGAGATGCGTCGCAGCAGTGTCTTACAGGTGATAACGTGGATATCTCAAAATATGTAGATGGCGGCGAGCATACAAGAGAGGCTTTGGCTAACCTTAAGAAAGGTGACCTTATCTTCTTTGGCACAAAAGCTACAGCTGAGAAAAAAGAGCGCATCACTCACGTAGGTATCTACATTGAGGACGGTATCTTTATCCACTCAGCTACTAAAGTGAGAATCAACAGTTTGGTTCCTGGTGATGCAAACTATTATGACGGTTCAAAACGCCTTGTCCGTGCTCAGAGAATTTTGGGTAATGTAGATGCCGGCAAAGACATTTGGTCAATTCAGAAGTTTTATAAATAATTGAAACACACACAATACGATATGAAAACAGACAGACGTTCGTTCTTGAAATCAGCAGGTCTTCTAACAGCTGCAGCTGCTGTACTTAACCCTGCAACACTTTTTGCACAGGCAGAGAGAGGAAAAAAGAAATCAGGTAGCAAGAAATTGGAGCTTACATGGCTTCCATACGATGCTCAGATGAGACATGTGTTTACAATTGCAAACTCATCAAGAACCACTACCCCTATCGTTCTTACCAAGATCACTTGGGACGGCTACGAGGGTTACGGTGAGGCTGCTATGCCACCTTACTTGGGTGAGACTCAGGCTTCTGTAATGGAGTTCCTTAAGAAAGTTGACCTAAGCAAATTTGCTTCTCCTTTCCTAATTGAGGATATTATGAAATATGTTGATTCAATTGCAATCAACAACTGCGCAGCTAAAGCTGCAATTGATATTGCGTTGCATGACTTGGTAGGTAAGATGATGGGCCAGCCATGGTGGAAGATCTGGGGTTGGGATCCTACAACTTGTCCTAACACTTCATTCACTGTAGGTTTGGATACAGAGGAGGTTGTAAGGGAGAAAACCAGAGAAGCTTCTCCATACAAGGTTATCAAAGTTAAACTGGGCAGAACAGAGGCTGAGGACAAGATGATGATCAATACAATCCGTTCGGTAACAGATACAGTAATCTGTATTGATGCAAACCAGGGCTGGAAAGACAAATACTATGCATTGGATATGATCCACTGGTTGGCAGAGCGCAATGTTAACATGATTGAGCAGCCTATGAGCAAGTATGCTTTGGACCAGACTGCTTGGTTGACAGAGAGATCACCTCTTCCAATTATTGCAGATGAGGCATGCCAGAGACTTGTAGATGTTAAGAAACTTCATGGTGCATACCACGGTATCAACATCAAATTGATGAAATGTACCGGTTTGAGAGAGGCAAGAGAGATGGTGAGCCTTGCTCAGACATTGGATATGAAACTTATGATCGGATGTATGACAGAGACTTCTTGTGCAATTACTGCAGGTGCCCAGATTGCTCCTAAGACTGAGTGGGCAGACCTTGACGGTAACCTTCTTATCTCAAATGACTGCTACAAAGGTATGACCATTGTTGACGGTAAGATCACTTTGCACGACAAACCAGGTTTGGGACTTGAGCCAGTAGGAAAACCTGTCCTATAATAAGCAGAACCAAAATTTAAATAAGATTAAGATACTATGGCAAATTTAAGAACATTTAAGAAGGATGTGATTTTCCTTGTAAATGAGGTAATTTCAGACTGTTGGGTATTTATGTATCTTAACAGGGACAAGAATGTGGAGGAGGCCAATAAAATCGTTGCTGATGCTGTTGAGCTTGGTGACAATCTTTTTGAGCAGATCAACCATTATCCTAAAGATGATGCCAAGAAACATTTCAAGGCATTGAACCAGAAATTGCTTGAGGGTGTTGACGCTTTGTTCGTAAGATTGAGCGGCCTTACAAAATAATCCCTACTATTCTGGATGAACAGGATTGTTTGTATAATAATATCAGCTCTTTCAATTTGCTCATGCACCCTTTATGAGAATTTTACAAAGGGTGACAAGGTGGCGCAGATTGGAAGGGCTGTATTATACAAAACAGATCTTGAAAAGGTGATTCCCAAAGGGATATCATCGCAAGACAGCGCATCTTTGGCCCAACAATATATATATTCATGGGCAACAAAGCAGCTCATGCTGCAAAAGGCTGAGGAGCAATTGCCAAAATCAGACAAGGATGTGGCAGGATTATTGGAGGACTACCGTACGCAGTTGCTGGTATTCCGTTATGAGAACAAATTTGTGGAGGAGAGGCTGGATACAACTGTAACCGGCAGGGAGGTAGAAGAGTATTACAATGCCCATCAGGGCAGTTTTGTGGGGAAGAATGGGGTGTTTAAGGGGAGACTTGTAAAAATGCAGAACAGTTCTCCCAATTTGCAGGTTATGAGAAGGCTGGCAAAGAGCAGGGAGATAGAAGATCTTGAGGCTCTTGAACAGTTGGCTTTTAATTCTGCATACAGGTATAGCCATTACGAGGAGAGTTGGGTTGATTTGAATGTGGTGGCAAAGGAGTCTGGCGCAACCCTTGTACAGTTGCAGCAACTGCTTGAAAAGGAGGAGCTTGCAATTGAATATAAGGATAGTGTATATACCAATGTAATTCAGGTACTGGATTATGTGAAGCCTGGAGAGGTTACACCGCTGGAGTATAATGCAGAAAAAATACGGGAGATTATCATAAGCAGGAGAAAGCAGGAGCTTATTTCAAACTTGCAGAGAGATATCCTCAATGATGCTCTCAATAATAATAAACTAAAAATCACAGAGGAAAATGAGAAGAATTCTCACTAGTGCAGTAGCAGCGTTCCTTTTGACAGTTCCATTGGCGCTGAATGCACAGAGATATGAAAACGGTTTGGCTGACAAGACAATAGTACTTATAGGAAATGAGGCCATTTTCTTGTCACAACTTGAGGGTGAAATACAGGTAATGGCAGCTGAGGGAAGAGGCGTTGACCGCAATACCAGGTGTCAGGTGCTTGAGAATATGATGGTGCATAAACTGTTTCTTAACCAGGCAAAACTGGACAGCCTTGTTGTAAGTGAAGACAACGTGGAGATGGAACTTCAGGGCAGGATAAGCAATGTCCTTACAGGTCTTGGTGGAGAGAAGGCAGTTGAAAAGCGCTTTGGCAAGCCGCTTTACAAACTCAAGGAGGAGTGGAGAAGCGCACTGAGGGACCAGAGCCTTATGCAGCAGATGCAGCAGAAGATAATGATGGGTGCAGGTTCATCTACACCTGCTGAGGTTGAACAATTCTACAAGGAGTCTGATGAGAGCGACCTTCCAATCATTTCCACCCAGTACAAGATCAGCCAGATAGCTCTGTATCCAGATCAGGAAGCTGCCAAAGTGGCAACCAAGGAGAGACTTCTTGCATTCAGGGACAGGATTATAAAAGGGGAGAAATTCAGTACAATAGCTACACTCTACTCTGAGGATCCCGGCAGCGCATTCAGAGGGGGAGAACTTGGAATGGCATCAAAAAATCTTTACTGGCCTCAGTTCGGTGATGCGGCAGTGGCATTGAAGGAGGGGCAGATTTCCCAGATTGTTGAGACTCCCGACGGCTTCCATATTATTCAAATGATAAAGAAGGAGGGGGAGATGTTCAATGCAAGACATATCCTGTTGAAGCCCAAATATACTGCTGCCGACAGAAACAAGGCTTTCAATCAGCTTGACAGTATAGTTACCCTTGTAAAGGCAGACAGCATTACATTTGAGATGGCTGCAATGGCAAATTCAGAAGATCTCAAATCTGCAATTGGCGGAGGCGTTATGGTTGACCCCAATACAGGTGCAACATTCTTTGAGAAAGACCAGTTGAAACCTGCAGACTATGCTGTGATCAAAGATATGAAGGAGGGTGAAATCTCAGCGCCGTTTGAGTCTCTGGATGATGAGGGTCGTAGCGGCAACATAATTTACAAGGTAGTTAAGCTGGATAAAGTAATTCCTTCACATCCTGCAACATATAAGGATGACTACATGGTAATTCAGGGAATTGCCGACAGGAAGAGACAGACAGAGGCTATAGACAAATTCGTGAAAGAGAAACAGGCTGTTACATATATAAAACTTGACGACCTGTTTAAACAATGCAATTTTGAACGTGAGGGCTGGATTAAATAAATTATATTTTCTGGTAATTTTATTCATGCACTTTCAGCTCCCTGGTGTGGCCCAGGGCGCTGGAGGTGCTGATTCTTTGGTGCGCCTTGTGGAGGCCGAGTCTGCCCATCTGATTGAGGTTGATGGGGTTGCCTTGAGAAAGGTGATAGGCCCGGCTACATTCCTGCACAACAATACATACCTGAAGTGTGATACGGCATTGTGGAATGTGAACACCAATATCATTGATGCAATAGGCAATGTGGAGATACTTCAGGAGAACACATCACTTACCAGCGACAGGATAGAGTATGTGGCCAATGACAACCTTGCAAAGTTCAGGGGTGCGTTGGTGCAGCTGTTCGACCGTGAAGGTAACGTTCTAAAGACCAACTACTTGGATTATAATACTAAAGACAGTATAGCCACATTCTTTAACGGTGCATCTTTGAAGAGCAGTGACAACAAGGTTATTGAGAGCATAAACGGAATGTATTACTCCAAGGAGAATCTGTTTACGTTTATGGATCAGGTGCAGATGTTTGCCGATTCGGTTTTCATATCCACAACAGAACTTGAATATTATACACAGACTGATGTGGCTGTATTCAAGAAAATGACAACCGGTTGGAAAGACAGCAGCATGTTGTATGCCAATCAGGGAAGGTATCACCGTAGGCTTGAACTGTTTGAACTGGATAAGGATGCTTACATCATGGATCCAACTCACGAATTGTGGGCCGACCGGTTGCTCTATTACAGAAATACCGGCGACGCAGACCTTTACAGCAATGTCCAGATTCTGGATACAGAGCAGAGTTCAATAGCTATGGCAGACAAAATCGTCTACAGGCCTTCATTAAAGAGGATTGAACTGATGGACTCACCTGTTGCTGCAATGTATTCTGTAGAGAATGGGGTTGCTGATACCCTTTTTCTTGCTGCCGATTCAATCATATTCCATGTAGAACGGATGTGCGATGTTGATTCTGCACAGATTGCCCAAGCAAAAGAGAGATTGCAGCTGTCGGGAACAGATCCCATTGCAATACATGACAAGCAGAGGAGGGAGGCCAGGAAAAATAAGCATTCACAAGGGGATAAGGCCCTTTCTGGCAAAAATGCCGGTGATGATGGATTGAAAAGGGATGGCTCTAAAGAAGGGGCATTGGAGCGTGGTACGAAAAAGGGAAAGCTCAACTCAGATGGAGAAATTGCCGGTCTTCCATTAGTGGCGCAGGATACAATAATGCCAGTTGCTGCAGACACATTGGCTGGGACTCTGTTGCGTGATACTTCCGATGTAAACTTCATAGATGCTTTTCATAACGTTAAGTTTTACAGGAGTGATGTGCAGGGCAAGTGTGACAGTCTGGTATTTACCGGAATTGATTCCATGGCACGGTTCTATTCAAACCCTGTGATGTGGCAGGATGGGAAGAACCAGTTCTCCGCAGACAGCATACAGGCGCTGATAAAAAGCAATAGCCTGAACAAGATAAACCTTATAACAAATGCTTTTATCATTGCGCAGGAGGATTCAGTGCATTTCAATCAGATAAAGAGCACTGAGATGGCTGCATATTTCAAGGACAATGAACTATACAGGTTTGATGCGTTGGGAGGAGTTACTGCTTTGTTCTATATGATGGAGGACAGTGTGATAACCCTTATGGACAGGGAAGAGTGCAGGATGATGACGGTGAAACTTAAGAATAATGAGGTGCAGAGGGTACGTTCTATAGAGGATCTCAAACAGAATGTATTTCCTGTCTATAATCTTCCCGACGAGGAGCAGAAACTGAAAGGATTCAACTGGAGAGGGGAGGAAAGGCCATTGACCCGATGGGAAATAACCAAAAGGAAGGTTAGGAAGAGCTGTCGGGAAGAGATTGCTGGAATCCGGATGCCTGATTACAGTTTTACAAAAAAATATTTCCCGGAACTCGCCGATGAGATTCTGGAGTTGCAGAAGGGGCTGGTCAAGTAGAATGACCGGCCTTCTTTTATTTTATAATAGATACAATTTTGCGGAAAATAGTGTAGTTTGGTTAAAATTATGTGTGTTTTTCTTGGAAATCTCTTGTTGTGTTGAGAAAAAGTACTATCTTCGTATAATAGTATGTTAAAATCCAACTAACACTTAAAAAATATTCTAATGAAAAAACTCATTCTATCGGTGCTAATGGCATTTTGTACTACAATGTTGTTAGCGCAGTCAATAACAGTTAAAGGTACTGTTGTTGGTTCAGAGGACGGATTACCAATCATTGGAGCGTATGTAATGGAGAAAGGTACCAAGAACGGTACTTATACAGACGTTGATGGTAATTTCACAATTACTCTTCCAAAACTAGCCACTTTGGCAGTTTCTTCAATTGGTTTCCATAATCACGAGGTTCCAGTTATGGGTAGAGAGAGAGTAACCATTACTCTTGCTCCTGAGACTGTAAACTTGGACGAGGTTATGGTTGTTGCTTACGGTACAGTTAAGAAAGGTACTTATACAGGTGCTGCTTCTGTAGTTAAGCAAGACGCTATTAAAGATGCTCCTGCAGTTTCATTCGAGCAGGCTATGAACGGTAAGGTTGCCGGTATGCAGATCAGCCAGACTTCAGGTCAGGCAGGTTCCGGTTCATCTATTCGTATCCGTGGTATCGGTTCAATGAATGCTTCTAACGAGCCTTTGTACGTTATTGACGGTGTTCCTACAATCTCAGGTGGTACAGGTCAGATGGGTGACTACATCTACACTTCAAACAGTGTAATGAGTACATTGAACCCTAACGACATTGAGTCAATCACAGTATTGAAAGATGCTGCTGCTTCTGCTCTTTACGGTTCACGTGCTGCTAACGGTGTTATCCTTATCACTACCAAATCAGGTAAATCAGGTAAACCAAAAGTAACTCTAAGAGCTTCTGTAGCATTCACTCCATCATGGGCAACTGACAACTACGAGGTTGCAAGCACAGAGGAGAATGCCCACATGCTTTACATGGTATTGCACGATTCAAGAACTGCAACCGGTAAAGATGAGGCTACTGCAAGCGCTTACTCTCTAAACTCATTGAATACCAAGTTCAACAAACACGGTTACAAAATCACTTCAGAGAGCAACAGTGTTTACTCTAAACTTAACATCACAACAGTTGATCCTACCAACGACGTTGAGGCTAAAAACTTGGCAGAGCGTGCAAAACGTTACTTCGACTGGGAGGATGCATACTTCAGAACAGGTGTATACCAGACTTATGATCTAGCTGTAAGCGGTGGTAACGAGACTACTTCTTACTATACTTCATTGGCTTATACAAAAGATAAAGGCCGTGTATTTACAAACGAGTTCGAGCGTATTTCGGGTCGTGTAAACGTTAAACAGAAAGTTGGTGACTGGTTGGAGTTCATGACTAACGTTAACTTGTCACATACAGACAGAGTTGGTTTCAACGATACACGTAACACCAATACCAACTTCTTCATGCAGACAAGAAACTTGTTGTGGGGCTTCTACTGGCCAACTAACTACAAGAACAACGAGCCTTGGACTGACCGTTACGGTAGCTACGCTTACAACCAGTTGTACTACAAAGACCAGTGGGATAACTACTCTAAGAACTTCAAGATGTCGGTTAGTGAGACCATTAACCTAAAACTTACTGACTGGGCTAATGTAAGAACAGTATTCTCATATGATGATACTCGCGTAAGAGACCATATCTACTACAGCAAAGACCACTTCAATGCTAAGAGTGACAACGGTACTGTAAGTGAGATGTTCACAAACTATTCAACTATCGTTTCTTCAACTACTGCAAACTTGAACCACACATTCGGCGAGAAACACAATGTGACTTTCTTGGCAGGTTTCGAGGCAGAGAAGAACAATACTGATTTCATGCGTTCATCAGGTACTAACCTTCCAGTTTCTTCACTACAGGTAGTTCAGACTGCAGGTACAACTGAGGCTAATGCTTACTACTGGGGTAACTCAATCGTGTCTATCCTTTCACGTGCAGAGTACAACTACGACAACAAATATTATTTCTCAGCTTCATACCGTAGAGACGGTTCTTCAAAACTTGGTCCGGACAGCCGTTGGGGTAACTTCTGGTCTGTTGCAGGTTCATGGAGAATCAACGATGAGGAGTTCATGAAAGACATCGATTGGATCAGCAACTTGAGACTAAGAGCTTCTTACGGTGTTAACGGTACTCTTCCTTCAAGCAACAACGGTTGGAGATCATTGGCAAGCTACTCTTACCAGTATGGTGGAGAGCCAGGTGGTGCTCTAGCAAATGCAGCTGACGCTAACCTTTCATGGGAGACTTCTTATACTTCAAACTTCGCATTGGAGTTCGGTTTCTTGGATGACAGAATCAAAGGTAGCGTTGAGTACTTCAACAGAGATTCTAAAGACCTTCTTCAGGATGTTCCAATTTCATACATTACAGGTTTCAGCTCTACACTTAAGAACGTAGGTGAGATCAACAATAAAGGTATTGAGTTTGAGCTTTCTGGTGATATCATGGCTAAGAAAGACTTCAGATGGAGTGCAAGCATCAACGGTTCACACGTTAAATCTGAGGTGACAAAACTATACGGTGGTCAGGACATTATCTGGTCAGATCCTACAGGTGGTGACGCAAGAGCAACTTACATCTACAGAGAAGGTGAGTCTACTTTGGCCCTATGGGGTAGAGAGTGGGCAGGTGTTGATAAAGCAACTGGTAAGAATATCTGGTATTCAAACAATGAGAATGAGGATATGACCCTTAATGGAAGAAAAGTTGTTTATGACAAAAATGACGCTGACGAGATTGTTCTAGCTGATGTTCACCCTGCATTGTTTGGTGGTTTCAATACTGACATTGAGTGGAAAGGTTTGACATTCGGTTTGAACTTCATTTACAAACTTGGTGGTAAAGTATTTGACGGCGCTGAGAAAGACGTTGCTGATGACGGTTACTACTGGGAGCGTACAAGAGCTAAATACTACTATGACAACATGTGGACTGCTGCTAATCCTAACGGAACTCAGCCTCGTTTGAGCGGTGAGGACTGGACAGATGCAATGCAGCAAGGTAACCGTCACATCTACAACGGTTCATACTTGAGATTGAGCACAGTTTCAGTAGGTTATGTAATCCCTAAAGAGATTGTTAAGAAAGCAGGTCTATCAAGCGCACGCGTTTACTTCAATGGCGGTAACCTTCTTACATTCTCTAAATACAAAAATGCTGACCCAGTTGTTAATGAGTACGGTACAAGAGGTTGGGAGACTCCAGTAGGAAAGACCTATACCTTTGGTGTTGAATTAAGCTTCTAATCCATTAAAAAGATAAAACAATGAAAAGAATTAATATATTGCTAACAGCTTTGGCTTTGATCTTCGCAACCTCTTGCGAGAGCTTCCTGGATGTAAAGCCTAGCAACCAGGTGGATTCTGGATCATCTATTCAGAATGCGTCTGATGCAAAGATCATGGTTCAGGGTTTGATGAACAAACTCACCAGTTCGAACTACTATGGAAGAAACTTCCTAGTTTATGGAGATGCTAAAGGTGGTGACCTTACTATCTACTCAGCAGGTAACGGAGGTGATGCATGGTACTACTTTACACATGAGCAGACTTCAAACTCTTATATTGGCTACTGGTCAACAATGTACAACTGCTTGCTACAGGCAAACAACATCATCCAAAACATCTACTCTCTTAAAGAGGCAGGTGCTACAGGTTTGGATGACTATCTAGGTCAGGCACTTACAATCCGTGCACTTATTCACTTCGACTTGGTTCGCCTTTATGGTAAACCTTACAACATGGACAAGAATGCTTACGGTGTTCCAGTTGTAACTGAGCCGGTTGATGCTTCTGCACAGCTTCTAAGAAACACTGTTGAGGAGGTTTATACTCAGGTTGTAAAAGACTTGAAAGATGCTGCTCCTCTTCTAGGCAAGAGCGCAAACAACGGTTTCATCAACTACTATGCTAACCAGGCTATCCTTTCTAAAGTTTACATGTATATGGATAACTTCTCAGAGGCTCTAACTGTTGCTGAGGGTGTTATTAATAGCGGTGTTTACACTCCATATACAGCATCTAACTGGACAGCTTCATGGGCTAGAACATTTGGCAGCGAGTCTATCTTTGAGTTGAACGTTCTTGTAAACGAGGGTGACCTTGGAACAGGTTCTCCAGGATGTTACTACAGACGTCGTGCTCACGGTATCTCTGCAGGTGGTGTATTCCTAGCTAGCCAGAATTGGTTTGACATTATGGGTGCTAACGATGCACGTTGGGGTATCATGGATTCAGACCAGTCTGATGAGGAGGATGGTACTGGACGTAAAGGTTCTTGCTACAAATACAGCGGATCTACAACTCTTAGCGGTGACGGTAAAGAGAATGCTACTGCAGTTAACATTAAAGTTATCCGTTTGTCAGAGGTTCTTCTAAATGCTGCTGAGGCTGCAGTTAGAACTAACAACCAGGCAAAAGCTCTTGAGTACTTGTCTCCAGTTGCTTCAAGAAACCCAGACTGGGTTGCTCCAGCTACAATCACTGTAGAGGATATTATGACTGAGAGAAGAAGAGAGTTCTTGACAGAGGGTATCGTATTCTTTGAGCAGATGCGTATGGATATGACCGTTTACTATGAGGATGATGCATTCCAGAAAGGAACTAACCCTCCTACAAGTGGTAGAGGTCAGTTGAGAACAACAGTTAACGGTGTAGAGCAGTGCCCTGTTACCAGAAACTTCTTCAAGACTATCCTTCCTATCGGTCAGGATGAGATTAATGCTAACCCTGGTATTGAGGTTCAGCAGAACCCTGGTTATTAATAGATAATATTATAACTGAATATGAGGTTGCCGCACATGCGGCAACCTTTTTTTTGCTTAATACAAAACTATTCTTAACTTTGCGGTCCGTTCATTGGCTCAGGTGGTGGAATAGGTAGACACGCGGGACTTAAAATCCCGTGG
>JAZRQU010000047.1:0-1014 GCA_045650045.1 Candidatus Egerieisoma sp. | reverse complement strand
CTGCTATATGTTTTCCAAGGATGCAGATGAGGTGAACGATCTGTTTCAGGAGATACTTGTCAACCTTTGGAAAGGCTTGCAGTCTTACGAGGGAGACAAGTTCATCAGCACCTGGGTATGGAGAGTGAGCCTTAACACATGCATCAACTATTCCAAGAGACAAAAACGAGCTCTGGAGAAGGTTCCGCTCGACGTCAACATCAACCTCTTCGAGGACATGGATGACGACTCAATGCAGATCCGCCAGCTCTATGACCGCATCAACAAGCTCGGCTATATAGACCGAAGCATAATCCTGATGTGGCTGGAGAACCTGAGCTATGATGAGATCGGATCCATTCTCGGAATCACGGCCAACAATGTCTCTGTAAAACTTGTCCGTATAAGGGAGAGACTGAAATCAATGTAGAACCGTCAAAAAGCGAAAGAAATGGAAAGAGATAATTTTGAGATTTCACAGGAACTGGAGCAGATGCGAGAGCAGTTCAGAATCCTCACAGAAAAGGTTGAAAAACAGAATATTGTTTATGAAAAGCAGCTGAGAACTTCGATGAGAAAGAGAATGAACTCATATGACTTTTGGGAAATATGGATGCCGGTTATCATTCTCATCATCTGCTATCCTCTGGTGTATGTGATTTTGATTAAAGGAGCAGATATGCCAGTCTGGACTGCTGTCATGTTCACCATATTTTGCATCTTAGGTATTTCTTACCTGCTTATCAAGAAGATGATGCAGGATAAACTGTTGGATTACAAAGGAGACATCAGGAAATTTGCCGCTAATGTAAAAAAAATCAAGAGATGGCATTTCAGATCTAATCTGGTAATAACACCGATAAGCCTGACTGTAGGAGTATTAATGTTTGCTGAGTATATCAAGGGCTTAAAGAAAACAGTTGACATCAGTCAGGAGTCTTTGATTGCAGCTATAGTTGCCATGATTGCAGTGTCGGCAATTGACGTATATATAGACACAAGAAAAAGCAAGATACTCGACAATGTCATTAAAGA
>JAZRQU010000046.1:0-57358 GCA_045650045.1 Candidatus Egerieisoma sp. | reverse complement strand
CGGATTGGTATTGATGTGCCATTCTCCTTGCCTTGGAGTCCGCTCGTTTACCACCTCGCTTATCTCTATTGCATCCCTATATTTGTATGACATGGCGCTGTTGGAGAAGTGGAATGTCTCTTTGCTGCCATCTGAGTTGGTTTGTGTTACAGTGGCATATTCTATATGGGAGCCGCTGTGGGAGAGAAGACTGTTTGACCAGTAGTTGATGTTTTCCTCTATGTGGTTACCTGCGCGGGCTGAGTAGGTGAGCCAGTATTTGGGGAAGTGGAGGAGAATTCCGCTGCTGGAGCCGTCGGGAAGAGTATATGTATATGTCTTCTTGTTTACCTGCGAGCCGTCTTCCAGGTGGTTGGAGACAGATTTGATGCGCAGGCCGCCACAGGTACCATTTTCAGAAGTGAGGGTTGGTACAAAATGATTGGCGGCAGTGCGCTTGAAGGCTTTGCCGTATGAGTGTGACTCATATTCCATCTGGGAGTATCCTCCTGTAGGGTAAGTGATCCTCTTTAGCATACCTTTGATTGCGTGGGTGGCATTATGGTCTCTGCTGGCAGATGAAAGAGATTCTTCCAATGTGCTTGAATTGGTGTTCACAATCTTGAGGAAACTGGTCACGCTTTTGCCGTTGTAGTATCCCCAGTGGTCAGCAGAGAAGGTGCCAAGAGGAGGGAAACTACCATCGCTGAGGTTGTAGTATATGAAGGAGTATGTTCCCTCACCGCTCATCTCAACTGAAGCAAGGTAGTTTGTTCTGGCTCCATGAGTATATGTGTAAAAGAAATCGGCTGTCTTTATTGTAGGATGTTCTGAAGAGAACGGATTCTTTATCTGTATCTTGGAGAGCCTGTAGCATTCTGTGAACTCCTTGGCAGATGTTTGCAGTGGATATACATACTGATCTCTGGCTCCGGTGGGAAGATTGGTATATGTAAACTCCATTATAGGCTCGTCGCATACAGAGATGCCGGTAAGATATTGGGGCTCTGTAACTGATTCCAGAAGGCGGTAGTCTGAGTAGTTGTTCTGGCATTGAGCTACATTGTTTTCATCATCAAAGTCGAATACTCCTCCGCTGTTGGCATAGGTTGAAGGGCGGTAGGAGACAGTCTGGTATTCTTGGTATAAAAATTCAACATACCTGCCGTTGGGGGCGGTTATTTTGGTGAGGTTGTATGATGTTTCCTGTTTCATCTCACCGCTGCGGTCCTGTCCCTTGTCTGCATAGGTATAGAGGAACTCATATAGATAGCCGTATTTGTCTGTGATACGGATGGATACGTTGCTTGAACCGGTAACTGGGATGAATTCAATCTTGTGGAGCTTGTTCTCGCCATTGGTATTGTATACGTGTATGCTGTTGTTGGTACCAAGGTGGAAGGATCCGGAGTAGCCCATAAAGTTGAAATGGAAGATATCAGGCTCAGCATCATATTTTACAGTGTTACCGTTTATGACAGTACTATTCCCCGGAGTGAATATTATTTCAGGGGAAGGGGCTCCAAGTTCGATGTTGGCCTCAGCAAAGCTGGAGTAACGCCAGTAGTTTCCCTCGGTAGGTGGATTTGAGAGTTTATGGTATTGGTAGTAGCCTTTAATGTTGTGTGAGAGGCGTGATTCAAAATCAAACATGCCGTTAATTTCAACGGAGATCTTTCCTCCAGCATCCAGTACCCAGTCCGGGCCAAGGATTCCGGCTCGCATGTTGGCTACAAGGCCATTGCTGGAGTAGTTGAGTGCGATGGGTATGGAGAAGTCGTTATCCTGGTAAGTGTAGACAGGAATGGAAAGGTTTACGGTGCCGGTGTGAAGGCTGGCACCCACTTCTCCGTATTTGATGAAGTTCCAGGCATCGGTTGAAGGGGCTTTGATTTCTTCACCAACTTTGAGGTTGCGTTGGGAGTAGGAAGGGAAAGTGAGGAAGAGGACTGCTATGGCAAGCAGTGTTGCCTTTAGGTGTAGTGATTTAAGAAGATGGTGTTGCATACGCGCTTAGGTTTAAAGGGTTAATAAATCTAGTGATATGCTACATCTCAAGTTTTGGGCTTGAGGGATAGGACTTTCTGCGGCTACTGAGTAGGCTGTTATAAAGATACGGGAAATTATTGAATATTGAAAAATACACAACCGGACAGGTGTATGGGATGTTGGATATGTAAGAAAAGGAAAGAGAGCGGCCCAATAAAATGAGCCGCTCCCCGAGTCAAATAGTTTTTCAAGTAGTGTGTTTTGTGTAGTTTATACGGCTTGCTGGCCCGCCTCAATTCTGCGCAATGCTTCCTCTTTACCTACAAAGTAGATGATGTCTGCAATGCCCAACCCTTTTGCCTGGCCAACGAAGAACAGGCGTAGGGTATTCATAACGGCACCCATTTTCCACTCGTTCTCCTTAATGTATCCTGTAAGCTTCTCTTCAATTGCGTGAACACACTCTGCTTTTGGAGTCTCGCCTGCTGTTGCAAACTCTTTGATCTCCATAGCTGCAATGAAGTTCTTCACTTTCTCAATGATCTCCATTGTCTCCGGGGTACAGAATTTCTTTACATCATTCTCTGCGTAAGCAGTAGGGGAAATGAAGAAGTAGCTGCAGATATCCCAGAAATCAGCAACAAAGTGTGCTCTCTCCTTAATGAGGCCACAAAGCTGCTCAACAAATGCAAACGGGTATTTTGCAACCTCTACACCTTTCTCCTCAAGGATAGGGATGAACTGCTCAGCCAACTGTGCATCTGTCTGTTTTCTCAAGTACTCCTGGTTGAACCATTTTGCCTTGTCGGCATTGAATTTTGCACCTGATTTGATTACTCTCTCAAGTGAGAATACCTTTACAAGCTCATCAATTGTAAAGAGTTCCTGCTCTGTGCCGGGGTTCCAGCCAAGAAGGGCAAGAAGGTTTACAAAAGCCTCAGGATAGTAACCGTCCTCCCTGTAGCCGCGGCTTACCTCACCCTCAGGGTTAACCCATTTTAGAGGGAATACAGGGAATCCGAGGCGGTCTCCGTCACGTTTGCTCAATTTGCCTTTTCCGTCAGGTTTCAAAAGCAATGAAAGGTGAGCAAAGCGAGGCTGGGTATCTGTCCATCCGAATGCCTTGTAAAGCATATAGTGCAAAGGAAGTGAAGGCAGCCACTCCTCACCGCGGATAACCTCGGTGATCTCCATAAGGTGGTCGTCCACGATGTTTGCAAGGTGGTATGTTGGAAGCTCGTCTGCACGTTTCCACAGTACCTTGTCATCCAGGGTATTGGTGTTTATCTCAATATGGCCACGGATAAGGTCGTCCATCTTTACAATCTCGTTCTCAGGGTTCTTGAAACGGATTGTCCAGTTGGTTGTGGTCTCAAGAAGTCTTGCCACCTCATCTGCAGGGAGGGTAAGGGAGTTTTTAAGCTCCTTACGGGTCTGGTAGTTGTAGATGAAGTTCTGTTTGTTGGCCTCAGCCTCCTTTCTTTTTGCGTCAAGCTCCTCTGCGGTGTCAAATGCGTAGTAAGCGTAGCCGTTCTCAATCAGTTTCTCGGCGTATGCCCTGTAGATGGGCTTTCTCTGCGACTGGCGGTATGGGGCGTGAGGGTGTCTCTCAGATGGAGTCTCCACTACGTTGCCCTCTGCGTCAACTCCCTCGTCGGGAATAATGCCGCACCAGTTCAATGAGTCAATTATGTATTTCTCTGCGCCAGGGACAAATCTCTGTGAATCGGTATCCTCAATACGGATAATGAAATCACCGCCTGCCTGTTTGGCGTAAAGGTAGTTGTATAGTGCAGTTCTTACACCTCCCATATGTAGGGGGCCTGTTGGGCTTGGTGCGAACCTTACTCTTCTTTTTCTTTCTGTCATAATTCTAGTCAATTGGGATGCAAATGTACTAATTTTCTGTAATTATTCCCGACAACTTTTTATTTCTTCTGATATACGCAGGAACCCTCTCCAACTGGCTGATGTCATCGGTTGGCTCCAGGATAAGCGCAGGCTTGCCTTCAGGCTTGATGTAGACCTGTTTTTCGGTGGTTGCAGCAACAGGAGTCTCTTCTTCAGGTTCTTCGTTGCCAGGGTCATTTATCACCCAAGTGTCCCCTTCAAGGGTGTCGTCCTGCATATCAATTTGAGGCAAGCTGCTGATCTCAAATCCGGTGGCCACAATGGTTACACTTATCTTCTTGCCAATGTTCGGATCGTATACCACACCTCGTTTGAACTTGTTGAACACTCCTCCGGTGTAGCTGCGTACCTGCTCCATAATCTGCGAAAGTTCTGCCATGGTAAGACCTCCGTCCTCTTTGCTTGAGGTGATGTTTACAAGGACACCTTTTGCGGTGGTAAGGTCACAGTCGTTCAAAAGAGGGGAGTCGAGGGCTTTCTGCACGGCGTCAATTGCCCTGTCGGGACCTTCCGCCTCACCCATACCCATGATTGCCATACCGCTGTTGTTCATCACCATCCTCACATCAGCAAAGTCCACGTTGATGAAACCGGGACGGTTGATGATATCGGAGATACTCCTTACGGCAGTACTCAACACCTCATCTGCTTTAGGGAATGCGTCAAACAATGCAAGGTTCCCAAATACGTTGTAGAGTTTCTGGTTGTCAATGATAAGTAGACTGTCTACATGTTTTTTGAGCTCGTGTATTCCAAGTACGGCACGTTTGATGAAATCGTGTCCTTCGTCGCGGAAAGGTAGGGTTACTACCGCTACGGTAAGTTTGCCCATCTCTTTGGCAACCTGTGCAATTACAGGGGCTGCACCGGTTCCGGTACCACCGCCCATACCTGCAGTGATGAATACCATCTCTGTGTTTCCCTGCAGTGATTTGCGGATATCCTCAATTGATTCAGTTGCAGCCTTGCGCCCTTTCTCAGGGTCGCAACCTGCTCCGAGGCCTTTGGTAATGCCTGAACCCAGATGTAAAGTCTCGGGAACCTGACTGTTCTTTAGCGACTGTTTATCTGTGTTGCAGATCATGAAGTCCACATCCTTTATGCCCTGGCGGTACATCTCAGATACCGCGTTGCATCCGCCACCGCCTACACCAATAACCTTAATGATGTTCTGGCTCATGTCCCATCCGTCGGGAATAATATTAAGATCTTCCATAATTATGCCTCGTTGTCTTTGAATACGTTATCTGATTTGAAAGAGTCAATGATGCCCTTGAACCAAGGATTTTTCTTTGTTTCTTTGGACTGCTCTTTACCCTTTTCTGATGCTGCTGTGTCAGGTGCCCCCTTGTCTGCATCATCCTTTTTTTCTTCCTTTTTCAATGGAGTAGTGGCCCTGATGGTCTTGCCCTTCTTCTCCATTTTCTCCATCTCGCCAAATCCCATAAGGATAAGTCCTACAGCGGTTGACATTGACGGTTTGCCTATGTTTACATCTACCTCAGACAGGGTTCTTACAGGAAACGACAGTTTGATGTCCATGCCTGTAACCAGTTTGGCAAAAGACTGGAGGTTTGGTAGATGTGATGTGCCTCCTGTAATTACCAGTCCTGTCCCGGCCTTTATTTGTTCCTTGTAACCCGATTCCTCAATCTTATACATTGCTGCTTCAAGAATCTCCTCAATCCTTGACTCAATTATTTCGGCAAGGTTCTTTACATAAATGAGTTTGTCCTCCCTGCCTCCGATTCCCGGAATGCGTACAGGTTTGTCGGGAGCAATCGAACTCATGCATGAGCCTTTTTCAACCTTGAGCTGTTCTGCCACTCTTGAGGATACGCCGCAACCCTGCTTTATATCCTCGGTGATGCAGTTGCCTCCAAATGGGATAACTGCTGCGTATCTTACAGCATTCTCGTGGATTATGATGAGGTCAGATGTACCTGCTCCAATGTCGAGCAGTGCAACTCCAATCTCCTTCTCGTCCTCGCCAAGTACAGCCATGGCCGAGGCAAATGGACAAAGATATGTTCCGTTTATGTTCAGTGCAGCCCTTGAAAATACATTTTTCCTCAATTGCAGGGATGTCCTCTTGCTGGTGAACAGCTTGAAGTTTGAGTATATCTGTCTGCCTATCATGCCAACAGGCTCACTGTTACCCATATAGTCGTCTATGTTGTACGACTGGGGTACTGCATGTATAACCTCATCACCACTGGTTGAGAAGTTTGAGTACATTGCTTCAGTTATCTGTTCAATCTCTTCAGGTGTTATGTATTCGTCGGGATTGTCCCTTACGGTCTGGTTGGTTCCCTGAATGCATTTTACACCATGTCCGGCTATTCCAATGAATATGTCATTGATCCGTTCACCAATGGCATTTTCCACGTTTCTGATTGTGGGCAACATTGAATCAAGGGCAGACTGGATGTTGATCACTTCACCTCTGGCTACTCCTTTTGATGGGGCTTCGCTAAGGGCGATGATCTTTATTCCGGCATCTGTCTTCTCTCCAACAAGACACACAACCTTGGAAGTTCCCAAATCTATGGCTGCAACTAGTTTTCTCATAACTCCAAGAGATTATTTCTTATTCTTTTTATTGTTTGTACTGCAAATTATCTGGTCTTTGTATTTCAGGTTCACTGCGCTGTATTTGTCCCACCCTTCAGCCGGTACAATGTGCTTGTAGAATGTGTACAGCTTGTTGAACTTGTTCTCTATGTCTGTAAGCTCCCCAAAAATTATCTTGTGGTTTCCAATTCTTGGCGAGAGTATTATTTCCCCTTTGTCATCTACATATATCTGCTCAATCTGTGCACTCCAGAAGGGGTCGCTGCTGAGGTAGTTGCCCAGCTCCATCATCCTTCCCATCCAGTTGGTGTCATCTTCCTGGGCCTTTCCCCTGTGGCCATCGTTGAGGGTAAACGGAATGTTTCCGCTTACAATGGGTACATACGAGGTAAATGTTGGTACCAGCGGAAAGATATACTGGGTCTCATCTACATAGAAACCTCCGTTGCTGCTCTGTATCCTCAATACCGGCTTGCGCTGGGTGATGTTGATGTTCAGGCGGCCGCTGCGGGTAATGCTTACCTGAGACTCCTTTATGGCGTTCTTCTGGTTGAGCAGTTTCTCTATAAGGTGGGTATTTATCTTCTCCACCGGCATTCCTATGCTTTTGCCGTTGAATCCGTCTATAATCTCTATTACCTCCTCCTTGGTTACAAACCTGTTGCTGGCACTGTCGAGAAGAGTGACGGTAACCTCCTTGCACAACTGGGCAGGCATTCCTTCTTTATAGAGCTTCTCTGCAAAGAAAAAATAGCACCCTATTGCTGCAAAAACAACGGTAATTGCAAAATATATGAGAATCTTTTTTAACATTTTATTTTATCCTCTCCTTCAGCATTTCTTCTATAGGTGCAATGAGCCTGTCAATGTCACCGGCACCAAATGTAACCATGATGTCAATATCCCTCCCTCTGAGGTATTCCAGTGCCTCCTCCTTTTTGAGGAGAACCTTATTCCCGACAGTAACATCCTTGAAGATGATCTCCGATGTAACCCCCTCAATAGGGAGCTCCCTTGCTGGGTAGATATCCAGCAGTATAAGTTCGTCCAGCATGCTCAGGCTCTTGGCAAACTCCGGTGCAAAATCCCTTGTTCTTGTGAACAGATGTGGCTGGAACATTGCTGTGAGCTTCCTTCCGGGGAACATGTTCCTGATGGAGGTGATGGCTGAACTTATCTCCTCAGGGTGGTGTGCGTAGTCATCAATGTATGCAATCTGAGGGGTATTGATGTGGATATCAAACCTTCTCTCCACCCCCTGGAATGCTGCCAGTGCCTCTTTTACCTTCTGTGGCTCCACGCCTCCCAGCATTGCTGCTGCGGCAGCTGCAATTCCATTCTCCACGTTTACCCAGCCAGGAATTCCAACGGTACATCCCTCAAGTACTCCTGCAGGAACAACATCCCCTTTGAGAGTTGTGAACTGCGGGTATGCAAGATCAAACCTGAAATATCCCCCCTGCTGGAGTTCTGTATTGCGGGGGCAGAAGTCTGCCTCCTCCCTGAACGAATAACTGTATACCTTTGCCTTTACGTTGCTCAAGTCTATGGTTACACCTTTCTTGAGGATCAGTGCACCATCCTCCTTGATCTGTCCTGCAAACTCTGCAAATGCATCTCTGATGGTGTTCACGTCTCCGTAGATGTCCAGGTGGTCTGCATCAGTTGAGGTGATGATTGCCACATCCGGGAACAGTTGCAGGAACGACCGGTCAAACTCGTCGGCTTCAGCAACAAGCACCGGGTTCTTGCTCAGCAGCAGGTTGGTGTGGTAGTTCTTGGAAATGCCCCCCAGGAATGCCGAGCATCCTTCACCCGAATGGGTGTAGAGGTGCGAGAGCAAAGTACTGGTGGTGGTCTTGCCATGTGTGCCGGCAACGCCAAGACATTTTTGGGTTGACGCTATCTCACCAAGTGCACGGGAACGTTTTATAAGCCTGTATCCCTTCTGCTGAACATAAACAAGCTCCTCCATATCCTTTGGTATGGCTGGGGTGTATATTACAAGAGTCTCATCAATATCTGCAGGTATCTCTTCAATGCAAGGGGAGAAGTGTATCTTTATACCCTCCTTCTCAAGATTGGCGGTAAGCTTGCTGGGTGTACGGTCATATCCGCTCACATTGTATCCTGCATGGTTATAGTAACGGGCGATTGCGCTCATTCCTATACCTCCGATTCCTATGAAATATACGTTCTTCATCTTATTTCTCTGCAAGTTTGAGGCATTCTTGTGCAATTGTTGCTGCTGCATCCTTCTTTGCAAGTGTGCCTATGTTCTTTTCCAATTCCTTTATTTTGGCTTCATCCTTCAAAAGTGCCTCAAGGCATGGGAGAAGTTCTTCTGTTGCTGCAGCGTCCTTTACTATCATTGCAGCACCTTTGTTTACCAATGCCATTGCATTGTGGGTCTGGTGGTCTTCTGCAACCATAGGGGAAGGTACAAATACGGTGCATTTCTCTGCAACGCACAACTCAGATATGGTACCTGCTCCGGCGCGGCTTACAACCACGTCTGCCACTGCGTATGCAAGGTCCATCCTTTGTATGAAGTCTGAATAATATACCCCTTCTGTCCCTTTTCCTTTCATAAAGGCATCAATCTCCTCCTTGTATATCTTGCCGTGCTGCCAGATTACCTGGTAATCATTCTCCCCTCCAAAAAGTTTCCCTTCTGCTACGGCCTTTTTCATGCACTCATTCAGTGTGCGGCATCCAAGGCTTCCTCCAACAACAAATACTGTTTTTTTGCGTGGAGAAAGTTTGTAGTATTCATAACCCTGTGCCTTCTGCTCAGGTGTGGCTTTGTCAATGTCTTTTCTGATGGGGTTTCCTGTGTTGAGGATTCTCTCTTTGGGGAAGAACCTCTCCATTCCGTCGTATGCCACGCATATCTTTGCAGCATCCTTTGCGTTCTTGCGGTTTACAAGTCCGGCAAACGAGTTCTGCTCCTGAAGCAGTACGGGAATACCCATTTTGGCTGCGCTGCCAACTATGGCTGCGCTGGCATATCCGCCAACTCCAACAACAAGGTTGGGCTTGAATTCCCTGATTATCCTTTTTGCAAGGGTTTTGCATTTAAGGTAATCTAAGGCAACGGAGATGTTGGAAGGGGAGTACAACGGACGTTTCAAACCTCTTGCAGGGATACCTTTAATCTCGTATCCTGCAGCCGGTACTTTCTCCATCTCCATTTTACCCAATGCACCTACAAACAGTATTTGGGCGTCCGGTCTTGCCTCCTTAATGGCATTGGCTATGGATATGGCAGGGAAGATATGTCCTCCTGTGCCTCCTCCGCTAATTATTACTTTTAATTCCTTTTTCATCTCTGTTATTTGAACTGGTCTCCAGGACCCATTATTTCATATTCCTTGTTTTCTTCAAGCGGTGCAGCTTGTGTGTTACCGCCCTCTGTCTCCCCCTGTGTTGTTGCAGATGCTGCGGTCAGCCTGTTCTTTTGCGAGCTAACATCAATAGTCCTGCTCACCGAAAGGATTATGCCGAATGCGCAGCTGAGGATGACAAGAGATGTTCCTCCAAGACTGAGCAACGGCAGGGTATGTCCGGTAACCGGAAGGTAACCTACATTTACCAGGATATGCAGGGTAGCCTGTATTGTTATAAGCATACCCAATCCGGCAACTGTGAGTGCTGTAAATACTTTTTTGCAGTTCTTTACCAGAATGATGCACCGGAAGAGGAACCACATGTAAAGCAGAATTACACCTATAGCTCCAACAAGTCCGTACTCCTCAATTATGATGGTGAAGATGTAGTCTGAATATGGGTGGGGAAGGAAATAGCGCTGTGTACTTTTTCCCGGACCTTTTCCCAATACTCCAACAGATGATATGGCAACTTTTGCCATGTCTGCCTGGTATGTCTTGTCTGCCTGTTTCTGTTTCTCTTCTGCCGACATGCTCTCTTCAATCTCCACACCCTTGGTGAATTTTGTAAGACGGCTCATTGCCGTATCAAGTCTTGAGAAGAGGGTAAGACCGCAAAGGTGAAGGATTACAATAAGAAGCAATGCTCCACCGGCTATACCTCCTGCCTTTAATATATAGTTCCATTTTACCCCTGCAATAATTAGCATAAGCAGGCTGATAAGTCCCACGAACAGTGCCGCAGAGACACTTCCTATAAGAATCAGCACGCATGTTACACCTACAGGGATGATAATCCTTATGAGGAACTCCTTGAACGTATCCAGCCGTGCCACTTCAAGAGCCCTGGCCAGATAGAGCACTATGGCAATCTTGGCCATCTCTGTTGGCTGGAAAGTGGTGAAACCCAGATCTATCCATCTCTTGGCTCCATTGATCTCCACACCAATGATGGGTGTGAGGGCCAGGAGTACCACGCTTATACCCAACGTGATGTATGCCAGACCCCTGTACCATCCCAACGGAATCTTGTAGCATATATAAAGGGCTACAAGTCCCATGAAAACAAACTGTATCTGTTTGATGAGGAACGCAAAGTTGGTTGTCTTCTCCTTGTAAGCCAGCGAGCTGCTTGATGAGTAGATTAGGGCAATGGAAATAAGGGACAGCAGGAATACCACTGTCCATATCACCTTGTCCCCATTGAGCCTGCTTAGCATAGACTCACGTTTCTCTGTAGTTGCGTTCTCCATATCTTTTATTACAAATTCCTTACGGCTTCTTTAAATTGTCTTCCTCTGTCCTCGTAGCTTTTGAAAAGGTCGAAACTTGCGCAGCATGGTGACAGCAGCACTGTCTCGCCGGGCAAAGCCAGTTCATATGCCTTTGCAACGGCATCCTGAGCGGATTGTACGTCAAGTATTACATCAACCTTGTCTGCAAAGTTCTCATGCAGCTTCTCATTGTGGAGTCCCATGCAGATGAGTACCCTTACCTTGTCCTTTACCAGACCGTAAAGAGGAGAGTAGTCATTGCCTTTGTCCTTTCCTCCTGCAATCCATACCACCGGCGTTGTCATGCTGTCAAGTGCATACCATGCGGAGTCCACATTGGTGGCCTTGGAGTCATTGATGTACATCACATCCCTTATCTTGAGCACCTTCTCCATCCTGTGCTCAACTCCGGTGAATGTCATGAGACTCTCGCGGATTACCTTCTTGTCTATTTTTATGGCTTTTGCCGCAATTGCAGCCGCCATTGAGTTGTATACGTTGTGTTTTCCCTGCAGCGCAAGTTCCTTAAGGTACATGAAATCCACGTCACCGTTGAATTTTATGCACATCTTGTCGTCCTGCAGATATGCACCCTCTTCAACCTGCTGTTTCTGCGAGAATGGGAGCATCTTGGCCCTTGACACTATCTTCTCAAGTTCCCCAATGGTTACCGGGTCATCCTGACAGAAGATGAAACAGTCCTCCTCCTTCATGTTCCTGGTGATGCGGAACTTTGAGTTCACGTAGTTCTGCATCTTGTAGTCGTAGCGGTCGAGGTGGTCTGGTGTAATGTTCATAAGTATGGCAATGTCTGCCTTGAACGTGTACATGCCGTCCAACTGGAAGCTGCTCAGTTCCAATACGTAATAGTCGTAGTTGCAGGTTGCTACCTGGTAAGCGTAGCTCTGGCCTATGTTGCCGGCAAGTCCTACATTCAGCCCCGCATTCTTCAGCATATAGTAGATGAGGGATGTGGTGGTGGTCTTTCCGTTGCTGCCGGTTATGCAGATTTTCTTTGCAGTGTCATATCTTCCTGCAAATTCAATCTCTGAGATGATGCTTATCCCTTTCTCCCTTGCTGCGGCAAGGAGAGGAACGCTGTCGGGAATACCCGGACTTTTTATGATCTCGTTGGCGTTGAGGATTTTTTCTGCGGTATGTCCGCACTCTTCCCACTCAATTTCCCATTTGTCAAGAAGTGCCTTGAACTCCTCCTTTATAGGGCCATTGTCTGAAAGGAAAACTTCAAATCCCTTTACTTTTGCAAGAACGGCTGAACCTGCGCCGCTCTCTCCGCCACCAAGAACAACAATTCTCTGCATGACTAACGTATTTTTAGTGTTATTATTGTTATTGCACAAAGCAAAATGGTTATAATCCAAAATCTTACTACAATCTTTGCCTCAGGCCATGCCTTTACAGGTTTCTGGATAAGGGCAGGCATCCCCTCTTTCTGGAAGTGGTGGTGCAGAGGACTCATCTTGAATATTCTGCGCCCCTCGCCGTATTTCTTCTTGGTATATTTGAAGTAGTATCTCTGCATTATTACAGAGAGGCTCTCTACCAAAAAGATACCGCACATTACCGGAATCAGGAGTTCTTTCTTGAGGATGATGGCTGCAACAGCAATGATTCCTCCCAATGCAAGGCTTCCCGTATCACCCATGAATACCTGTGCAGGGTAGGTATTGTACCACAGGAATCCCACCAGTGCACCAATGAATGCAGAGAGGAAGATTACAACCTCACCGCTGTGAGGGATATACATGATATCCAGGTATGATGCATATATTGTGTTTCCCGACAGGTATGCAAGGATTGCAAGGGTAATTCCAATGAAGGCGGAAACACCGGTGGCAAGGCCGTCCATGCCGTCTGTAAGGTTGGAACCGTTTGATACAGCCGTGATTATGAAGATTATTACCGCAACATATATTATTCTGGTAAAGATCTCGCCAAATTCCCCGTCAAACGGGCTCAGCCATGAATAGTCAAACTGGTTGCCTTTGAAGAAAGGGATATTTGTTAGTGTGACATCAATATTGGTCTGGTCACTCATGCAGAGAGCAATTCCAACTACAAGGCCAAGTGTTACCTGTCCTATAATCTTGTATTTGCCGCTCAAGCCGTCCTTGTTCTTCCTGAATACTTTTATAGAGTCGTCAAGGAATCCGATGAGTCCCAGCCATATGGCAGAGACAATCATCAGCTGCACGTAGATGTTGGTGAGATTGCCGAACAGCAGCGCAGGTATGAGGATTGACATGATGATGATGATACCTCCCATTGTAGGGGTACCTTTCTTCTGCATCTGGCCCTCAAGGCCAAGATCCCTGATCTCTTCTCCAATCTGTTTCTTCTGCAGTTTCCTGATGATTCTCGGACCGGCATACAATGCCACAAGCAGGGCTGTCATCAGTGCGATGAGAGACCTGAAGGTGATGTACTGCATCAGTCCTATTCCCGGGAAGTCCACTCCCGAGTTGCTCAAGTATTCAAACAGGTGATATATCATTTCTTTCTTCCTTTATCAGTTTTTTGCCTCCTTCTGCATCATGAAGGACTCCTTTATTATCTCTTTGTCGTCGAGGTGGTGTTTCACTCCTCCTATTATCTGGTAATCTTCGTGCCCTTTTCCGGCTACAAGGATGATTGATCCCGGTTTTGCCGTAAGGATTGCGGTGCGGATGGCCTCAGTCCTGTCGGGAATAAACAGGGATTTTGCCTTCCCTTTTATATCCATTCCGGCCCTGATGTCTGCTATGATCTCCATAGGGTCTTCAAAGCGGGGGTTGTCTGAGGTTACTATCACCCTGCCGGCATATTTTGTTGCAATGGCTCCCATTTCAGGCCTCTTGGTTTTGTCCCTGTTGCCTCCGCATCCGAATACGCATACAAGGTCTCCCTGAGGCTCCAACTCCTGAAGTGTCTTGAGGACATTCTCAAGGGCGTCTGGTGTGTGGGCGTAGTCCACTGCTGCAATGATGTCATCCTCTCCCTTGAAGTACTCAAGCCTTCCCGCTACAGACTGCAGCCTGCTCATTGCTGTTATTGTCTCCTCTTCCTTGGCTCCCAACAGCATTGCAGTTCCGTATACTGCTGTAAGGTTTGCCGCATTGTGGGTTCCTATGAACCTGCACCACACCTCGGTGCCGTTTATGTTGAGGAGCATTCCCTCAATGGTTTTCTCCAAAATCTTAACCCTGTAGTCTGCCCAGTTGCGGCATGAGTATGTGCTTATGGTTGCCTTGGTGTTCTGTACCATTACCTCCCCGTTGCGGTCGTCTATGTTTGTAAGGGCGAATGCATCAGGTGCAAGGTTGTCAAACAGCTTTTTCTTGCTTGCAAGATAGTTTGCAAAGGTCTTGTGGTAATCCAGGTGGTCGTGTGTGAGGTTTGTGAATACCGCACCGGTAAAGTGTATCCCCTCGGTCCTCTGCTGGTCTATTGCGTGGGAACTTGCCTCCATAAAGCAGAACTCGCATCCCTCGTCAGCCATCTGGGCCAGAAGGCGGTTGAGTTCCAGCGGTCCTGGAGTGGTATTTATAGTTTCGTATCTCTTCTCCCCAACGTAGTTTGCAATTGTAGAGAGCAGTCCGCAGGAGTATCCCAACATTGTAAACAGCTGGTAAAGCAGGGTTGCAATGGAGGTTTTGCCGTTTGTGCCGGTTACCGCCACAACCCTCAGCTTCTCCGATGGATTGCCATAATGGTTTGCAGCTATTGTGGCACATGCCTTGCGGCTCTCCTTAATTAGAATGAACTCGGCTTTCCCCTGTACATCTGCAGGAATCTCTTCGCATATGATATGTGATGCGCCGTTCTCAATTGCCTTATTGATATAGGTGTGGCCATCTGTGTCGGCACCCCTTACTGCAATGAAAAGCGACCCGTTTGAGCATGAGCGTGAATCACAGCTTATATGCCCTATCTCCGCCTCTTTGAACGGTGAGCAAAGCTCCACATTATGTAACAGTCTGCTTAGTTTCATTTTTCCTTAAGTATAAGTCTTACAGTTGTACCCCTTTCAAGTTTTGTTCCGGCTGCCGGTTCCTGGCTCACAACCTTTCCGTACCCCTCAAATGTTACGTTATATCCGTTGTTCTCCAAAAGGTATATGGCATCTTTGAGTCCCATATTCACAACATTGGCAAGGGAGTCGTTGTCTGTAGGGTAGTTCATTGCCAAAAGCCTTCCGGTGGAATCCTTTTTGAATTTTGCCCATCCCGACGAATTGTTCTCCCTTATGTCAATCTTGTCATATTCAATACCCAATTCGGCCATAACCTTATTTTGGGCATCCATCCTTCCTGTTGCAATGTCTGGTCTGCTGCCGCATTTTTTCTTTCCGTCGAGAACAGGCTCCCAGTCATTGCTTGTGGAGTAGATGTGGTCTGCAATCTGTTTGAAAACCGGACCTGCCCAACTTCCTCCGTAGAAGTTTCCTCTGGTTTCTCCCGAGTACAGAACCACTATTGCAGAGTATTTGGGGTTGTCGGCAGGGAAGAATCCGGCAAATGATGCCTGATATCTCCTGAATCCGTTCTTTTCGTATCCTATTTTGCCTCCAAATGCTATACGGGATGTTCCGGTCTTTCCGCCAATCTTGTATTTGTCGTTTCTCATGAATTTTCCGGTACCAACCTCAACCACGTGCATCAGGGCTTTTCTTGCTTCCCTTGCTGTCTCCTTTGAACAGATTGAACCGCTCATCTCCTGTGGCCCGAAATCCTTTACAACCTCTCCATTCTCCTGATAATTCTCAATGAAGTACGGTTTCATCATCTTTCCGTCATTTGCAATGGCGTTGTAGAATGTGAGTGTATGCAGTGGAGTAAGCAGTGTTGCATAGCCTATGGCCATTGATGAAAGGCTTGATCTGCTCCACATTGCATCTCCAGGGCCATAAATTGATGCACGGGCCTCTCCCTGGATATCAAGATTGAATCTCTCTCCAACCTTCATGCTGTTAAGACGGTCTACATATTGCTGCTCCTTCCCCTCGTAGTAATGGGTGGCAAGCTTTGCAAAAGCCACATTTGAAGATTTTGCAAGGGCTGTCTTCACATCCATCATTCCGTAGGCATGGGTATCTGAATATGTGTGTCCGCCGTAGCTCCATTTGCCGTTACCGCCGTCTATAGGATCGTCAAGAGTAACATGGCCGTCTTCCAGCAGTGCCACAAGGGTCATGAGTTTGAAAACTGAACCAGGCTCTGTTGCGTCTCCAATTGCGTAGTTGTATGATTCATCATAGCCGTTACCCATCTTTTTCATGTTGGCAATGGCTCTCACTGCACCTGTTGCAACCTCCATCACTATGGCTGTACCACCCTCAATGTTCATACCTTTGGCAAGCTGCTCCCTCAAGGCCTTTTCTGCTGCCTCCTGAATCTCAATGTCAATGGTGGTCTGGATGTCATATCCGTCTTTTGGGGCTACACCCTCCACACCCGTTACCGGTCTCCACTCGCCGCCAAGCATCTTCTGGATTGTCTGTTTGCCGGGGGTTCCCTTGAGGTAATAATCGCAGGTTCCCTCAATGCCTACACCAACACCCTCAGTGTTGATGAAACCTATTGTCCTGTAGGCAAGCCTGCCGTACGGGTTGTTCCTCTTGTATTTCTGCTCAACAATTATACCGCCCCTGTTTGCGCCAAGCCTGAAGATGGGGAACTTCTTTATCTCGGCAAGTTCTGCATAATCTACAAGCCTGTTGCCTATAGTCTTGTATCTCTTGCCCTCTTTTCTGGCCTTTACAAGTTCCTTCTTGTACTCGGAAGCTTTCTTGTTCTTGTAGAATGATGCAAGCGACTGGCTCAATGCATCAATATATTTGCTGAATGTATCCGGGTTTGATACAGTACAGTCCATCCTTATCTGGTAGTACGGCACAGATGTGGCCATAGGCCTGCCGTCTCTGGCAAGGATGTCTCCCCTTATGGCTTCAATTGTCTCCTCCTTGTAGGCAATGTCCACCGCTTTTGTGTCGGTAGGGTTGATAAACTGCAAATAGACAATCTTGCCCACAACAGCCACTGCTATGAGTACAAACAGCTTATAAAGCAAAGCCATATTTTTGAATATTCCGTCTATCTTTTCCATTACTTGTGTCTTTTTGCCAGTTTAACAGCCTTGGCTGGGGTTACCGGTTTGTATAATGATGAGTTGTGCTCTTTCAGCCTCTCTTCAACCTCGTTCCTTTTGCTCAAATATTGGAGCCTTGCAGCCTTGGCTGTGTAGTCTGCCTTAAGGTTCTTGAGCTCCCTCTGGTTGCGTCTCATTGTCATCTGGGTCTTCTCTACACCCAGGTTTATTGAGATGAACGCTATGGTGAGAACAAACAGATATATAATGAAATATTGGTCAACCGTCTTTAACCTGTTCAAGATCTGGCCGCCCAATATATCACTTGCAAAATTTATTCTGCGTTTTTCCGTATTGTTCTCCATTATTCAGTTATTCTTTTTCTGTCAGTTCCGCTATTCTCAGTTTGGCACTTCTGCTCCTTGTGTTTGAGGATATCTCTTCTTCGGCAGGCAGTATGGGTTTCCTGTTTACCTGCGTAAAAGGGGAGAGACTCCTTCCATAAAAATCCTTCTCCTCATTGCCCTGGATATTTCCTGCCTTTATGAAGTTCTTCACCATCCTGTCCTCAAGCGAGTGGTATGTTATTACAGAGAGTCTTCCCTGGGGTCTCAGACAGGCCAGTGTGCCGTTGAGGAAATCTTCCAGTGCCCTCATCTCCATGTTTACCTCAATCCTCAATGCCTGGTAAAGTTTTGCAAGGAACTTGTGCTCATTGAAACTGTTGTAAAGTTTGGCTACAGCCTTGCTCAAGTCTCCAGTTGTTTCAATAGGGGCATTCTCCCTTGCCTTGCATATCATCTCGGCTGCTTTCCAAGGCTTGTCAAGCTCGCCGTATATCTTAAATATGTTGCTCAGTTCCTCCTGGGAATATGTGTTCACCACATCTGCAGCGCTTTTTCCCCCAAGCTGGTTCATCCTCATGTCGAGCGGGGCATCAAACCTGAAAGAGAAACCCCTCTCGCCTGTGTCAAACTGGTGTGATGAAACTCCAAGGTCTGCAAGGATGCCGTCAACTTTCCCTATGAATCCCAAAGCCCTCACAAAATTCTGTACAAATCTGAAGTTGTTGTGCACAAGTATCAGCCTTTTGTCCTTTGGCGCATTTTTTATTGCATCGCTGTCCCTGTCAAAAGCTATGAGCTTTCCCTTGGGTCCCAATCTCTCCAATATCTCGCGGCTGTGTCCGCCTCCTCCAAAAGTGGCGTCTACAAATACTCCGTTCCTGTTTTCCTCAATATTGAGGGCAGAAACGCTCTCATTCAGTAATACCGGTACGTGATACTGTGACATTGTGCTGTTTTTTTACTGGGTTAATGTTTTTCTTAACCCAAAATGCTTTGGGCAAGTGCAATGAATTCATCTGAACTCATCTGCTTCTGGTTGTACTTCTCCTTGCTCCAGATTTCAATCTTGTGGTCGTTGCCCACAAAGATCATCTCCTTCTGGGCCCCTATGCTTGAAAGCATCTTTTTTGGAATGGTGATCCTTCCAAGTTTTTCATCTGGCTCAACAACCGCCCTGTCCCTCATGTATTCCCTCCAAAACTCCGCATGCTCCCTCCTGAAGAAATTGAGCTTTGCCTTTACCTGGTCCGACTCCTCCTCCCACTGGCTATAGGTGAACATCTGCAGACAATCCTCAAACATGTCCTTTTTCACTACCAATACAATCTTCTCGTCGGGAGCAAAAGCAGACTTGAAGGCAGAGGGAAAAATCATCCTCCCTTTGTCATCAATTTTTACGCTGTATTCTCCTATGAATTTTGCCATTGGTCCTTCTTTTTTTTATAAAGTGACGGTTGATGCAAAAATACAACACTTTCTCCATATATTTCCAAAATTTTCCACTTTTTTACACAAAATTATCAACAATTTAAAAATGAGGCTTATCTTTACACTCCCGACAGGGAAAAAACAAAATCAGCAAAAAATTTAAAGAGGTTTTTCATATGAGGTTCCTATCACTGATATCAGCATTTTTGATTATTGTAAGTTGTTCAGCCCCAGCTGTAAAACAGCAAGAGAAGGTTGAGGGGGAAACTGCACGGGTTCAGCTCAGGTACGGGTTGGAGGCGGACAAATATTCCACTGAGCAGGGAGAGGTGAAAAAGGGTGATTTTTTTGGTACAATCATGGAGGATTGCGGCGTTGGGGCAAGCCAGGTGCAGCCCATCATAAAAGCCAGCAAAGATGTGTTTGACCTTACAAAAATAAGGCTTGGCAACAGGTATGAGATTTTCAGGGAAAAGGACTCTGCCGGTGCAGCTGCCTTTTTTGTGTATGAACTTGACAATATCAATGCCGTTGTAGTCTCCCTCAAGGATTCCCTCTATGCCTATATCAGCAGAAAAGAGGTGGTGCCGGTGCTTAAAAAAGCTGAGGTTACAATCTCCACATCTCTGTGGAATGATGTGCAGAAGGCCGGTATTCCGGCAATGATGGCCCTCAAGCTTTCCGATGTCTATGACTGTACAATAGATTTCTTTGGCCTTCAGAGCGGGGATTCGTTTGAGGTGATGTATGAAGAGCTCCAGCACAATGGAGAATATATGGGGCTTGGCAACATATATTACGCTGAATTCATACATGCCGGCAAGCAGTATAACGCCATCAGGTTCAATGCCGGGGAGAACAGCAGCATGTATTGGAACGAGAAAGGCGAGAGCATGAAGAAGGCTTTCCTTAAGGCTCCTCTGAATTTTACCAGAATCAGTTCAAGATTTACATATGCCCGCAAACATCCGGTATTGAGGATTGTACGCCCACATACAGGTGTGGATTATGCTGCACCTAGCGGTACTCCGGTTGTTGCGCTTGGAGACGGAGTGGTAACCCACAGAGGCTGGGCAGGTGGTGGTGGAAATACCATAAAGATCAAGCATCCGGGAAATTATGTAACATCATACATGCACCTTAAAGGGTATGCAAAAGGAATAGTGAAAGGGAGCCGTGTAACCCGCGGACAACTTATCGGCTATGTGGGAAGTACCGGACTTTCTACAGGCCCTCATCTGGATTTCAGAGTATACAAAAACGGCAAACCGATTGATCCTTTGAAGATGGAGAGCCCAAGCGTGGAGCCTGTATCCAAAGAAAAAATGCCCGAGTTCCGTGCCCGGATGGAAAGATATGCATTCCAGATGGACAGCCTTGGAACAATGGGGCATTTCTACAGATATCTCAATATCCTCAAGTAACTATTTCTTGCGGATAAGGTTCATTCCATCCCTCAGCGGGAGAATCACATTTTCAACCCTGGGGTCATCTTTCACCATCTGGTTGAAACGGATGATTCCCTGGGTCTGGGCATCCTGCGGTACAGGCTCCTGATACACCTTGCCGTCCCACAATACATTGTCTGCCAGGATGTAGCCCCCTGACGGAACCATGTCAAAAACCAGGTTGTAATACTCCGGGTACTCCCTCTTGTTTGCATCAATGAACACAAGATCGTACATTTTTCCCTCCTGTTTCAGCTTCCCGACAGTCTCCTTTGCATCACCGAAATGCATGGTAATTCTGTCCTGTAACCCGGCCTTCTCGTGAGCCTGCAGAATGAGGTCCTCAAGTTCGTCATTCAGTTCCAGTGAATCCAGATGCCCGTCTTCCTTCAGTCCCCTTGCAAGGCAGATGGCCGAGTAGCCGGTAAAGGCACCTATCTCAAGGATGTTCTTTGGGCGGATCATTCCGCTTATCATTTCAATAAGTTTCCCCTCTACGGGGCCACAAAGCATTCTTGCGTGGTTGGTTCTCAGATTGGTCTGTTTCTGCAGCCACTGCAATACAGGATCCTGCTCCTGTGAGAAATTCAAAAGATATTCGTTAAGGTTCATTGTTCTTGATGTTAATTGTAAATTAGGGTACTCATCCTGTCCCATGAGAGGATCTCCCTGGCTACCTCCTGAAGCTCTAGGGCTGTAATGGATTCAATTTTCTGTCTCATCTGCTCAAATGAGCTTATCTTGCCGTAAACCAGCAGCGATTTTCCCATAGAAAGGCACTGTGCCTCCGCATTGTCCTGGGCAATTGAAAGTTGTCCGATGAGCTGCTTCTTTGCAGCTTTGAGTGCAGCAGGGGAGAGCGGGGTCTCCACAAGCTTGTCAAGCTCCTTCTTTATAAGTCCAAGACACTTGTCAATGTCTTCCTTGTCGCATCCAAAGTAGATGCTGAAGATTCCGGTATCGGAGTAGGGGGTGTATACCGCCTCCACGTTGTATACAAGTCCGTGCTTTTCCCTCAGGGACATGTTCAGTCTTGAGCCTGAAGCGGGGCCTCCAAGAATATTGGTAAGGAGCGAGAGCTGTATCCTCTTGCCTGTGTATGTGCTGTATGCACGGCATCCCACAATGCAGTGTCCCTGGTGGCTCTTTTTGCCTGCAACCTTGTGGAATGGGGGTACATCAGGTAAGGTGTTGTCGGGATTAAGGAGAGATGTCCTGTTGGAAGGCATTCCCTCCTCAATTATCTCAAGTCCAATGCTTTCCCCGTAGTATTTGGCTGCTGATTTCTTTACAAGCTCCACCACTTTCCTTTTTGATGCGGCCCCTACAACGGTAAAAACCATGTTGCCCGGGGTGAAAAAGCGTCTGTTGTACTCCTGCATTATCTGCGAGTTTATCTTCTTGAGGGTTTTCTTCTCCCCAAGAATCTGCATCTGAAGGGGGTGCCCCTCAAACAGCAGCTGCTCAAAATGTTCGTAGATGCAGTCTGCGGGGATGTCCTTGTATGAGACAATCTCCTCTATGATCACATCCCTCTCCTTCTCCAGTTCCTTCTGTGGGAAAGTTGAGGTGAAGGCCAGTTCCATAAGGAGGTCGATGGCCTTTGGCAGATCTTCTCCAAGAACGGTTGTGTGCAGTACCGTCTCTTCTTTGGTAGTATATGCATTCAGTTCTCCTCCAACCCTTTCCAGTGCGTTGTTGATGCTGCTTGCCTTCCTTTTGAGCGTTCCTTTAAAGAACATGTGCTCGGTAAAATGGGCCAGTCCGTTGTATGCGGGATCTTCATCTCTGGTGCCGCATTTTGCAGACAGGGCGCAATATGCAACCGGTGAAGAAGTCTGTTTGAATGCAATTCTCAATATATTGTTTTTTGTACTCTCCATAGCGTTATAAAAATCTCTGCAAAATTAGAAATTATTCGTATTTTTGTAGATTATGGAGAAATTTATAGTATCGGCACGCAAATACAGGCCAAACAACTTTTTGAGCCTGGTTGGACAGGACAGCATAGCTGTAACACTGAAGAACTCTATAAAGAGGGACCAGTTGGCGCATGCATATCTGTTCTGCGGTCCAAGGGGTGTGGGAAAGACCTCTACGGCCAGAATATTTGCAAAGACAATCAACTGTATGAATCCTGGTGCAGACCTGGAGCCTTGTGGGGAGTGTGAATCATGTTTGTCATTTGCCCAGGGCCGTTCATACTGTATCCATGAACTCGATGCGGCATCAAACAACTCTGTAGACGATATCAGGCTTCTTACAGAGAAGGTTATGATTCCGCCGCAAATTGGCAAGTACAGCGTGTACATTATAGATGAGGTGCACATGCTCTCATCTGCAGCATTCAATGCCTTCCTCAAAACTCTTGAGGAACCTCCTGCACACGCAATCTTCATCCTTGCCACAACAGAGAAGCACAAAATCCTCCCGACAATTCTTTCACGTTGCCAGACATACGACTTCAACCGTATTTCTGTAGAGGATATTGTGAAGAACATCTCCTCAATTGCAAAGCAGGAGGGGGTGAAGATTGATCTTGAGTCTCTGCATGTGATTGCCCAGAAGGCAGACGGTGCAATGAGGGATGCCCTCACATTGTTCGACCAGTGCGTGGCATTCTGCGGAACTGAGATTGAGTATGCTTCCGTAATCAGGAACCTGAATGTGCTCGACCATGAGTACTATTTCAATATAATGGAGAGTGCCCTGTGCGGGAACTTTGCCAAGTCATTGCTTTTATTTGACGAGATCCTTTCAAAGGGCTTCAATGCCCTTTATTTCATAACAGGCTTGAGCTCACATTTGAGAAACCTGCTTGTGTGCAAGGATGCATCAACGGAGAAACTCCTTGAGATGGCTCCGGCATTGGCCCAGAGATATAAGGACCAGAGTGCCAAGATGAGTGTAAGATATATCTATGAGGCCCTCGGTCATACTGTAAAATGCGAAAGCGATTACAAGGCAAGCAGCAACCAGAGGCTTCTGGTAGAGTTTTTGCTTGTGAAACTGGCACAGTTGCAGCAGGCGCAGGCGGCAGCAGCAGTGGCGCCGCAGACAGCGGCTCCTGTTCAGCAAGCGGCACCTGCGGCGTCATCCGGTTCACCGGCAGCAGCCCCTTCAAAGGTAACGGCGGCGCAGGCAGAGGTTGAGCAACCGGCGCCGGCAGCGGCAGTAGAGCCGGAAACTGCACAGCAGGGTGAGGCAAAGGAGGCTGCCACTGCATCAAATGTGATTGCGGCATTGGGCTCAAAAGAGCCTCAGGTTCCGGCAGGAGAGAAGATTGTAAAGAAACCTCAGGGCGGAATTTCAATAAGCAGCATCATAAAGAAGGCTCAGAGTGTTCCAAAAACCCAGCAGCAGGAAACTGTAGCAGGGAATGAGCTTGTAACAATGGAGAAGCTTAAGGAGGCCTGGACAAAAATGGCCCAGACCCAGAGCCAGTATCCGAGACTCGCCACTGCAATAAAGCAGACCGAGCCTATACTTAAGGAGGACGGAGTTACAGTTGTGTTCAAGGTGGGCAACAGTGCCCAGCAGAGCTGGATAGAGAAGAACTCGTTGCCTCAGCTGATAGGATTCCTGCAGAAGGAACTCAATAATGGCGAGGTGATGATTAAAGTTGAGGTGATTGAGTCTGCGCAGCAGAAAAAGGTTCCGTACACTGCATATGAGAAGGCGGAGCAGATGCGCAAAAATTACCCCCAAGTTGTAGAACTTACCAAAGATTTGGATTTAGACATTATTTAGAATATGCGTTTATATTGCACAGACCTTATAAAGATTTATGGAAAACGTACCGTTGTAAAAGGGGTATCGTTTGAGGTCAACCAGGGAGAGATTGTAGGTTTGTTGGGTCCTAACGGAGCCGGCAAGACAACCAGTTTCTATATGATTACAGGACTTATCAAGCCTAACGGCGGAAAAATATTCCTCGACGATGAGGAGATTACAGATCTTCCAATGTTCAAGCGCTCTCAGAAAGGACTTGGATATCTTGCACAGGAGGCTTCCGTATTCAGGAAGATGAGTGTGGAGGACAACATCATGTCGGTGATGGAACATACAGACCTTACCAAAGAGCAGAGGAAGGAGAGGCTGGAGAGCCTCATTGCTGAGTTCAGGTTGGAGAAGGTGAGGAAAAGTTACGGTATACAGCTCAGTGGAGGAGAGAGAAGAAGATGTGAGATTGCCCGTGCACTTGCCGTTGACCCCAAATTCATTCTTCTCGACGAGCCGTTTGCCGGTGTTGACCCAATTGCGGTGGAGGATATCCAGCATATCATTGCCAAACTGAAGAACAAGAACATTGGAATCATCATTACCGACCACAACGTTCACGAGACCCTTGCCATTACAGACAGGGCATACCTTCTTTACGATGGAAATATCCTTGAGAGCGGTACTCCGGAGCAGTTGGCAAACAACCCTGAGGTGAGGAAGAGATACCTTGGCCAGAACTTTGAGTTGAGGAAAGCGGTGTTGCGCAAGCGCGATGAGGATGAAGAGTAAATTGTTGTAGTGATGAAAAAGTTGATCTTTGCAGTTTTTGCAGTTCTTTTTGCAGTTGCCTGTGGAAATCAGGGTAGGGAGCCTGTAATAATAGATCAGGATGTATTGATAAGACCGGCTTACCTTCAGCCGGGTGATACTGTTGGCCTCATGATTGTGTCTTCTCCTATGGTTCACAGACCTGGACAGACCGATACCCTCATTGAGGTGGTGAAATCGTGGGGTGTAAATGTGAAGTGCGGCAAGAACCTCTTCAAACATGAGGCAACTCCGTTCAATGTTACTGACCAGGAGCGTGCACAGGAGTTCATGGAGATGGTCAATGATCCCAATATCAAGGCCATTGTCTTTTACCGTGGAGGTTATGGCGCAATCAGAACCCTTGAATATGTAGATTTTGAGCAGGTGAGGAAGAACCCCAAATGGATTGTGGGTTTCAGTGATGTAACCACTTACCATCTTGCCCTCCAGAATCATGGTATAGAGAGTATCCATGGACCTATGTTGAGTTCATACTGGCAGAAAAAACGCCCCGATCCTGCAGCCAATTCGGTAGGTGATGCGTTGTTTGGAAGGGTTAAGGGCTACAAGATTGATCCACACCCATATAATAAATACGGTACAGCAACCGGCAAACTTGTTGGCGGCAACATGACCCTTATCTCAATTGCAGAGGGTACCCCTTATGATATGCCGGTAGATGACAACACCATTATCTTTGTTGAGGAGATAGGTGAGAGCATGAATGCCATTGACGGCATGATGCAGCAGATGGCCAAGAGCGGCAAGCTCTCCAGGGCAAAGGCTTTCCTTGTAGGACTCTTTACAGACATATCAGATCTTGAGGACCCATGGGAGGTGCATCCATATGACCTCATTAAAAGATATACAGATACATTGGACGTGCCTGTAATCTTCGGCTTCCCTGCAGGGCACGGCCGGCCTAACTTTGCCATGTATACGGGGCGTGAAGTTACAGTTACCGTTGATGAGAACGGCGCGGAAATTGTATTCTAACCAGTAAGCCTGAAAAATACTGTTATGGAAAAAATTCTGAAAATTATTCTGTTGTATCTGGCAATAAATGTTCCGCTTGTTATAGCTGTGTCATTCGTTTCAGTTCCAGTCATCGGACCATATTGGACTTCGGGAGCACTTTTACTTATCCAATATATTGTCCTGTTATGGTTGTGTCGCAGATTCTTGGGGTGGGATTGCAAACAAACTGTATGGGGTGCAGTTACAGGAGTTCTGATTGGAGTTCCATTATTGTACTGTATAGGCAACTTCTCATTTGACCTGCTGTTTGAGATTCTTCCCGGGGAGTGGGCTATAGGTCCGGGTTCTGGGCCAGGTGTATTATTACTGGCGGTTATTGTTTTTTTTGTGTTGCCGTTGGATCTGTTGGGTGTATGGATGTGCCAGATTGTGGGAAGATTGTGCAAGAAATAAGGAGCCTCCGTCTTCGTAATTGGAGCGTGATATGGCCAGATTTTCCGCTCGGACTCATTAGATTTTGTAATTGGAGCGGAGAAAAGGTATTATTTACGCCCGAGGCTATCATGGTTTGTAATTGGGGCGGAAAGATGGTATTATTTCCGCTCGGAGTCATCAGATTTCGCAATTGAGGCGGGATATGGCTGGATTTTCTGCCCAGAACGGGATGTTTGAAAAAAAAGAAGCGGGAAAAATGTCATTTCCCCGCCTGGACCTTAAGGTATGTTGCCCAAAAGTGTATTTATAATTTTCCGAGTGCTCTTCTAGTACCTCCAAGTTCCCTCCTAGTACTCTCCAAGTGCACTCCAAATACCCTTACATCTCCCCAAGTGCCTGGGCAACTCCCTCAAGCTGCCATTTTGGGGTGGACGTTGCGCCGCAGATTCCTACGGAGTCACCTTCCGTGAACCACTGCTGGTCTATCTGGTCTACGGTTTGGATGTGGTATGACCTTGGGTTTACAGATTTGCACAGGTCATAAAGCACTTTCCCGTTGGAACTCTCTTTTCCGCTGATGAATACAATAGCTGAATGTTTTCGGGCAAATGCTACAAGGTTCTTGTGCCTTTGGGCTACCTGTCTGCAGATTGTATCGTGTATTGTGAAGTTTTCTAATGAGCCGCCTGCCGAAACAATGCGCTCCTTAATGGCATCACATATCTCAGTGTATTCTTTGGGGTCTTTGGTGGTCTGGGAAAAAATTTGGATTGGCTTTGAAAAGTCAACTTTTTCAAGGCTGGCTATGCTGTCTACCACAATGGCATCCCCACCTGCCTGGCCTACAAGGCCGTTTACCTCTGCATGTCCGATTTTCCCAAATATTACTATCTGCCCTTTCCCGGCAGCATATGTTTTCCTTATCCTCTCCTGGAGTTTGAGCACTACAGGGCATGTGCAGTCTATAAGGGAAATATTGCGCTCTGCGGCCAAAGCGTAGGTTGTTGGGGGCTCTCCATGGGCACGGATAAGTACGGTGGTGTCTGAAAGCTCCTTCATCTGCTCCAGGTCAACAACCTGCAGACCTATACTGTTGAGCCTCTCCAATTCCGAATTGTTGTGCACAATAGCTCCAAGAGAGTATAGTGCAGATGTCTCTTTCAATCTGGATTCAGCTTTCTCAATAGCTCTGATCACTCCATAACAGAAGCCTGAGCCCTCATCTATTTCAATTGCAAGGCGCATAATCTTTCCTGTTATTTCATTTGCAGTCCAAAACGTTCCAGCAGTATGATGTTAAGCCATACAAACTGCTCAGGGATACTCATGTGGCTATTGTCAAGCAGAAGTGCATCGTCCGCTTTTCTCAGAGGGGAAACCTCCCTGGTCTGATCCAAATGGTCTCTCTCCTTGAGGTTTTTAAGAACATCATCAAAGGTCTCTTTTCCACCCGCTTCCTGTATCTCCTTGAACCTTCTCTGGGCCCTTACCTCAACAGATGCTGTCATGAAAATCTTGAGTTCCGCATTTGGGAATACTGCTGTACCAATATCACGGCCGTCCATTACAACACCCTTTGTTTCCCCAAACTTACGGAGAATGGAATCAACGAACTCCCTTACAAACGGAAGGGCAGCAATCTTGCTCACCTTGTTTGAGATATTCAGTGTGCGGATCTGCTTCTCCACGCAGGCATTGTTCAGCCAGGTCTGCGATTTGCCGTCGGGACCAATCTTAAAGGAAATTTTGTTTGCGGGAAGGGTGAGTTTCAATCCCTCCTCGTTGATTTTTCCCTTGTTGTCTATGAACCCGTTGGTAAATGCATAGTATGTTACTGCGCGGTACATTGCGCCGGTGTCTACGTATACGTAACCGAGTCTTGCTGCAACCTGTTTTGCAAAGCTGCTCTTTCCTGTAGAGGAGTGGCCGTCTATGGCTATGATAATTTTAGAATTTTCCATAACTACAAAAATACAAATAAAACTTATCTTTGTAAAACAATGTTCTAAAGATAAAGGTGAAGATGAGAAAGGCTATTCTTGATTTGGGTACCAATGTGTTCAATATGATTCTGTGCGAGTTCACCCCACAGGGTGAGTGCAGGACCGTTAAGGAGTACAAATGTGCTGCCAAACTTGGCGGTGGAGGACTTGCAGACGGACTTATTGCACCGGTTGCATATGAGACTGCCACAGCGGCTCTGGAGAAAATTATGGAGCAGATTGAACTGGCCGGAGGAGCGGATGAGATTATACCGTATGCCACATCTGCGGTGAGGGATGCCAAGAATGGCGCAGAATTTGCTGAGTATCTCAACCGCAAGTTCGGATTCAAGGTGAGGATTATCCCTGGTGAGCGTGAGGCGGAACTCATTTTCAAGGGGATAATGGAGAGTGTGCAGGGATTGAGAGGTGCTGACGGAAAGTTTGCCACTGGAGAGAACGCCCTCATGCTGGACATTGGAGGGGGAAGCAACGAATTCATCATCACCAACGGAGCGGAAATCCTCTGGAAGAGGAGCTTCCCGATAGGTATGGCCCGCATGCGCGAGAGGTTTGCATACGAAGATCCCATTCCACAGGAGGTTGCTGCTGAGTTTGTCAAATTCAACGAAGAGGTGCTGGTGGAGTTGTGGGAGATGGTGGAGAAGTTCGGGCCAAGGATTTTTATAGGATCGTCGGGATCATTTGATACCTTCAAGGACCTTATCTTCAATTGCGGTTATGGGGAACTTCCTTCAATTGAACTTGCCATGGAGGATTTGAGGAAACTGGATGACACTTTGGTTGCATCTTTGGCCAGCGAAAGGCTGCAGATGCCGGGTATGTCTCCAATAAGGGTTGATTATATTGTACTGGCTTCAATTTTTACCAGGTATGTTCTGGAGAAACTGCAGCCAAGGATAGTTTACCAGTCGTCGTTCTCCCTTAAGGAGGGTGGCATGAAAGAAGAGTTTGACAATTATTTAAACAGTAAAAGATGAAGATACTGATTGTAGATGACGAGAAAAGCATCCGATTTGCACTCAAGGATATTATTGAGTTTGAGGGGCATGAGGTAGCACTTGCTGCAGATGGCAAGGAGGGGTTGGAGATGGCCCTGGCAAACAGTTATGATGTGATTTTCTCAGATATCAAGATGCCGGTGATGGATGGTGTGGAGATGCTGGAGAGAATTGTAGAGAACGGTATTGATACTGCGGTGGTGATGATTTCAGGGCACGGCACAATTGATACTGCTGTAGACTGCATAAAGAAAGGGGCATTTGACTTCATACAGAAGCCATTGGACCTTAACCGCATACTCATTACCCTAAAGAATGCCACCGACAAGACCTCGCTTGTTAAAGAGACAAAGATTCTGAAGAAGAAGGTTGAGAAGGTTGCCGGAATTCCTCAGATTGTAGGTGAATCGGAGGCCATTGTGAGGATTAAGGAGATGATAGAGAGGGTTGCGCCTACCGATGCACGTGTTCTTATAACCGGTTCCAACGGTACCGGCAAGGAGCTTGTGGCAAGATGGCTGCACGAGAAAAGCAACCGCAGCACTATGCCTTTTGTGGAGGTGAACTGTGCTGCAATACCGGGGGAACTTATTGAGAGCGAACTGTTCGGACATGTGAAAGGGTCTTTTACAGGTGCGGTAAAAGACCATAAGGGAAAGTTTGAGCAGGCCGATGGCGGCACATTGTTCCTTGATGAGATTGGAGACATGAGCCTCAGTGCCCAGGCTAAGGTGCTGAGGGTGCTTCAGGAGAACAAGCTCAGCAGAGTGGGCTCTGACAAGGATATAAATGTAAAGGTGAGGGTAGTGGCTGCTACCAACAAAAACCTGCTTGATGAGATTGCCAAAGGGAATTTCCGCGAGGACCTTTACCACAGGTTGAGCGTGATTGTAATCCACGTTCCGTCACTTGCAGAGCGCAAGGAGGATATTCCACTGTTGGTTAACCATTTCATTGGGCAGATTTGCAGTGAGACAGGTATGGCCAACCGCGCCATAGCAGATGATGCGGTGGCAGAGCTGCAGAAGCATGCCTGGACAGGCAACATCCGTGAGCTTAGGAACGTTACAGAACGTCTGCTTATCTTGGGCAACCAGACAATTACAAAGGAGGATGTACAGATGTACGCCTCTCCGCTATTCAGATAAACATGAAAAACAGAAGATATATGGCAACACAAGTACTTATAAAGACTACATTGGGAGACATTAAGGTTGAGCTTTATGACCAGACTCCCCAGCATAGGGACAATTTCATCAAATTGGTTAAGGAGGGCTATTACAATGGTACCCTTTTCCATAGAGTAATAAAGAATTTTATGGTGCAGGGTGGCGACCCTGATTCAAAAGGTGCCCCTGCAGGCAAATCACTTGGCACAGGCGGTCCCGGCTACACTGTCCCTGCAGAGATTGTTTACCCTGAGCTTTTCCACAAGAGAGGTGCCCTTGCCGCTGCAAGACAGGGTGATGAGGTGAATCCTCAAAGGAATTCGTCGGGAAGCCAGTTCTATATTGTGTGGGGTGATGTGTATGCTGGAAGCAAACTTGGTCAGATGGAGAAACAGATGACCATGATGGTGGAGCAGGAGATTTTCAACCGCTTGGCGGCAGAGCGCAAGGCACAGATTATGGATTTGCGCCGCAACAGGGACCAGGCAGGCCTTATGGAACTTCAGGAGGAACTGATTGCCCTCACAAAGGCTGAGGTTAAGGAGAAAGGGGGATTCAAATTCACTGAGGCCCAGAAAGAGGCTTACAGTACAGTGGGTGGTACTCCTCATCTTGATAACCAGTACACCGTTTTTGGAGAGGTTGTTGAGGGACTTGATGTTGTGGAGAAGATCCAGAACTGCGCCACTGCCCGCGGTGACAGACCTAAGGAGGATATTTCAATGACTATGGAGCTTATTTAAAAGTTACGTCGTCTTTTTGTACAAAATTCTAAAAATCAAATAGATACAAAATAAGGTTTGCATTTATTTTGCAAACCTTATTTTGTATAGTATTAATAATAAGTGTCTTATACAAAAAGACGACGTAACTTTAATGGTTAAAAAAAATTATAGATACTCAACATTCATCTTGTATTTCCATCTGCCAAAGTAGAGGTTCTCGCCTTTCCATTCAACTTCGCCGCGCTGGAAGTCTACCGGTTCGCTGCGCAGGTGTGTCTTGGCAGGGAAGAACTCTCCAGAATAGTCTTCGTTCACGTAGTAGCGGTGGCTGTCTATGCTGCCAAAGTAGAAGTGGCGCACTTTGTCATCATCGCTTTTGCACAGGCCGAATGATGCGTCTACAGGTACCCAGCCTATCCCCTCAAAGTATATTTCACACCAGTCGTGCATGCCGCCCATACCGGGGTGGGCTACAAAGCCACTCTGCCATTTGGCGGGGATGCCGGCGTAGCGTGCCATGGCTATGAATGTGAGGCTTACCTGGCCGCAGTCACCGTGTCTGTTCTTGAGGACATATTCAGGAATGTTTTCAAAAGTGGTGTATTCCCTTGCGCTTGCCCATGGAATGTTCTCTGCTATGAAGTCAAAGATTCTGAGGGCCTTGTTGTAATGGTTGGTCTCGCCTGCAATAATGCTGTCTGTAATCTGTTTCAGCAGTGGGGTAAAGATTACATGAGTGTTGCGCTCTGCAGTGTATTTTTTGTAAAGCTCTGATTCTGTATTGTAAGGTTTTACATCTTCTGGGCCAAAGTTGAACCAGTGGTCTCTGGTTTCAAGCTCCAGCTGGTAGCCGAATCTGATAGCACTGTCCTTTATTGCAGGAGCCTCCATGTAGATGCTCTTATGGGGATAGCTGTCGGGAGCAATGATATAGTTATTGTCTGTTGTTGAAAGGAGTTTTATGTTTCCGCTTCTCTTGTTCTCCCTTGGGTATGGCATCCACACTCTGATCATCTCACCGGCAGGTACCTCGTTGGGCTTTACGGTGATGGAGTAGGTGATCCTCATCTTCTGCGGTTTTGAGAGGTGCTCAATCTGCCCCTTCCTGGTTTGTGCAATTACAGGTGGAATATGGCCGGCCTTGAAGATATCAAGATCGTCGGGATTAATGCCTTTAACTTTGTCCCACTGGGCCTTTGCCTCCTTGTCTATTCTGAAAAGGTTCCTTGCGGCTCCCCAGAAGTATTTCTTGGTGCCGTCTATGGTCATGCATTCAAGGGCACCGGTGCTCTCCCAGCGGGCAATCTGCTCCGGAGTGACATCCGGAATTATTCCCTTTATGTAGGCCATTACCGTTGTGTCATCTTCTGTGAACTCCCCTCGGGTGCGGCGCATTGTCTCAATTTTTGCCTCCAGATCCCAGATTTCTCCAGGTGTAAGCTCTTCAGTGGCAATCTTTGTCCTGATCATCTGCTCTGCGCAGGAGAAGTTGCCTTCAGCAATGGCTTCAGAGATGCAGTTGTCGCTTATTTGTTCGGATTTGCAAGAGAATGCTATAAATGCAATAAGGAGAATTTTTAAGAAGCTTTTCATATTTTATTGGCGTAGCGTTTTTACAAAGTTATTAAAACTTATCTCATTCCATTGGCGGATTAGAAAAAATACAATACCTTTGCGGCATATATGTAAGTCGTGAACAGAAGATGCATATGGGTAGTGCAAAGTCCCCGCCAGCATAGCATCACACGCAAGTGTAAACCTCTTTCATGCATTTGGGGCAAATATAAAGAAGGATGTGCCTGGCACATCCTTCTTCTTTTTACTTACTAGTGATAGCTGTGATACAGTATTGCACTTTTTCTTGCGTCCTTCGACGTATCCCAACAGAAGATTTTTCTTTTTTCTAAAAGATACCCAACCGTACAGGAACAGGCAAGGTTGGGTATATATAAAAAGCAAAGAGGGCAACCTTTTTGGTTACCCTCCGTCTGCTTATTGGAGAATCTTATAGATACTCAACTTTCATCTTGTATTTCCAACGGCCAAAGTAAAGGTTCTCACCTTTCCATTCAACCTCGCCGCGCTGGAAGTCTACAGTCTCGCTGCGCAAGTGGGTTTTTGCAGGGAAGAAGTTGCCTGAGTAGTCTTCGTTCACATAGTATCTGTATGCGTCAATGCCGCCAAGGTAGAAGTGGGCAACGTTGTCCATTTCGTTAGGTACACGGCCGAATGATACGTCTACAGGTACCCAGCCGATTCCCTCAAAGTAAGCCTCAGCCCAGTCGTGAAGATTAATCTCGCCCGGATGAAGCATCCATCCGCTCTGCCATTTTGCAGGGATACCTGCGTAGCGGGCCATTGTAATGAAGGTAAGTCCAACCTGACCGCAGTCTCCATGGTTGTTCTTGAGTACGTATGAAGGGATGTTCTCCAATGTTGCATACTCTCTTGCGCTTGCCCAAGGGTAAGTTTTTGTAATGTAGTCGAAGATTCTTCTTGCCTTAAGGTAAGGGTTGGTCTCTCCTGCAATAAGTGAATCGGTAAGTTTCTTTATCTCAGGTGTAAAGATTACGTGGGTATTGCGCTCTGCTGTGTATTTTTTGTAAAGCTCGCTCTCTGTATTGTAAGGTTTTACATCGTCTGCACCAAAGTTGAACCAGTGGTCTGCTATGCTAAGCTCAAGCTCGTATCCGAATTTCATTGCGCTGTCCTTAATTGCTATGGCCTCCATGTAGATGCTCTTGTGCTCATAGCTGTCGGGAGAAATGATATAGTCCTGGTTGGTGGTGGAGATGAGTTTTACATTTGTGCTGCGTTTGGTCTCCCTTGGATAAGGCATCCATACCCTTATCATCTCGCCTGCAGGAACCTCGTTGGGTTTTACGGTGATTGTGTAGTTGATCTTGAATTTTTTAGGCTCGCTCAAGTTCTCAAACTTGTCTTTTGCTGTATGTGCAACTACGGATGGAATGTAGTCTGCAAGGAAAAGGTCAAGCTCGTCTGACTGTCTTCCTTTTACATCCCAATGTGCCTGGGCATCCTTGTCAATTCTGAAAAGGTTTCTTGGGGCAGCCCAGAAGTATTTCTTTACGCCGTCTATGTTCATGCACTCAAGGGCGCCTGTGCTCTCCCAGTGGGCAATCTGCTCAGGGGTTACATCCGGAATTACATTTTTGATGTATGCCAGAACCGTGGTGTCGTCTTTTGTGAAGTCCTGGCGGATACGCTTCATTGTCTGCACCTTTGCGTCCAAGTCCCATATCTGGCCTGGGGTAAGTTCCTCTGTGGCAATTTTAAGTTTGATCATCTGCTCGGCCTGTGCAAACTGGCCGCTCTTTATTGCAGCATCAATGTTCTCGTCTGTGATTTCAGGCATCTGGCATGCGTATAGGGCAAATGCCATTGCCAATAGTGTAAACAGTTTTTTCATAGGGTTTTTAATTTCGTATTTGTACAAAGTTAATAAAATTTCTTACGGAGAGTCAGAACGGGCACAAAAAAAGGTAACCCGTTTTTAGGTTACCTTCAGTCTGTTTTCTGTTGCAGAGATTATCTTACGCGCTCGCCGTAGCTTCTGTCCTCAACTTTAACACGGATTTTCTCACCCTGGTTGATGAACAAAGGAACCATGATTCTTGCGCCGGTCTCAAGTGTACACTCTTTCTGTGCGTTGGTAGAAGCGGTGTCACCTTTAACAGCAGGCTCAGTGTAAGTTACCTCTAGCTCAACGAACTGTGGAAGCTCGCAAGTTAGGCATCTCTCCTCGTCTGCAAGGAACATCATCTCAACGTACTGACCCTCTTTCATAAGGTCTGCGTTGTCTACGAAATCCTCCTCAAGGTGAATCTGCTCAAAAGTCTCGTTGTGCATGAAGTTGAAACCTGTCTCATCTTTGTAAAGGAACTGGTAAGGTCTTCTCTCAACGGTGATGATCTCAATTTTCTCACCTGCACTGAAAGTGTTCTCAAGAATTTTACCGTTCTCAAGGTTTCTGAATTTGGTTTTTACAAAAGCAGGACCTTTACCAGGTTTTACATGCTGGAAATAAATCAACTGACAAGGTTTGCCATTGTAGTTGAAGAACAAACCGTTCTTAAAATCTGCAGTAGTTGCCATATCTTATTATCTGTAAATTATTTGATTCTTGTAAAAGCGGGTGCAAATATACTACAAGTTTGTGATTTTCAAAAATTGGCAACTATTCTCTTTCAATGCGCAGCTGCTGTATCTGGTTCCCCTTTTCCTGGGTCATTACAAAGAGTGTAATGCGGAATTTCTCACCGCCGGCGCTCAGGCTGCCTATTGCGTATGTAAGTGGGGCCTTTCCGCTTTTGTGGATTACAGTAAAGGTTTTAGGGGTATAGTTTACAAAGAAATCCTTCATTATCTGGGTGGCCTGTACCTTGCTGCAGGAGGTTACTGAGCCCATTATGTCAAGTTCAAGGTTTGATGCAAACCAGGCCGAAAGTTTCTCGGCATCACCAAGCTGTATGTACTTTCCAATTGGAACAAAAACATCTGCCTGTTTCTGGGCAAAAGAACCGGTTGTACAGATGATGGCAATAAAGGCCAGAAGTATGAATCTTTTCATTTATATGCTTATGTTTAGTTGTGCAAATTACGGCATTAAACTTGCAAAAAACAAGCCATATTCCTACTTTTGTTAGTATGAAGATTACATTGTTGCTAGTTGGAAAAACTGCTTTCCCGTATATAAATGAGGGAATTGCAATTTATGAGAAACGTCTTGGCCATTATGTGAATTATGCCAAGGTGGAGATACCTGAGCTCAAAAATGTACAGGCATTGAGCCAGGAGCAGATTAAGGAGAAGGAGGGGGAACTTATCCTCAAGAACATAAAGAATACAGATGATGTCATTCTTCTCGACGAACGTGGGAATACCTTTACCTCACTTGAGTGGGCATCCCACCTGCAGAAAAAGATGAACTATGAAGGGAAGGATATTGTCTTTGTCATTGGCGGTGCATACGGTTTTTCCCAAAAAGTATACCAGCGGGCAAACAGCAGAATTTCCCTTTCAAAGATGACATTCTCCCATCAGATAATAAGGGTAATCTTCCTTGAACAGCTTTACAGGGCATTCACAATAATGAAGGGTGAACCATATCACCACGAGTAACGGCGGAAATGGAAAAATTTGCGGAGGACATAAAGAGAGGATTGGGCAATGCCGGACTATGGCTGCTCAAGCGCAGGACAGCTGTGCTGCTGGCTTTGGCAGTGATATTGGGTGTCCTCTCATATTTTGCGGTACCGTCGGGAATAGAGATACGAAAGGAGGCCGAAAGGCTGGAGAAGAAGGTGCATGAGAGGCAGGAGATTCTTCAGGGATATGTGCAGAAGGCCCTGGAGGTGCCGGTTGATGAGTGGATGAGGTTTGATGACCTTCCCCAGGATATGGCGATTTACCGGTATAATGCGGATACCTTGCAGTCTTGGGCAAACCAGTTCCCTGTGGCAAACGATGAGGTTGATGTGCTCACTTTGTGGTACAGGATAAACCATCTCAACAGCAGGAGCCTGTTCAATGCTCCATTGGCATATCTTACCGAGCAGGAACAGTATGTGAATCTGGGGTCGGCCTGGTATGTTGTAAAAGTGTACCGCAAGGGGGCCGTAAAGGTTATTTCCGGACTCCTTATAAAGACGGAGTATCTTTCAAACAATACCATACTTGCCAGCAGGATTAACCCCGAACTGGAGGTTAAGAAAAGGATGTCAATAACTCCTGTAACCTTTGATGATGGTGCAGTTGTGAAAGGTCTCGACGGTGGGGCGCTGTTCTCCCTTGGCGATGAGTTGAGGCAGAACCTAGGAGGAGCTCCAATGCCGTTGCTGTGGGTAGCAATACTGTTGTTCTGTGCAGCATTATACTCATTCATATATGCAAGACGCACATTCAAGGTCCTTGGATTGTATCTGATTGGACTTACAGCAGTGAGGGCAATATGCTTTGGCCTTACACCTGCGCTGAGGTTCAGTTCGGAGCTTTTCTCCCCAACTTTATATGCAGATGTGGGACTGTTCTCATCTTTTGGAAACTTCCTTCTGAATAATCTTTATGTCTCGCTGGTTGCCCTTGGGGTATATCTGGTGAGGAAAAAGATACTTTATCTTTACAGCCATACGGATGTGTGGGGCAGGAGGGGTGTGCTTGCGCTTACCATAGCTTTTGTAGTGGTACAGGTGCTCTATATAAACTATGTGTTCGTTTCCCTTATCAATAACTCAAGTATTGTTCTTGAGCTCTACAGGCTGGAGGAGTTGAGTGTATACTCCATAGTGGCGTACGCCTCTTATGCAATGCTGTTTGTGGGGCTGCTGTTCACTCTGCAGATGGTGTTGCCAATGCTTCCATTTGTAAAAAGGGACTCTGTGCTCAGGCCGCGCAATCTGCTTATATATATATCAGCAATCTCGCTTTATACAATGCTTGTTGTGGGAAACATGGGATTCAGGAAGGAGCAGCAGGTAAGCAATGTGTGGGCAAACAAGCTTGCGGTGGAGAGGGATATCGGGCTGGAACTGCAGCTGCGCTCAATGGAGGCAAAGCTGGCAAGGGACCCTATAGTTGGAGCAATGCTGTCATTGCCTCAAGACAGGTACAGCCTTATCCAGAGCAGAATGGAGGAGCTCTACCTTAAAGGTGTGAGCCAGAAATACGAGATAAGCATAACCATATGCAGGCCTAACGACATGTTGCTGGACAACAAATGGCAGCAGATGGTAGACTGCTCACAGTTCTATCAGGATATGCTGCAGGGTGGTGTGCCGCTTACAGACGGGTCAAATTTTTTCTTCCTCAACAATTACAACGGAAGGGTGAGCTACTTGGGCGTATTGGGGTACAATACAATGCAGGGCCCCATAACCATGTATATTGAACTTGAATCCAGATATACAAGGGATGCCATGGGGTACACAGCCGTACTGTTCGGCTACAAGGCATCAGACAATGTGAACATGCCTCAGGCCTACTCATATGCCAAATACATAGACAACAAACTTGTCATCTACAAAGGCAGTTATGTATATCCGATGGTTTGTAATCCCGACAGTTATTTCCACGGAACATCTGTGGTGAAAGAGGACAGGTATATTCATTTTGTAACCAGATCGGAGAATGACAATATAATAATCATTACCCGAGAGAAGAGAAAAGTATACCACTATCTGGTTACATTCTCGTACCTGATGCTGTTCTATTCTGCTGTGGTCTTCATCTTTGTCAACGGAAGAAGGGTGGGCAAGAGGAGTTTGAGGATAAGGCTTCCAAAGAACTCCTTCAGGAGGAAGATCACATACCTTATCACCTCATCGTTGGTGGTATCGCTTATCTGTATGGGATTTGGAAGCGTGCTGTTCTGCCTCAATTACTACAGGGAAAATAACCGTACACAGATGGAAGAGAGGATGCAGACGGTGCAGCAGACTCTCAATGACCTCTGCAAATATGCTGAGAGCTATAATCAGATAAACACCTCTTCTGTATTCCAGGCTTTGGACAGGATTTCAAAGAATACACAATCTACAATCAACCTGTTTGATCCGCACGGACGCCTTATCCGTTCTACCCAGCCGGAACTGTTCGACAGATATCTGCTGGCATCCAGGATAAATCCCCAGGCCTATCATCAGCTTGTGTATGAAAACAGAATGCAGGTGATGACAGAAGAGAAGTTGGGGGAGATGGAATATTACTCATTGTATGCACCTATATATAATGTGGAAGGCAAACTGGTGGCCATTGCCAATATTCCGTATTTTGCCAAAGATTCGTATATAGCTGGAGATGTATCTTCAATTTTGGCCACAATCATCAATATTTATATCCTGCTTGTGCTGGCTGCAATTTTTGGTGGTACAGCGCTGGCTAACCAGCTTTCAAAACCGCTTGCAGAGATTGGACGCAAGATGAAACTCATTGATGTGTCAAAGAAGACAGAACATCTTAACTACCGCAATAAGGATGAACTTGGTGAACTTGTAGGGGCTTATAACAAGATGGTTGATGCATTGGAAGCAAGTACCCAGAAGCTTGCCCAGACAGAGAGGGAGCAGGCATGGAGCGAGATGGCCCGCCAGATTGCCCATGAGATAAAGAACCCGCTAACCCCAATGCGGTTGAGCATACAGCACCTTATCCGCCTGAAACAGCGTGGCGTAGAAGGATGGGAAGACAAGTTTGAAGATGTGGCAAACTCAATATTGGAGCAGATTGATATCCTCTCGGAGACTGCATCGGAGTTCTCAAGCTTTGCAAAATTCTACTATGAGGAGAATTCAGTACTGGATCTTGCAGAGCTTATAAATGACCAGAGGGTATTCTTTGATACCAGGGATAATATAAAGATCCTTTACACGTACTGCCACCTGGAGTGTATGGTGAATGTCCGAAAGGGGCAGATCATAAGGGTGCTCGTAAATCTTGTATCAAATGCTATCCAGGCGCTGGAGGACAAGGGTGGATATATCCGCATCACTCTTTCAGAAGAGCAGGGCTTGTATACCGTATCCATAGAGGACAATGGCCCTGGAGTGAAACCTGAGGATGAGCACAAGCTGTTCAAACCTAACTTCACCACCAAGAGCAGTGGTACAGGACTCGGTCTTGCCATCTGCCGCAACATAATAGAACAGAGCGGAGGAAAGATCTCATACAGACGTTCTGAGTTGGGCGGCGCGTGCTTCTCGTTCAGGTTGCCGGTCTATGAATACTAGAAAGGGCAATAGAATTTCCATCATGATTCTTCAGAAAATTTTATAAGCAGTCTCATTGATATTTGAGGCTGCTTTGTTTTTTTTAAAAAACTTTATACTTTTGCACCTATCCAGTCAGCCCTCAGGGCGGCGGGAGAACATATAAATTAAAAGACGTTTTTGCGTTAATCTCAGCAATTCGAATCTAGCAAATTCATTTTCAGAAAGAGATTATAGCAACAAAGGCGTCTGCGTTGCGTGATTTATTGTCACTCACGGTAGTATATATATGCAGAAATGCTCTGCATACTATATCCATATTTACCGCTTGTGTGTTTATATATCACTCAGGCGTGGGCTGACTGGCGTTGCTTATTCTTTCTGAAGGCAGTGCTAGAGCCCGAATTGCAGAATAAGCAAAACTGACTCCCACGTCTTTTTTGTTTATGTATATATATGAACAGGGGAGTCTTTCAGCACCACCCTAAATGCACATTGGCCAACTCATAAAAGATACCCTGGCGGCCCAAGGTAAAACCGTAGTATGGTTTGCCAATGAACTCTCGTGCCACCGCACCAATGTGTATAAAATCTTCTCCAAAAGTTCCATAGATACCCACGAACTCCTAAGAATCTGCAAAATTCTCAACACAGATTTCTTCAGTCTTTACTCCCGACAGCTTGATCAGAACGATAGTTCGATGTAGCGCATTGCGCTACATGTAGATATATTGGATACACTTTAAATGTGGTACTCTCATGAGTCTTAAGTTACTTTGTAAAATTAGTAGCATGTGGTAGTTATGCTCATTTATACAAGCAATTAATCAGATTATTATTTTAAATACAAGCAAAATTTATGAAAGAGAAAGATGTGATTTACGAAACACCTCAAGTAGAGCTGATTGAGGTTAATGTTGAGCAAGGCTTTGCCGTATCAACCGGCGGTGAAGGCGGTGAAGAAATAATTTGGTAGAATATAAATTAAAAACATATTTTTATGCGTATTAGAGCTATATTATTGACATTGGTATGCGCATTAGCGGTATCATGCTCGCAAAAAGATGAGTTCATGGCAGATTTGGACTCAACATCCCTAAAAGCCACAATGGAGAGCTGTGATGCTTTAACCAAAGTAGGATTTACAGCAGAAAATGCAGACTTTTTCTGGACAACTGCAGATGCAATTGGTGTAACAACTACGAGTACTACTACATTTCTAAAAATGACACTTCAGGGTGATGGCGGTAACGCCTCAGGAGTGTTTTCCGGTGCTATAAGTGGCGAACCAAGCGGTTATGCAGTATATCCTTTTGGTGAACTTGGCAGACACACTTTAAACGGGAATGTACTGACATACAATCTTCCTGCTACATATAATTATGCATCTTTGGACAGTGAGTATGCAAAGGTAGATGGAAACAGCTATAATGCTCCTATGTGGGGTGCAATTATTGATGGATCTGTTGCTTTCAAGCACCTTGGTGGTGTAATGGCAGTTCAGGTGAACGATCTTCCTGAAAATAAAAATAACCTTAAGGCTGAGCTTACAGCTACAAAACAGATCAGCGGTAATTTTGAAGTTGATCTAACTACTGCAGAGCCTGTATTGGTAGCAGCTGTTGCTGGAACTGAAGCTGATAAAACAATTACAATCAATTTCTCTACACAGGAAGATCAGACTACAGGATATTTCTATTTCCCACTTCCAACCGGAAACGTAGGAAATTTGATTCTTACAGTAACCGATTCGGAGAGCAACCTGTTGGCAATAGGTGCATGGGACAATAAAGAAGTTACCCGCAGAATGATTGCAAGAGCAGTGGTAGGTGAGCAGTCAGTTTCAGGCGGCGAAGGCCAGGTTAAATCAGTTGGCAATGTAAGCGAAATTGATGAATCGGTTCTATCAACAGAAGAAGATAATCTTGTTGTTAAGGTAACCTCTGAGTTGACAGGTGCAGATAATGAGATTACTATCCCTGCAACATTAGATGCCCAGACAACAACGTTCTCTTTTGCCTCAATATCAAATGACGCTCAAATTGAGATTAATGCTGCTGGAAATACATATGCCGGTCAGGTTATTATTGAGATTCCTGTAGGTGCAACACTACCTGTAGTAAACGCAAATATCCCTAATGGCGAAGTTTACATCAAACAGGGAACAGTGACAACATTGGTAGTTTCATCAGCTGATAATACTACAATTATCGGAGAAGGAGCAACTGTGACTAATCTTGTTGTTTCTAAAGGAAATGTACGCATTAAGAAAGATGGTGCTGTTACCAATATTACCCGTTCTACAGACCCAATCAATGAGGATCCTGTAACATATGTTGTATTTGAGGGAGTATTGCCTGCACAAGCGAATGATGATCAAAAAATTGTTTATGTTTCAGCAGCTGAGTGGGATTTGAAGAAAGCTATCGCTAAAGGTGGTACAGTTACTTTGACTGAAGATATTACTTTGGAAAGTTCATGCGTCATTACAAGTGATGTAACTATAAATCTGAACGGTAAGTCAATAAAGTGTGCATCAAGTGATGTATTTGTTGTAACAGCAGGAACATTGATTATAAATGGCGATGGCCTGGTATATGGTTCAGAAGACAATTCAAGTAGTTCTTGTGCCGTATGGGCAAAGGAAAATGGTATTGTAGTTATCAATGGTGGTACATACAAGGTAGGTCATGATGGTGCTTCCAAGAGCGCAAATAAGGATAACTGGCGTAACGATTGTATCTATGCCCGCGATAATGCTAGAATTACTATCAATGGCGGAGAGTTTGCATATACTGGAGAAATTAATATAGAAAACTTTCAATCAGATGGTAACAGATTCCTTTTGAATTGTCGTGATAATGATTATAAGGCTGGTACAAGTTCTATTACCGTAACTGGTGGAACATTCCATAAGTTCAATCCAGGTGCAACATCAAGTGAAAATCCTGTAGCAAGTTATGTTGCTGCTGGTTATTCTTCTGTTGCAGGAGAAAATGATACTTATGTAGTAAAGGAAGGTATCTACAATGAAGCAGCTCTAAAGGCTGCAATTGATAACGGTATATCAGAGATTACTCTTGGTGATAATATTACTCTTTCTGATGTCATTAAAATTAATAAAACTGTAACTATAAATCTTAATGGCAAAGATATTATTCATCCAGAAACAACTAATATTTCATATCCGGATGTTTTTAATGTGGGTAAAGGTGGAAATCTTACGATTTTAGGAGAGGGTAGAGTTATTTCACAAAAGAACAATAGTATTTTTGCTTCTTCAGATGCAAAGGTATGTTTGAAGGGTGGTAAATATTACTCTCCGCTAGAAGTTGTTTATGCTCAATCAAGTGCTGTTGTTACTATTGAGGGTGGTGAATATTATGCTGATGTAGAACCCGCAAAAAATTCTCCTGAACATTCGGCACAATATGGCCATAGATTTACTCTTAATTTAAAAGATAATACAAGTGCTCAAATAATAGTTAAGGGTGGTAAGTTCTATAAGTATAATCCAGCAGGTAGTGAATCTGAAAATCCTCATGCTAACTTTGTAGTTCCAGGATATTCATCTGTTGCAAATGGCGATTATTACGAAGTAAAGGAAGGTATCTACAATGAAGCAGCTCTTACGTCTGCTATAGTTAATGGAACTGAGATTAATTTGTCTGCTGATATAACTTTAGAGAAAGCAATCATTATCCCAACAAATATTACTGCTACTATAGACTTGAACGGCTTCGATATTACCGCTCCTAATACCGATGCTTTTGAGGTAGTGGGAATTTTAACTATTAAAGACAATAGTAACGTAGGTGTTGTAAGTGCAGGTACTGCAAATCCAAATGCAAGTGTTTGTGCTGTATGGGCTAATGGTGGAACTGTAACTATCAATGGCGGTCATTATAAAGTATATTCAGATGCAAATGGTAAGCGTAATGATTGTATATATGCTGGTTATAATGCAGATAATAATGATACAGCCGGTAAGATTACGATCAATGGTGGTAAATTTGAGTATGTTTGGCCAGAATCAAAGAGAAGTGGGTTAAATTATAATGGTGATATGTTCTTGTTGAATTGTGCAGATAAAGATTTATATCAAACTTTAATTACTATAAATGGTGGCCAATTCAAGAATAACGCCCCATCTTATGAGGACACAACACCTAATGGCCGTAATAATAAGGAAGTTCAATTAGGTGAAGGTAAGAAGGTTTATAATGGTGAAACTGAAGTAACAGCAGCTCATAATGCTACTACTGATATTTGGTATGTGGTAAAATAATAGAAATCTAAAATTGATAAGTTAAATATCGCAATTGGTAAAGGCTGCATTCCTGAATTATGGGTATGCAGCCTTATTAAATGTCCAGTATGGTTATGTTTTGTAAGCATTGGATGTTTACAATATCATTGCATGTTCATAAGTAATGCAACAGACTGAAGCAAATAGTGGCTAACTCAAAAGCTTTCTTAAAACAAATGCACCCCGCCATAACACATGTCTGGCGGGGGTATTTATATTGGCTACTTTTGAGCCACTCTCGTTTTATTGTCAGATGGTGACCATTATGACGACGTCAAAAAGGTCAAAATACGCCACCGTACAGGAACAGGCAGGGTCTGCAAAATATCCTGAGGGGCGTAGGCAATCATTGCAGATGAACCATAAAATTTCCGTGTGTTTGAACAAATGCCTCTTCGTAGACAATCTGGGGCATTTGTGAGTTAGGAAATTATGGTTCAGCTGGAATAGATTGCTAGCCATACCGAAGGCCATTTTGCAGACCTTGCCTGTGGATGGGAGGTGGGGTATTTGTAAAAAGAGTGACCCATTACTTTTGGGTCACCCGCTTGATTTTTATTTCTGTCTCAAGAAGATCTGTACCGGAACTCCGTTGAAATTGAAGTGCTCCCTTAACCTGTTCTCCAGGAAGCGCTTGTAAGGCTCCCTGATGTACTGTGGAAGGTTACAGAAGAACGCAAATGATGGGCTTGGGCTTGGAAGCTGGGTAATGTACTTGATCTTGATGTACTTGCCTTTCCATGCTGGTGGAGGGTAGTTCTCAATTTCAGGAAGCATTGCTTCGTTGAGCTGTGAGGTAGGGATCTTGCGTGAGTAGTTCTCGTATACCTCAGTGGCAGCTTTAAGCACGTCAAATATTCTCTGCTTGTTTATTACAGATGTAAAGATGATTGGAACATCGGTAAATGGAGCAATTCTGTTAAGGATTTCCTCCTTGAACTTCTTCATTGTATTGGTGTCCTTCTCAATGGCATCCCATTTGTTTACCACAATCACCACACCTTTCTTGTTTTTCTGGATGAGGTTGTAGATTGCCATATCCTGTGCCTCAACTCCGGCCTGGGCGTCAATCATAAGGATACATACGTCGGAGTTCTCAATTGAGCGTACTGCACGCATTACAGAGTAGAACTCAAGGTCTTCCTTAACCCTGTTTTTCTTTCTCAAGCCAGCGGTATCTACAAGCATGAAGTCGTATCCGAACTTGTTGTATCTGGTTGCAATGGAGTCTCTGGTTGTACCGGCTATATTGGTTACAATGTTTCGGTCCTCGCCAAGGAGGGCGTTGGTCATTGATGATTTTCCCACGTTAGGTTTTCCAACGATGGTGATTCTTGGGATGGTCTCATCCTCGTGGTCTATCACTACATTGTTGTCGTCGGGAAGAAGTTCGCAGATCTTGTCCAAAAGGTCACCTGTGCCGCCACCGCTTGCTGCTGCAATGCAGAAAGGCTCGCCGAGGCCAAGGGCATTGAACTCGTATGCTCCGTACATTTTGTCGCCTGTATCAATCTTGTTCACTGCAAGGATTACAGGTTTCTTGCATCTGCGGAGTATTGATGCAATCTCGGAATCGTAATCTGTAATGCCGGTTGCCACCTCGCACATGAAAAGGATTACGTCTGCCTCCTCAATGGCAAGGGTTACCTGTTTGCGGATCTCGCCCTCAAAAATATCGTCCGAGTTGCTGGTGTAACCGCCTGTGTCCACTACAGAGAACTCTTTGCCGCACCACTCGCTTTTGCCGTAGTGCCTGTCTCTGGTTACACCTGCAGTTTCATCAACAATGGCCTGTCTCATGCCTACAAGCCTGTTGAAAAGGGTTGATTTGCCTACATTAGGTCTTCCTACAATTGCTACAATTCCCATATGATCTCCAATTTATGAGCAGCCCATTCCGCAGCTGCCGCAGTCTGAGTTGCACTCTCCACTATTATTTTTGTTTTTCTTGCCCCAAAGTTTTTTCTCTTCCATTTTGGCGCACTGGATTCCCCGTTTGCGCATCTCCTTGTTATGCTCAATTTCGGTATCGGGGAACTTACCGTCTTTCTTGAATATGATGTTGAAGCAGAGCCCTATAACGCAAAGGCCTACAATGAACAACGTGAACAGGAACAGTTTCATCCTTTACAAAAGCCACTTGTCCTTAAGGCCAAGAGGTTTCTCGCTAATGTTGAAAATAGGAGGAATCTGGGCAGCCTTGAATGCAGCCCCTCTCTTTAACCTTACAATTTTCTCAACAACATCTTTGTCTGCACCTTCTGCAATTACCTGCTCAGGAGTCTTGCCGCCCTCCTGCATTGCATAAAGGATTGAATCCAGAACCGGATAGTCAGGCAGTGAATCTGTATCTTTCTGACCTTCCCTCAACTCTGCAGACGGAGCTTTGGTAATGGTAGAGACAGGAATCACCACACCGTTTCTGTTAATGTAGTTTGCAAGTTCGTATACTTCACATTTATAGAGATCTGCAATCACCATGGCAGCGCCTGCAAGATCTCCATATAATGTGCCGTAACCGGTGCTCAGCTCACTCTTGTTTGAAGTGTTGAGCAGGATTGCACCGAATTTATTGGAGTAGGCCATAAGGAGTGTACCCCTGATTCTGGCCTGAAGGTTCTCTTCAGCAACATTCCATTTGTTGTCTGCACCAAAAACAGGGGCAAGCTCCTTCATGAACTTGTTCCAGATTTTCCCGATAGGTACAATGTCATAGCTCATTTCAAGGTTGTCTGCAAGATCAACCGCATCCTGCACAGAGTGTACTGTAGAGAACTCGCTTGGCATAAGGAATCCATGCACATTCTCCTTGCCAAGAGCCTCAACGGCCAAAGCAGCAACAACTGCAGAATCTATTCCTCCCGACAGGCCAAGGCAAACCTTGGTGGCACCGATGGAGTGAATGAAATTGCGCAACCCCTCAACAAGGGTATTGTGGACATCTTCTATCTGTAATTTTGGTGACAGCATAACTGGAATATTTTACTAATTAGAATACGAATGAACCGCTGATTGATCTGTCGGTGTATACTTTGTCAATAATCTCGGCAAACAAGTCTGCAACAGAGATAACTTTGATTTTTGAAGTATCCTGACCCTCTTTAGCCCTTAGAGGAATAGTGTCGGATACAACAAGCTCACAAAGCTCTGATTTTGCAATGTTCTCGTATGCAGCACCGCTCAATACAGGGTGGGTTGCAACGGCTCTTACGCTAAGTGCACCTTTCTCCTTAAGCATGTTTGCAGCTTTGCAAAGTGTACCTGCTGTATCAACCATATCGTCTACGATAACAACGTTTCTGCCCTCAACATCACCAATTGCAGTCATTGAACCTACAACGTTGGCTCTTTCCCTTGATTTGTGGCAAACGATTAGCGGACAACCAAGGATTCTTGAGTATGCATTTGCTCTCTTTGCACCACCCATATCAGGAGCTGCAATGGAAAGGTTCTCAATGTTGAGGCTTCTCAAATAGTTAAGGAACAATCCGCTTGCGTACACGTGATCAAATGGAACATCAAAGAAGCCCTGAATCTGGTCTGCGTGGATATCTGCAGTCATAACGCGGTCGCAACCTGCAGCTGTAAGCATGTTTGCAACAAGTTTTGCACCAATGGAAACTCTAGGACGGTCTTTTCTGTCCTGTCTTGCCCAACCGAAATAAGGCATAACTGCCACAACTTTGTAAGCAGAAGCTCTCTTTGCAGCATCAATCATAAGAAGAAGCTCAAAAAGGTTCTCTACAGGCGGGAAGGTAGACTGTACGATGAATACGGTTGCACCTCTGACGCTCTCGTCAAAAGCTGGCTGGAACTCACCGTCGCTGAAAACGTTGACGATAGATTTTCCCAAATCAAGTTTTAGAGCCTTTGCAATTTTCTCGGCAAGATACTGAGATCCTCTACATGAGAAAATTTTAATCACGTGATTATGATCCATAGTTTAAAGTGTATTTAAAATAGTTTGTATATACTCAAGTACTTCTTCCCTTCCAATATGTTTCTCGGAAGAGGTTACGAATACCGGCGGAAGCTCCTCCCAATACTGCAACAGCTCCTGCTTGTTCTCTTCAATCTGCTTTTCAAGGGCAGTCTTGCTCAATTTGTCTGCCTTTGTAAATATGATTGAGAACGGAATTCCTGCAGCGCCAAGGCTCATGAGGAACTCAAGATCTATTTTCTGTATAGGATGCCTGCTGTCCAGCAGTACGAAAAGGAGGGCCATCTCCTCTGATTCGTTGATGAACTCGTTGATCATCTTGTGGAGCTTCACTCGGCCGGCCTGCGAAATTTTTGCATAGCCATAGCCCGGAAGGTCTACAAGATACCATGAATCGTTGATGAGGAAATGGTTTACAAGGAGTGTCTTGCCAGGGGTAGCAGAGGTCTTTGCAAGCCCTTTGTGGTTGCATAAAGAGTTGATAAGCGAAGACTTGCCCACGTTGGACCTTCCAATGAAGGCAAACTCGGGAAACTTAGCCTTTGGCTTGTCTTTCAGTTTCTGGGAACTGCCGGCAAAAATAGCCTTGGTGATTTTCATAAAATGTTCCGGTATTAGGCTACAAAGGTACAATAATTTTTTGTACCTTGTGCGAAAAATAAGAGAATGGAAGAGAAGATGACGCTGCTGGAATTGCAGGAGAAGATAAAAAGGGGCATTGAAGGGGCTGTTCCGGGTGCAGTATGGGTTACCGCGGAGATAGGAGAGCTCAACAACCATTATAGCGGCCACTGCTATCTTGATCTGATAGATTATAAGGAAGGGAGCCGGGGAGTGGCAGCCAAGGCAAGGGGTGTGATATGGAGCAATGTGTACCGCATGCTCAAACCTTATTTTGAAACAACGGCAGGAGTGAGGCTGGAAAAAGGGCTCAATGTGCTGTTTAAGGCGCAGGTGAGCTTTTCTCCAATTTACGGTCTGTCTCTCAATATTCTGGATATAGATCCCGCGTTTACTGTGGGCGAGCTGGAGCTCCGCAGGCAGAAGACCATTGAGAAGCTCAAGGCAGACGGTTGTATGGATATGAACTCCGCGTTGCAGTTGCCGGCGTTGCCCCGCAGGATAGCGGTGGTTTCTGCAGAAACGGCTGCCGGGTACAGGGATTTCATGAAGCAGCTGCACAACAACGAGAACGGGTTCAAGTTTTATACAGAGCTGTTTGCAGCACAGATGCAGGGCGATGATGCGCCACAAAGCATCATCTCTGCCCTGGAGAGGATAGCGGAAAGGTCTGACGAATTTGATGTGGCAATAATAATAAGGGGAGGCGGTGCTGCCATGGATATGGTCTGCTTTGATGACTACAATCTGGCCATCAATATTGCACAATTCCCGCTTCCGGTCATTACAGGTATAGGGCATGACCACGATTTCCATATAGCGGATATGGTTGCCCATACCTGGCTGAAGACCCCTACGGCTGTGGCAGACTTTTTTGTGGGACTTTTTGTGGAACAGGAACAATATATAATGTATTTGTTTCAGAGAATTTCATTAACTTTAACACAAAAAATTTCAGAGGAGCGGCAGAAGCTTGCCTTGTTGCACAATGGTATGGTGCAGGGAGCGGCAAACCTTGTTTCCAATGGCCGCAGAACGCTGGAAATGTTGCAGTTGAGGATAAATGCGGCAGACCCTGCCAAGATATTGGGCAACGGTTTTGCAATTGTGGCTGTTGACGGGAAAAGGGCATCAGCAGATGATATCCGCGCTGGAAGCAGGGTGAGGATGGTGCTTGCAGACGGTACAGTGGAGTTTGTTGTGGGAGAGGTTGTTTCAGTGGAGAAGAGGATGAAAGAATAATTTGTCGGGAAGAAAATACAATTTGTTATGGAGAAGAAAATGACATATGAGGAGGCTTTGGCCCAATTGCAGGAGCTTGTAAAGGTGATTGAGGCCCCTGATGCACAGATTGCCGGGGTGGAGAAGGAACTGAAGAAGGCTATGGAGCTGCTGGATTTTTGTCGCAAGGAGCTTGACGGCTATGAGAATGATTTCAATAAGATACTAAACAAACAATAATTATGATATACCATACTGACCCCTATCTGGAACCGTTTGCACGTGCCATCAAGGGAAGGCACGAGAGACTTCTTATAAGAAAAGGTGAGATTGCAGGTTTCGGCAAGCCTATCAAGGACGCCATCAATAACCATCTGTATTATGGAGTGCACAAAGAAGGTGACAAGTGGGTGTTCAGGGAGTGGGCTCCCAATGCTACATCCATATATGTAAAAGGTGATTTCAACAACTGGGAACTTTCCCCTGGTTACAGGATGACCAATAAAGGTGGCGGTGTGTGGGAACTTGTGCTTCCAAAAAGGGCAGTCAGGCATGGGGACCTTTTCAAATGGCATATCTTCTGGGACGGTGGAGACGGTGAGAGGCTTCCTTCTTATGCTACCAGGTGCGTGCAGGATGAGGTTACCCATACTTTCTCTGCGCAGGTTTGGGCCCCTTCAAGGGAGTACAAATGGAAGAATCCGCGTGCTCCTAAAGTGGAGAATCCTCTTATATATGAGACACATATAGGAATGGCCGGTGAGGAACCTGCCGTTGCCACATTCAAGGACTTTACAAAAAATGTGCTTCCGCGTATTGCCAAACTGGGATACAATACCGTGCAGATTATGGCATTGCAGGAGCACCCTTATTACGGTTCGTTCGGATATCAGGTCTCAAATTTCTTTGCATTGAGTTCCCGATTTGGAACCCCGGAGGAGTTCAAGGAACTGGTGGACAAGGCGCACAAGCTTGGTATTGCGGTGATTATGGATATTGTACACTCCCACGCTGTAAAGAATGAGCTTGAGGGATTGAGCAATTTTGACGGTACATCCACACTGTATTTCCATGCCGGTGAGAAGGGAGACCATCCTGCATGGGATACCCGCTGCTTTGATTACGGCAAGGACGAGACCCTTTACTTCCTCCTTTCAAACTGCAAATACTGGATGGAGGAGTACAACCTGGACGGCTTCCGTTTTGACGGCATTACCAGCATGCTTTACTGGGACCACGGCCTTGGCCGCGCATTTGGCGGATATGAAGATTATTTCAACGGTAACGTTGATGTGGATGCCCTGGTATATCTGGGACTTGCAAATGATATGATAAAGGAGATCCACCCCGATGCATTTACCATTGCCGAGGATATGAGCGGAATGCCTGGCCTTGCAGCACCTATACACCAGGGCGGTTGGGGATTTGACTACAGGATGAGCATGGGTGTTCCCGACAACTGGATCAAGTGGATAAAGGAGGTTCCCGACGAGAAATGGAATGTCTGCGACATGTGGTGGCAGCTTACCAACAAGAGGGCAGATGAGAAGACTGTCAGTTATGCCGAGTGTCACGACCAGGCAATGGTGGGAGACAAAACTATCATTTTCAGGCTTATGGATGCCCTGATGTATACACATATGGACTTGGGAATGCAGAGCCTTGATGTAGACAGGGCAATGGCTCTGCACAAGATGATAAGGCTTGTTACCATAGCAACAGCCGGCAACGGATACCTGAACTTTATGGGTAATGAATTCGGCCATCCTGAGTGGATTGATTTTCCAAGGGAAGGAAACGGCTGGTCGCATCTGTATGCGAGAAGGCAGTGGAGCCTGGCGGACAGCCCGTTCCTCAGATATGGCAAGCTGCTGGCTTTTGACAAGAAGATGATACACCTGTTCAGGGAGAACAATATCCTTGCAAATGCTCCAATCTCAATCTACAATGATGAGCCCAAGCAGATATTGGTTATGGAGAGGGGAGAGTTTGTGTTTGTGTTCAATTTCAGCCCTGCAGAATCTTACAACAACTATCGCATAAATATCTTTGGAGGGGAGTATTCTATGGTTCTGGATACAGACTGGAAAGAATTTAACGGGTATGAGAGAAACAGGAAAAAACAGGTACATTATACGCAGGAGGATGCTCAGGGCACGTTTTTGACCCTTTACCTCCCTGCTAGAACTGCTTTTGTACTTAAACGTAAATTAGTTAAATAGAAATATTTGTTGTAATTTCGCGCGCAAAATTATCTACACATCATATGGCATACTTGGAATTTAACAAAGAGGAGCTGGTAAACCTTGAGTATTCTTTGGAGCGTGAGATTCTGCTCAGCAACAGGGCAGGAGGCTACGTGAATACAACCATCGTAGGTTGTAACACCAGAAAATACCATGGATTGCTTGTAGTTCCAATTGAGAATTTTGGAGGAGACAAGCACATTCTTCTCTCTACATTGCACGAATCCCTAATACAGCATGGCCAGAGCTTCAACTTGGGCATCACTTCATACGGTGATGTTTATGAGCCTAGAGGCCACAAGTACATTGTAGACTTTGAGATGGACTATGCTTCAACCATCACTTACAGGGTTGGTGGCATGAAGTTCAGCAAAACTATCATGTTCTTGAGAGAGACAGAGGAGGTTCTGATAAAATATACCCTTTTGGAGGCACACTCGCCTACAATACTCAGAATCAAACCTTTCTTGGCTTACAGAAACATACACGCCCTTACAGCGGCAAACACTTCTGCAAACACCAGATACAATGCGGTTGACAACGGTGTGGCTTTCAACCTTTATGAGGGCTTCCCTACACTCAATCTGCAGTTGAACAAGAAGAATGAGTGGATAGCTTCTCCAGACTGGTACAAGGGTATCGTTTACAAGGAGGAGAGCAGAAGAGGATTTGAGTGCAAGGAGGATTTGTTCGTTCCAGGTTATTTTGAGCTGCCTATCAAGAAAGGTGAGAGCATCATCCTTTCAGCTTCTACAGGCGAAGCGGTTCCTGCAAAATCACTCAAGACCAGATTTGAGAAAGAGGTTCTTAAGAGAGACAACACCAGAAGCAACTATGAGGCTTGCCTCAAACTTGCAGCAGGCCAGTTCCTTATCAAGAACGGCAGCGAGTACAGCGTATGTTCAGGTTACTCATGGGATTATGAGAGCTTGAGGGAGTCATTCATTGCCCTTCCGGGTCTTACACTATACAATAATGGAGATGCGGAGAGATTTGAGAAGGTGATTGACAGCACAATCAAGCGTCATAAAGACAATATGTTGAATGAGTCTGATTGTCCCGACAGCGGTTTGTGGTTCATCAGGGCAATCCAGCAGTATGCAGATTATGGTGCTGATGCCGCACAGGTATGGAAGAAGTACGGCAAATGGATGGTAGATATCATTGAGTCATTCCTTAACAACAGCAGGGAGAGCGTAAGGCTTCACGAGAACGGCTTGTTGTGGGCTCAGAAATATGGTGTTGCCCTTACATGGATGAATACATATGTAGATGGCAGACCTGTAAGTGAGCGAGGCGGTTACCAGGTAGAGGTGAATGCCCTTTGGTACAACGCGCTTTGCTTTGTAAGGGACCTTGACCTTAAATTCGGTAAAGGAAAACTTGTACAGAAAACAGATAATATAATAGGTAAGATAAGGGAGAACTATACCAGAGTGTTCTGGTGCGAGGAGAGAAAACATCTTGCAGACTATGTAGATGACAGGGGACAGAATGTGTTTACAAGACCAAACCAGCTTATTGCCTGTTGTGTTAAATATTCTCCGCTTGATGACGAGACCAAGATGGCTGTACTTACTGCTGTGAAGAGAGAGCTTCTTACAGTAAGGGGTATCAGGTCACTTTCTCCTAAGAATCCTTTGTATAGGGGAGTATATGAGGGTGACCAGGGCAGCAGGGACATTGCACATTTCAACGGTTGTGCGTTCCCATGGCTTCTTGGACCATATATTGAGGCAAACCTTGCACTTACAGGCAAAAGCTTTGTGAGGAAGGCCAAGGAGTTGCTTGATGCATTTGAGGAGGATATGGAGGTACACGGCATTGGCTCAGTGGCTGAGATTTATGACGGTGACCCTTCACACAAACCTCACGGATGTATCTCTTCTGCAATCAGCGTTGCAGAGATATTGAGAGGAAAGAGCATGTTGAACAGAATTAAAAAGTAAAGAGTGATGAAAGTTTTGATGTTTGGATGGGAGTTCCCTCCACATATTGCCGGTGGTTTGGGTACTGCATGTTACGGACTTACAAAAGGTCTTGCAAAACATGATGTTGAAGTTCTGTTTGTTATGCCTTCAGCTTCTGGTGATGAGGACCAGAGTGCTGTAAAGATCATAAACGCAAGTGACATTTCAGTTGCTGAGGTTTGGGGAAAGACAGACTTGAGCAGACTTGAGAGTTTCTTGGATAAGGTAAGTTTCTTCAAGGTTTCTTCAGGCCTTGTTCCTTATATAGATCCTGAGCTGTTCTCTTCTATGGTAGAGACTACCGAGCAGAGAAACCGTTGGGAGGAGTACGAGCAGTTCAAGATCCACTATGGCGGAAAATACAAGTTCTCAGGAAAATATGGTGCAAACCTTATGGAGGAGGTGCAGAGATATGCAATGGTGGCAAGTGCAATCGCACTTGAGAATGACTTTGATGTTATCCATGCACATGACTGGCTTACATACGCTGCAGGTATTGCTGCCAAGAAGATATCGGGAAAACCTCTTGTAATCCATGTGCATGCAACTTCATTTGACCGTGCAAGTGACAATGCAATTGATACAAGGGTGTTTGCACTTGAGAAGATGGGTATGGAGGCTGCAGACAAGATTATGGCTGTAAGTAACCTTACCAGAAATATAGTTATCAACAAATATGGCATTGATCCTTCAAAGGTAGTGGCTGTGCACAATGCAGTTGACTTTGATGAGTTCAAGCAGATGGAGGTGAAGAGGGGAGTGGATGACAAGATTGTCACTTTCCTTGGCCGTATCACCTATCAGAAAGGACCTGAGTATTTCATTGAGGCTGCAAACAAGGTGCTTAAGAAATGTGACAATGTGAGGTTTGTAATGGCAGGTAACGGTGACCTTATGAACCGTTCCATCAGACGTGTTGCAAAATTGGGTATTGCAGACAAGTTCCATTTTACAGGTTTCTTGCGCGGAGATGATGTGAAGAAGATGTTTGCATATTCAGATGTGTATATAATGCCTTCAGTTTCTGAGCCTTTTGGTATTTCACCACTTGAGGCGATGAAATCGAATGTGCCAAGTATCATCTCAAAACAGTCTGGTGTGGCTGAGGTATTGAGTTATGCAATCAAGACCGATTTCTGGGATATTGATGCTATGGCTGACGCAATTTACGGTCTGCTCAAATATCCTGCATTGGCATCAATGAGTGCCAAATGTGGTGTTGAGGAAGTAAATAACCTCAAATGGGAGAATGCCGCCCTCAAGATGATTGATGTATATCAGGAGGCTATAGATAACTTAAAGTAAGAAACGAATAAAAATTTAACATATATGGAAAAGTCACTTTGTCTTTATTTTCAAGTGCATCAGCCAGACAGGCTAAGATTGTATAGATTTTTTGATATAGGCAATGATTCTCAGTACTTTGATGAGTTTGCCAACAGAACTATCCTTAAGAGAATTGCGCAGCGTTGCTACCTGCCTATGAATGAGGTTATCTATGACCTTATCCAGAAGCACGGCAAGAACTTCAAGGTTGCATTCTCTATCTCAGGTGCTGCTTTGGAGCAGTTTGAGCAGTATGCTCCTGAGGTTTTGGAGAGCTTCAAGAAATTGGCTTCTACAAAATGTGTGGAGTTCCTGGCAGAGACTTATTCCCATAGCCTTGCTTCTTTGAAATCTGAGAAAGAGTTCAAGAATCAGGTTAAGGAGCACAGTGCAGCTATCAAGAAACATTTTGGTGTAAAACCAAAGACTTTCAGAAACACTGAGCTTATCTATTCAGATACAATTGGTGAAACAGTAGCAGCAATGGGCTTTAATACAATGCTTACAGAGGGTGCTAAGCACATTCTAGGTTGGAAGAGTCCTAACTTCTTGTATACCAATGCAATCAATCCTAAGTTGAAACTTCTTCTTAAGAATTTCAACCTAAGTGATGACATTGCTTTCCGTTTCTCGGACAGAAGCAATCCTAACTGGCCTGTAACCAGCGACAAATATGCTGCATGGTTGGCAGAGAGCGCTAAAGAGGCTGACATCATCAACCTGTTCATGGATTATGAGACATTTGGTGAGCACCAGAATGCTTCTACAGGTATCCTTGAGTTCATGAGAGCACTACCTGATGCTGTTCTTGCAAATACAGAGCTTAAGTTTGTAACCCCATCAGAGGCAGCAGCAAAACACCAGCCGGTTGCACCTCTTCACGTTCCATATGCAATTTCATGGGCAGATGAGGAGAGAGATACCAGTGCATGGTTGGGTAACGAGCTTCAGAACGAGGCATTTGAGAAACTTTACTCTTTGGAGAAAGGGGTAATGGCAGCTAAAGATGAGGAGCTTCTTGCAGATTACAGAAAATTGCAGGAGAGCGACCACTTCTATTATATGTGTACAAAATTCTTCTCTGATGGAGCTGTACACAAATACTTCAACCCATATGACACTCCATATGAGGCATTCATCAACTATATGAATGTATTGAGCGATTTTGCTCTTAGAGTGGAAAAAGCAAATAACAAACCTAAAAAAAAATAAATTAATACTTAAGAAGTAAGCGGATTTGACTCAAAAGGACAGAATTTTTAACGATTCTGCCCTTTTGAGTCAAATTTGAGTTAAAAAACAGAACGATAATAATGGTAAGTGAGACAATCAACAAACCCGATTATCTGTTTGAAACCAGCTGGGAAGTGTGCAATAAAGTTGGTGGTATCCATACAGTTGTAGCTACCAAAGCACTTAATCTGTCCAATGATTACGGGAAACATCATATTATGATTGGTCCCGATGTATGGATGGATGAGTCCCAGAACCCTGAGTTTCTTGAAGACCCTATATTGTTCAGGGTGTGGAAGAAGCAGGCGGCTTCAGACGGATTGAGAGTTAGAGTGGGGCGATGGAATGTACCTGGAAATCCGATAGCAATTCTGGTTGACTTTTCACCACTGGTAGCCAAAAAGGATGAAATCTTTGCACAAATGTGGGAAACATTTGGCCTTGATTCCCTGAACGGCCAGTGGGATTATGTAGAATCGGCTTTGTTTGGATATGCGTC
>JAZRQU010000045.1:0-1380 GCA_045650045.1 Candidatus Egerieisoma sp. | reverse complement strand
GCGTAATCCATCTTTCCTTCACCCAGTGCCCGGGAGATCACAGAGGTTCCGCCGATACCGAACACAGTACCCACGGACATGAAAATCAGAAATACGGGGGTTGCCATGGAGACGGCAGCCACCTGATAGGCATCATGGGTCATACCAATGAAGAGGGTGTCAGCAAGATTGTAAATCAGCACCATCAGCATGGCTGCCATGGCGGGGATGGTGTTTTTCAGAACCGCCTTCGGCACCGGTGCGCTGCGAAATACTTCCAGCTCTTTTGTCATTTCCATAAATTATCTCCTTTATATCAACAGCAAACTATTAAAAGCGTGCTATTAAATTATCGTTTGAAATATGCCCGCTTTCGCGGACATATTTATAGTGCGTTAAAAACCTTTTCCAGTAAATCCAGGAACAGAAGCTTCTCCGCCGCAGTCAAGCCGGACAGCAGTTTCGTTTCGATTTCTTTCACATCTGATGCGGCGTTTTTACAGCATTCCATACCGGCAGGGGTAATCCTTACCTTCTTGACTCTGCGATCGCTTTCGTCCGTGAAACTTTCCACAAATCCCTTCTGTTCCAGACGAACCACAATTCCGGCAGCCGTGGATTGGGCCACATGTAGCAGACCTTCCAGTTCTTTTAAGGTCAACTGATGACCGGGAATTGCTTCCAGCTCCATCAGTACATTCATCTGAGAAAGGGTCAAATCCTGCTGCCGCAGCATTGCGTTGGCCTTTTTCTCAATCTCATCATGTACCTTTTTGATCAGCGCACCGCATAAATCATGTTTCTGCATATATCACACCTCGGCAGATATAATAGCATGCTTTTGAATCTGCGTCAAGACGAGAATGACAATGTGGAAATACAGTGCAGAGCAACTGTCCTGTAGAGTTTATCGTTCTTTGTATTAGAAAACACTAAATCTAATAGAATGCGCAAGCACCTGTGTCCGAGTAATCTCAGACACGGGTGCCGTTATCTTTGGTTATGAAACCAAATTCTTCAGAACATTTCTCTGCTCCTGCTTTACCTGGTTGTCCCACCATTTAAGGAAATCATCGGTGCGGACACGGGATCGTTACGCAATACATAAGTAAAAATATCATCATTCTGATAATTCTCTAGTTTTAACGATCAAAAAAGCATATTATTAATCAAAACACGAAATTTTGAATCCATAACATATATAGCGTAAATATCCTAAAGTTTCCCAAGCTCAATAGGAGGGTTCGATTCCCTTTACCTGCTCCATAAAAGAAACCTCTTTTGTCTACCAAGACAAGAGAGGTTTTTCTTATTTTCTTGTAAATGCATCGTATCTATGATATAATAAATTAAAAGGAGGCGATGTATGGTGGTATATAAAAACTTCAAACATATTGATCC